>JALYHV010000050.1 GCA_030776205.1 Myxococcota bacterium | reverse complement strand
CGGTAGCGCCCCGTCGTGAAATAGAAGGGGTTCTCGTCGTCGGGAAGCTCAGTCGCCGGCCGGTGCGGGACTACGTGAAAGCGCGCGCGTCCGTCGGGATGGTAGAACCGGTCCGCGAAGAGGCGCGGCGTGCCGGGGTGGGTCGTCGCGGGGCATGGCCAGAACACGCCTGTTGCATCGCTGATCTTGTCGTACGTGATCCCGCTGTAATCCGCCTTTGCGCCCGCCGTCGCACGCCGCAATTCGTCGAATACGTCTTGCGGTGAGGCGTAGGTGAACCTCTCCTTTTCGCCGAGCCGAGCGGCGAGCTCGCACAAAATGTCCAGGTCGGTACGTGCGCCGGGCGGCGGCGGACGGACTCGCCTGCGAAGGATGACGCGTCCCTCCAGGTTGGTCATCGTCCCTTCTTCTTCCGCCCACTGCGCGACAGGCAACAGCACGTGCGCCTCGGCGCTCGTGTCGTTCTCGAAGGAGTCGCAGACCACCAGAAGGTCGAGAGACCGCAGCTTGCGCTCGATGTGGGTCGAGTTGGGCGAGGCGACGGCGACGTTCGAACCGAAGACGAGGAGGGCACGAATGCCACCCTCGGGTCCGAGAGAGTCGAGGAGCTCGTAAGCGCTCTTCCCCTTGCCGGGGAGGTCGGAGGCGTCGACTCCCCAGATCCGCGCGATCGCGTCACGGTGCTCCGGATCTTCGATCGATCGGTACCCGGGAAGCTGATCGGCCTTCTGCCCGTGCTCCCGGCCTCCCTGCCCGTTGCCCTGCCCCGTGATGCACGCATACCCGCTGAACGGTTTGCCGACCTTGCCCAGCGCGAGCATCAGGTTGATGAGAGCCTCGACGGTCTCGGTCCCCTTCGTTTGCTGCTCGGCGCCCCGAGACGACAAGATCATGCTGCTCTTCGCGGTCGCGAGCAGGCGCACGACGCGGAGCTGCTGATCGAGGCCGATGCCGGTCAGCCGCTCCACGTGAGCCGGATGGACCGCGAGGACGCTGCGTCGGGCCTCGTCGAAGCCGTTCGTTCTCGAAGCGATGTACTCCTCGTCGAGGAGGCCCTCGCTGATGGCGAGATGCAGCAGGCCATTGGCCAGCGCGAGATCGGTGCCTGGCGTGATCTGGAGGTGGATGGTGGCGGCGAGCGCGGTCTCCGTACGGCGCGGATCGACGACGACGCTCGCGCCGCCGCGCTCACGCTGCTCTGCCAGCCACTGCATGATCGGCGGCATCGTGTCGGCGCAGTTCGAGCCCCACAGGATCAGCGTCTCCGTCTTACCGATGTCGCTCACTGGAAAAGGCATGCCGCGGTCGACTCCGAAAGCGCGGTTCTGCCCTGCCGCCGCGGAAGACATGCAGTAACGCCCGTTGTAATCGACATGGGGGGACTTGAGCGCGACGCGCACGAACTTCCCAAGCAGGTAAGCCTTCTCGTTGGTCAGCGCGCCGCTCCCGAATGCCGCGAGAGCCGCAGCGCCATAAGACGCGCGGAGGCCAATGAGCTTTTCGGCGACGAAATCCAGCGCTGTGCTCCAAGACACATCGACCCACGCTCCCTTGTCGGGGCCCGCCTCCTTCCGGATGCGCGGCGACAGCACGCGATCCGGGTGGTCGAGCAACGACGCGGACGTGAACCCTTTGGTGCACATCTGGCCGCGGTTCACGGGAAAGTTTTCGTCGCCCCGCACCATAAAGGGCACGTCCGCGTCTGTGGATGGCGAAAGGGTCATTCCGCACTGGAACGCGCAGTACGGGCAATGGGTACGGACCGGGGGGATAACGGGGAGCGTGCCGTTCGGCCCCTCCGGCGCGCTGGACAGGGGAATCATCTTGGGAAGGCATGACGCGGGGCGTGTTTCGCGCGCGTGTCGCATGGCCACGATTCGACGCGGCGAGCCGACGGCTCGCTCCGTTTAGCGAGCGCGTCCTTTTGTTGGATCGGGACCTGCAACGTGCCGGTCTGTACTGGGCGTAACCCTATGCCGCGTCTTGCCCCGCGATGCAGCGCTGAAAGCGCGTGTCGCGACGGCGCGGCAGGTACGACAATGGAGGATCCCAATGATTCGTCAAAGCGCATCGTTGTTGGTAGCTCTTCTGTGTACGGCGCCGCTTGGCTGCGACAAGCCCGGTGCGACCGAGCAGCAGAAAGAGATGCGTGCCAGCGAGCAAGCTGCCGAGGCGCGGAATCAAGCGAACAGCAAGAGCGAAGGCGCACAGGCCTCCGCCGAAAGAGACATCGCCGCGGCGCGGAACGATTTTGAGAAAACGCGCGAGGATTACCGCCACTCACGGCGAATCGATCTGGTCGACATGGACAAGAAGATCGCCGATCTGCAAGCCGAGCAACGAACGGCGACCGGCAAGCGAAAGGCGGACCTCGACGCCAACGTGCCGGCGCTCCGCGCGCAGCGAGAAGCGTTCGTCCGGAACATGCAGTCACTCGACATGGCTACTGCCTCGAGCTGGGACAGCGCGAAGGCGAATCTCGACCGGGAGTGGGACGCATTCAAAGCGGCGGTCGACAAAGCCCGCTGAGCCTGCTGATGCCAGCGACTTGACAGACCAGACGAAGCGTACCGCGATACGCGGGGGGCTTGCGGACCGCAACGCCCCCCGCTTTTACATGCTCGGCCGCCACGCGCGTGCGGTTCTGTCAGTGGGGTCGGCGCCGCTATCAGCGCCTCTCCATGACGGTGACCGGGTCGCCTACCGCGATGGTCCCGGTCGCCTCGGCCACTGCGTTCTGCGCGAAGAGAACGGCGTTCCCTCGCTTACGCCGGAGCGTCAGCGTCCGCAGGGGTTCTGTTCCACGCTCGCCGGTGCGCTGGTCGACCGTCGTGACGACGCACCTTTCGCATGGCTTCGACACCCGAAGGGGGACGGCTCCGATGAGCACGCGAGCCCAGGAGTCCTCCGACCAAGGAGGCGCTCCGGTTATGACGATGTTGGGACGAAAGCGGTCGATCGGGACCGCGTCCAGCATGTGCGCGTTGAGATCATCCAGCGACGACGTCGACGCGATGAGGACGGGAAAGCCGTCGGCGAAGCTCACCATGTCGCCGTCCCTTGCATAGGCGGGGTTCAAGAGCCGTCGTGATTCGTCGGGCATGAAGACGAGGGACACGGGCATTCCGAGCCACCGAGTGAGCCAGCTCGCTGGGTACTCTCCGCAATGCACCGCAAGGACGTCGTCGCGCCACACGCGGACCGAGACGAGGGAGCCCAGCCGAGGCGAAAACGCCCCATCCATCAGCGGCACGCGCAGGACCGGCAGCCCAGGGGCCTCGAGGACGAGGGCGTCCGTTTGCAGCGTGGTCGTGATCAGCGCAAGGCGCGGCGCCGTGCGCTGGGTAACGAACGTCCTCGTCTCGTCGACGACCATCCACCGGCGATCGCGCTGAAACCCGCGCGCCTCGAGAAGGCTCCGCTCCTGGCGGATGCCGCCGCAGGATTTGACGGGGTAGACGAAGAGCCCGCTGACGGTTGCTTCCATGGCTGATCGAGATGCGTCGCTTGCTTCCCTTCGGGTCCAGCGACAACGGACAACGCGGCCATCGGTGTACTACCTGCGGGTCAAGCTGGCTCAGAACATTTCGCCGGCGGAGACGTACGCTCCAATCGGCAGCGCGTCGGGAGACCAGGCCACGTCCGCCCGTAGAACGAACGCCGTACCGGACATGACTCGTGGACCACCGCCGACGCCGTAGTGGAGAACTGCGAGCCGGGTGCCGTCGAGCTCGGGGTGAGGCTTCGTGTCGGCCCAGACGCGCCCACCGTCGAAGAACCCGGCAAATCCGAGCGTCATGGGTTTTCCAAAAAGGTGGAAGTCGAAGAGCCGCGCGCGGAGCTCGATGTTTCCAAAGACTTTAATCTTGCCGTAGTAGCGCTGACCGGGGACGCCCCGCACGCCGTTCGAGCCACCAACGGCGTAGGTGTCCTCGAAGCGCGACAGCTCGTAAAAGGGCGGGGCGCCGAATAGCACGTCGCCAACCACGCGCGCCGCGAGGGTGAGGCTCCGCGAAAAGATTGGGACGTATCCGCGCAGATTCGCGCTGACCTCGCCGTAGCGGAACGGGAAGGCGTCGGTCGCCCCGTGTCCGCCGGGGCTCCACTTGAACTCGAACTCGTCGAAGGTGCCCAAGTGCGGCGTGACCTCGTTGTCTCGGTTGTCGAACTGAAGGCCATAGCGGAAGAGGAGAACGGCTTGTTCGGCGGTCGTGCCTATCAGGGATTTGACGGCAGGACTGCCGAAGCGAATGTCCTCGTCGAGCTTCGTGTTCGCCGGGATCGACAGCCAGCTATGCGTGTACCGAATCCCCGTCTTGCCAGCCACGTGGTCGACGAACTTGAAGCGCAAGTCGGCGACGACGGAAGGGTGGATGCGACCGTACTGGAAGTAGGCGAGCGACGTTCCCGCCGGCCGGTCCGTCCGTGAGGTGTTCCCCAGGCCGAAATAGTAGAGCGTCTGCTCGTCGGTGAACGAGGGGCGGAGGTCGAACTGAAACGCGCTGCCGAAGAGGCGAATGACCGTCAGCTTCGAATAGAAATCAATGTAGGGTAGAAGGACCTTCCCTTCCTTTGCGCTGAAGGAAACGAAGCCGGCGGCTTCGAGGTTCCACACGAAGGGGTCGTAGCCCTTCTGGTTCTGCGTCAGCGCGGAGAAGAAGCCGCCGCCGAAGCCGATGTCCGTGCTGCCGCCGGCGACCGGCACGATCGTGAAATCGTTGTGGCTGAAGACGGGCTGCGGCTTCGTCGATCCGCCGCCTGGCTTCTCGCTGGAATTCAGCGGATTGTCGGCATACGCCAGCGACGTGCGAAGGGTGAGCGTCACGAATGCGACTGCAAGGCCACTACGCCCCGCAGTAAGAAAGCGGCCAAAAGTCATGTTGGTTTAGGTCGAGAAAAGCGGTCGTTGCTTGGACGGACGTGGGCGCGTATGCACGATCCAGTCCGTCACTCGGCCCCGCGATAGCGACGCGGCCAGGCGTTTCGCCCGGCTGCAAGAGCCCGCCTCGGCGCCAACGGGGCAAGGCGTCGACCCGTCGAGGTCGGGGCGGTCCGTTTGCAAAACGCCATGACATACCAAAACAGCGCGTCGAAGGAGCCGCGGAGCGACGGCGTCGCCCCCACGACGATGCGGCGAGACTGATGAGGAGCGCTTTGCCTGCAGGGTAGCCAAGATGTCGCACCCTGAGCTTGCGCCCACGCCGACTTACGCGTAATTGTTGCGTCGCTCACGAACGTTACCTGGCTCACCACGCTCTCTCGCACTGGGATCGCGAACGGCAAGTGCCTCATGACGCAAACGTGTGGACGTGGCGGATGACCCTCCACGACCGTTCCTCCGATCCCGGCGGCTCATTGGGTGAACGGCATTTGGCGCTCCGACAGGCGCGCTCTCAGACGAGCTGCCTCGAGAGATGTGAACATCATGAGCAGTCGACTGTACGTGGGGAACCTCCCCTTTAGCGCCACGACCGAGACCCTTCGTGAGGCGTTCGCCGCCTCGGGCAGCGTGACCGACGTGCACATCGTGACGGACCGCGACAGCGGTCAATCGCGCGGCTTCGCCTTCGTCACCATGGGCAACGCCCATGAAGCCGCGAACGCGATCGCGGCGATGAATGGCGCGACGCTGGAGGGACGTACGCTTCGGGTCAACGAAGCCGAAGAGCGCCCGCAGAGAAGCGGCGGCGGTGGCGGTGGCGGCGGCGGAGGTTTCGGCGGGGGGGGCGGTGGTGG
>JALYHV010000049.1 GCA_030776205.1 Myxococcota bacterium | reverse complement strand
GAACGGTGATCATGAGTTCCTGGCGATGTCAGCCCCGGCGCACGAGACGATGGGACCGAGCACGGCGAAGAGGTTACTCCAGTGGGGGTGGCGCGTCCCGATCGCGTTGCGTGATGACTCGGCGCTGCAGTCGGGAGCGGATGACAAGCTCTGACCTCGTCGGTCTGGATACCTCGCCAAACGCGGGCGGCATGCGGCACGGTTCCCCTACAAGGGGGCGGTCTTTCGTGAGCGCAGCGTGCTCGCGAACTCGGTCGGCTTGTCGAGCATGAGGCCAATGGCTGGTGTCTTTGAGGATGCGCGCGTCGAACTGGGGGGCGTGCGCGCGGTTGCGATCGAACGCGACGGGGCGGCGATCGCGTCGACCGCGACGATGCGCATCGCGAGGTGATCCATCGCGAGGTCCTCGCGGTACGTGAAGAGCGACTCCAGAATCGCCGCGGAGCGCGATGGCTCCCCCCCGAGCGCGTCGCCCCGGACCGCGCGCGACCACCTTCGGATCGGGTTCGTCGGCAACAAGCTCGGGAGCTGCTTCTTGATGAAGCCGCGGTAGCCGGCGCGCAGCTCCCGAGCGTCTTGGCGCGCATCTCCGGGGGCATGTGCGCGTCAACGTCGAGGACGCCGTCGACGGCATCGGCGCCGGTGACGCGACCGCCGAGCTGTCGCGCGCTGTCTCGAGCGCGATCGTGCCCGACATCGAGTGACCTACGAGCGTGAACCTGTCGACGCCGGCGGCGTTCCCGACGGCGCGGACGTCGCCCACGAAGCTCTCGATGCTCCACGCCTGCCGATTGGCACCGGACCCGCCGGCGCCCGCGCGTCGAGTGGGCACTCGAGGAGCTCGAGGTACCGTATCGCGTGCACGGCCTCGACCACACCGCCGGTGAGACTGCGACACTCTCGCGAAGATGAGCGACCGCGGGCTCGGCGGCCTCGAGGCGTGGCTCGGCGAGCACGCGTACGTCACCGGCGCGGAGTTCACGGTCGCGGACATCCTGATATTCGGCGCAAAATTTCGTGCGGTGCACGTCGTCGGCCGGCGGAGAGGCCGGCGCCGCGATCTGAACCTACGACATGAGCCCGGGCGTCAACCGCGCGCAGCTCCGCGGGCGAAGTCAATCCGGCGGATAGGTCACGCGCTCACCCTCGACCTTCGCGAACGGCGTCATCCGGTGGAGGGCGGCGCGCGTTCTGGACGAGATCTCGCGGACCTCGACGCCGCGCGCCGTGAGCGCGTCGGCGATCAGCGAGCGGTGGCACCGGTAGGGGACGGCCTCCGCGCACATGATCGCGGTCGTCTGGTCCCGTCCGATCGACATCAGCTCGGACAACCCCGCTTCGAAGCCCTTCGTCTGCATGTAATCGGCGTAGCCGCGGAAGCTTTTGTTCCTCCATCCCGTGTTCGGCGACGCGGCGCCGAGCCCGTGCCGCAGGCCGCCCAGATCAGGGAGAGGCACGTAGCGGATCTCCCGCGCGCCGAGCGCGTCGGGGAATGTGTCCTGATTGAACTGCGGGTTGTGACGGGAGCGAGGCACGGTACGTACGTCCGCAAGGACGACAATGTGATGCGCTTCGAGCAGCTCCAGGAGCGATTCCAGCGGGCGCGTCGAGTGCCCCACGGTGTAGATGATCACGACTTCGCCTGCGGCTCGCCTCCGGCACCCTCGGTGAAGAGTGCTCCTCCACCGGTGCTGCCGACGACGGCGCCGGGCCGTCGATACCGAACGCCCAGCCAGCAGAGCCGAACCAGCGGGAGCACGCCGAAGACGATGAAGACCACATCCCCCGGCAGGCGCAGCCACTCGAGGAATCGGTTTGTCGGGTTCGTCAGGAAGCTGAGTTCTCGCGCTTCGAAGTAGCCGTGGTTCACGGACTCGTAGAGCTGCAAGAGGCCGAGCGGCAGCAGCGCGATGAAGACCATCCAGGCGAGGCCGATGTTGAGAGACCAGAAGCAGAGCTTTGCCGCCCGCTCCGACCACTGCTCCTCCGGGATCAGGTAACGCAATCCGAAGAGCGAGAGCCCCGCCGCGAGCATTCCGTAGACGCCCATCATCGACGCATGTCCGTGGTTGGCGGTGAGCGCCGTTCCGATCTCGTAGTAAGAGACGATCGGAAGGTTGATCAAGAAGCCGAAGATGCCGGCGCCCACGAAGTTCCAGAAGCCGACGGCGACGAGGAACATCATCGCCCAGCGATGCGGGAACGGATGCGACGCGTTCGCCTTCTGGCCGCTACCGATGCGGAGGAAGCTCCACGCCTCGAGCGTCAGGAAGGTCAGCGGGATGACCTCCGCCGCCGAGAAGACGGCACCAAGCGCCATGTGCTCGACGGGCTCGCCGGAGAAGTAGACGTGGTGCATCGAGCCGATCACGCCGCCGGCCGAGTAGAGGATCACGTCGAGGTAAATCAACCGAAGCGCGGTCTTCTCCTCGACCACGCCGAGGAGGACGAAGAAGTAGGCGACCGTGATTGTCGTGAAGAGCTCGAGGAAGTCCTCGACCCACAGGTGCACGACCCAGAACCTCCAGAAGTCGGTGACCGTGAAGTTGCCGTTCGGGTGCGCGAGAAGCCCCACCGCGTAGAACGCCGGGATGGCCAGCGCGGCGAAGAAGAAGAGCCATGGCATGTTGCCCATGTGCTCACCGCGCAGGCGCTTGCGAAGCCCGCGGAACAGGATCGCCACCCAGCCGAACAGCCCGATCGAGAGGAGGACCTGCCACAGCCGGCCGAGATCGAGGTACTCGAAGCCTTGGTTGCCGAGCCAGATGCTCGCCGTCCATCCGTGGATGCCGCAGAGCTCCCCGCCGAGGCTCCCCACGACGACGATCACGAGCGCTCCTAGAAGTCCGTACGCGAGCAGGTGCTGGTTCTTCGGCTCGTGACCAGAGATGAGCGGAGCGAGGAAGATGCCGGCCGCCAGAAACGACGTCGACACCCACAGGATGGAGAGCTGGACGTGCCAGGTGCGCGCGAGGTTGTACGGAAGCAGCGTCGCGAGGTCGATGCCGAAGAAGCTGGAGAGGTCGGCGCGATAGTGTTGCGTCGCCCCGCCGACCATCACCTGCACGAGAAACAGGGCGGCCATCACGAGGAAGAACCAGGCGCACGCGCGTTGCGCGGGCGTGAGCGCGACGTCACGCGGTCGCTTGAAGATCAACCCCGTCTGGTCGCGCCGGTGCCACCCGAGAAAATCCCAACGACCAAACGCCGCGAACAGCAAGCCGGACCCACCGAGCAGCGCGGCGAGGGAGATCATGCTGTAGACGAGCGCGGCGGCGGTTGGTTGATTCCGTACGAGCGGCTCCGGTGGCCAGTTGTTCGTGTACGAGTAGTTCTTGCCGGGTCGCTCTGCGGATGCCACCCACGCCGTCCAAGCGAAGAAGCTCGTGAGCGCATGAAGGTCCGTCGGCCCGGCCAAACCCTTGACGCTGACACCGGTTTCCGTGGCGGCCTTGCCGAAGAACTCCACGTAGTGACGCTCGACGTCCGCGAAAGCGTGCGCCTGCGCGCCGGTGAAGCGCAGCGTGCCGGATGCCGGGTCGTAGCGGTTCGTCTTGAAGTCGGAGACGACGCGCGCCGCCACGTTGCGCTCGCCGGCGCGTTCGTACGTCTCCGTAACGTTCGCCGCGGAACGCCGCAGGTAATCGGCGGTGAAGTCCGGGCCGAGGTAGGCGCCGTGACCGAATACTGAGCCGAATTCCATCAGGCCAGCGCGCAAGAAGATGCGCTGTCCCTGCTTGATGTCCTCGCCCGAGAACACGACGGCGCCGTCTTCCGCGAGGACGACAGCCGGGATCGGCGGGCCCGCGACGTACGTCCCGTAGGCGAGAAGTCCGAGGACGAAGAAGCCGAAGAGAACGACGAGGGCGGCCCATTGGAGCCATGCCTTCGAAACGAGGAGCTCGGGACTGGAGCTCGCTGCGCCTTGCCGTGGAAGCATCGCTCGTCGTACCAGGTAAGCGAGCGCGCCGGAGGATCGTCTGACGACTGGACCATGGGCATCGAGGCTGCGACACAGTCGCGTCGGGTCTGGTAGCGGTTGAGTCGTCTGCGCGCGCAGGGGAATACGTCCTGCGTCGGGGTGCGCCACCTCATTTCCTTGGAGGCGTAGTATCGAGCGAGTGAAGCGGCACCCGAGCCTCGCCTCGCTCTCGCGCGATCATCATCACGCGCTCGTCCTCGCGCGCGACGCGCGCCGGTTGGCTCCCGAACACGGTGAGGACACGTCGGCGTTCATC
>JALYHV010000048.1 GCA_030776205.1 Myxococcota bacterium | reverse complement strand
CGAAGACCACGTTGGGGTGCCGCGTAAAAAACGGTTCGCTCTGCCGGGGGCTTTTCTTTCCCAATCGTTGAATCCTTCGTCCCGGGTGGACGAAAACGCAAAGCTCCGAGCGCGCGCACCGGGATCGGCTGCGTCGACGCATACGTCCGTCCCGTCCACTGCCGTAGACTATTGGAAGCTTGTGTCGCATCAGCGGACACCGCGCGCGGCCGGGAGCGCCGCACGCGATGCAAGGCTCGCATCACGGAGCCAAGTTGTCGCGGCGGGAGAGGGCCGACGATCGCATCGACGCGACCTTCGAAGCAGACGATCCAGACGACAATCCGTTCCTCCCCAACAATGCCTTTGCGCCGAGTCGGTCCATTCGTGCGCGATATGCGCCGGGTCGCCCGGCAGCGCCGCCGAAGCGGTTACTAGTGCGATACGCTCCCCCATAGTGCCGGCGCGGCTAACCGCCACGTTGCGGATCCAAGGGGTCACGTGGTCCTCTTCCAGGGTGCCGGTCATCATCTTCACGCCAGCCGGGCATCGGCCGTTTGGCAAAGCAGACACAAAGCGGGAAAGCCTGTGGCACGCGTCCTAGTCGTCGATGACAGTCCGTCCATCCGCGCGCTGCTTGGAAAGACGCTGCGCGGTCATGGCCACGAGGTCGACGAAGCCTCCGACGCCGAGACGGCGGCGGAGCGCGCCGCGGCCGCTCCTCCGGATGTCATAGTCACCGACCTCGTTATGACCGGACTATCAGGGGTTCAGCTTTGTCGCGTACTCCGCAACGATCCCGCGACGGCACACATTCCGGTGGTGCTTCTGACCGCATCGGGAGACAAGCGGTCGCGGTTCTGGGCGCGCTCGGCCGGCGCCGCAGCGTACGTGAGCAAGGATCGGCTGGATGACCTGGTGTCTCTTTTGCCGGCGCTGGCGGCCACCTCCGTCGGGCAGCGGCCTTCTAAACATGTCGCACGAGGACCGGAGAGGCGCACGCTGTACGAGCGAATGTCGTCGATCCTCGATACGCAGCTGTTCGACTCCGTGCTGGCGGGCGAGGTACGCGCGCTCGCGAGTGCGGGGGAGCTCGAGAAACTCTTCGAGGGCCTGGCTTCGTTGTTGAACGAGGTGATGAGCTATCGCTGGATCGCGCTCGCGACGGAGCGGACATACGCGCCCGTCTTTCTTCACGGAAATGTCGCCCTCCAGGAGGCCACAGAGCACACCGCTCGGGCCGCCCTGAATATTGCGGCGACGAGCACGATTTATTTCATCGGGGACGAGCGCCCGCTCTCCGGGGATGGGCCGCCGCCCGAGACCACGGCGCTCGTCTTCGCTGGATCCCCTATTGGTCGCTTCTCCATCGCGCCTTCCGGACGAGGGCTTTCGCGCGACGACAAGCGTCTGCTGGCACTCGTCTCCGCGGAGCTCGGCGGTCCAGTTCAGATGGCGGTCCTCTACGAAGACGCGCGTCGACTCGCCACGACCGACATGCTGACTGGTTTGTTGAATCGACGTGCCTTCCTTGACGCGATGAACCGAGAGCGCGCGCGATCCGACCGCCACACGTTCCCAATGTCACTCTTGCTCCTCGACATCGACCACTTCAAAAGCATCAATGACGGCCGGGGCCATGCCGCGGGCGACGCAGTGCTCCAGGGCGTCGCGCAGGTCCTGCTCGGCGTCGCCCGGAAGAGCGACTTCGTGGCGCGATGGGGAGGCGAAGAGTTCGTCGTTGGACTGCCGCAGACCAGCGAGGCTGGCGCGCGCATCGCCGGCGAGCGGGTGCGGCGCGCGATCGTCGATTCACGCCATGCGATGCCCGATGGTAGCGAACCCGTTCAGGTGAGCGTATCGGTGGGGATCGCTAGCTGCGAAGCGCCGTGGACCATCGACGCTCTCGTTTCGAGCGCGGACGCCGCGATGTACGTCGCGAAAGGGCGCGGACGAAACCGGGTGGAATGGGGGCCCATGCATGAACCGGGTGAGGCCCTTCACAAGCGCCAGCGCGCAGCCGGTCCCCGCGAGTGACCGCTGCGGTGCTCTCGCCGATTTAGGCCGTACGGGCCTGAAGCAGGCTGGCGAGCGATGCGCCGCAAGCGCAGACCTCTGGCACGTGGCCCTTGTGGTACACGCGCTCGCACCGATCACATACGCGAGCGTCGGGTTCATACGCGATGACCTTGCCGCTCTCGGCGCAATGCTTTCCGACGACTTGCGGCGGGTCGAGCGGGAGCAGCTCGCCCGACGCCGCAACCGGCGGAAGGGTCGCGTCGGCAGGAACGTCCACCACAGCCGGCACGCGCTCCCTTGCTTCTTTCACAATCCACGCCGCTGCTTGCGGCTGGCTTGCAAGGGAGACCACGACGCCCATCGCCGCGCCCGTGTCGTCCTTGCCGGATAGGTGTACCGCTTCCCCGCGCCAAATGACGCTCTGCAAGGCGTACCAGCGCATGCGCCGGACGCCCCCCTCCTCGATCGCGATGCCCGCGTCCCCTACGCGGATGGCGGGCCCGTTGCTCGTGCCGATCCAGATAGCGATCCCGCCGAGGACTGCTCCGCCCGCCAACAGATATACCGCGAAGGCGAAGGGCTCGAGCGCGTCCTCGCGAAAGAGATGCCCGAACTGTCCCCACGCGCCAGCACCCATGAGCATCGCGCCCGCGCCGCCCAGCGCGTTTACGACAGCGGGTTTCGACCGGGAAAGCGGCTCGAAGCGGCGCTCACGCCGCTGGCGCGGCTTGTCGCGTTTCTGTGCCCTTGTTTTTTCTGCCATTCAAAACGAGAATTCTAGCCATATCTCGCGCGCAAACCACCCCCCCCGACCCCCTTCCCAAGCACTCGGCGCTATTCCTCCCGCCGTGGGCTTGGCTCTCGTGTTCGGGCGTCAGCCCATCAATCCGATTTCCTCGTAAAGATAGGCAGCGCTCTTGATACCGAGGAAGTAGTTCTCGAGGTCGAGCCACTCGTTCGGAGCGTGGGCGTTCTCGTCCGGCTGACCAAACCCCATGAGCAAGCAAGGCTTCTTCGTGGCGTCCGCAATCGTCCTCACGAAAGGGATGCTTCCGCCCTCGCGGATGAAAACTGTGGGCTTGTTGAATGCGCGGCTGAAGGCACGCTTTGCAACCTCGTAAATAGGATGGTCAGTAGGCGCAAGATAAGGCCTCCCCCCGTGCAAGACCGCCACTCGCACACGCACCCCTGGGGGAGCGAGTCGCTCGAGGTACGCCGTCAGCTTGCTAGCGATGTCGTCGGGTTCCTGATTGGGCACCAGCCGGCAGCTGATCTTCGCGCTCGCCTTGGCTGGTACGATTGTTTTCGCTCCGTCGCCTAGAAATCCGCCGCGGATGCCGCAGCAATCGAGCGTAGGCCGCGCCCAGATGCGCTCCAGCGTCGAGTACTCCCTCTCGCCCCACGTCGCCGGCGCCCCAGTAGACCGCAGCCACTCGCTCTCATCAAACGGCAGGCTGGCGATCCCGTGCCGCTCGAGGTCCGAAAGCGGCAGGACGCTGTCGTAAAATCCCGGAACGGTGACACGCCCGAAGTCGTCGTGGAGAGAGGCGATCATCTTGGCGAGGGCGTTTACCGGGTTCATGACGCCACCACCGAACGACCCGGAGTGCAGATCAGTCGCGGGACCTTCAACGAACACCTCAATGTACGCGAGACCCCGCAAGCCCACGCACAACGACGGGATGCCTCGACCGAACATTGCCGTGTCGCTGACGCACACGAAGTCTGCGGCGAGATCGGCTGCGCGTTCTCGCAGGAGTGCGTCGAGATTGGCGCTGCCGATTTCTTCTTCGCCCTCGACGAGCAATTTCAGATTGATGGGAAGCCGTCCCGAAGTGCGAAGGAAGCTCTCGATCGCCTTGGTGTGGATGTAGACCTGACCCTTGTCATCGACGACGCCGCGCCCCCACAGGCGTCCCTCGCGGATGCTCGGCTCGAAGGGAGGGGTAACCCACTCGCCGAGCGGATCCGCCGGCTGCACGTCGTGGTGTCCGTAGACGAGGAGCGTCGGCTTTCCGGGAGCGTGCATCCATTCGGCGAAGACGGCCGGATGACCCGGTGTCTGCCAGATCGCCGCGCGATCTGCGCCGAGCCGGCGCACCTCGCTCAGAAGGTGTACGGCGCTGCGTGCGACGTCGGCGGCGTTCGCAGGATCGCTCGAAACGGACGGGATGCGCACCCAATCGACGAGCTCCTGCACGTGGCGCTCGCGATGGTCCTCGATGAACGCGATGACGTCCTTCATGAGCATGGGAAGGTTAGTCTACTTGGCTAGCAGCGCGAGCGCTTCGCGCAGCATCTCTTCGAGCGGCACCGACCGTGCGCGATCGCCGAGTGAGGCAACGGCGTGCTCGGCCTCGCTCGGCTTGAAGCCAAGCGTGGTCAGCGCGCTCCGCAACCGTTCGTCACCGCTCTCGATGCGACGCGGGGGGCCGCCGTTCGATGACGTCCCCGACGACGCCGTAACACTCGAGAGCTTGTCCCTGAGCTCGAGCAGGAGCCTCTCCGCAATCCGCTTACCGATGCCGGGAATGCCGGTAAGAGCGGCAAGATCACGGCGAGCGATCACCTCCGCCAGGGAAGCTGAGGGCAGCACTCCGAGGACGGCTACCGCAATCCTTGGCCCAACGTTCGAAACGCCGAGGAGCGTCCGAAACGTGGCGCGGTCCGTCTCGTCCGCAAACCCGTATAGGGCGAGCGCATCTTCACGCACGTGGGTGTGCACCCAAACCGTCACCCGGTCCCCGTCCTCGGGGCGCACGCGCCCCAACGTACCGAGCGGGAGCGCCAACTCGTAGCCGACACCACCGACATCGAGGACGATGCTGCCGTCGACCTCTTGCGCAACCACCCTGCCGGTGAGCCGGCCGATCATGACGGCACGCTACCATGCATGGGTCAGTTATTCTGCGCCCCTTGGTCGATCCAGACGCGTATCGCGTCGCGACTCGTCATGTCGATCGTCCCCGAGTTCCATGGCATCTGCTGACCGCAGTCCGGGAAGGCGCTGCCCTTGCACATCGGGGCGAGCGTGCACTGATCGCCGTCGACCTTGTGCATGAGAAAGCTATGGCCGGGGTCCCCTGCAACCACGAGCATCATCGAGGGGTCTTCGGTGGAAGGAACGCCTACGATCTGCTGCAGCACGAGCGCCGCGCTGGTGCCACCAGCAGGGGAGCCGAGGTAAGGGCGACCGCTCGCGGTGACGGTCGGAGCGCCATGGCAGCTCTGGCCGCCGAGCGCGCAGCTGTGCTGAAAAATCGGCATCACAGCAGCGGAAAAGGAGACGTTGGTGTTCAGAGCCGCGCTCGAAACGAAAGGCACGCAACTTCCGGCGGCAGTTGCTGGAGCCGAGGGCGACGAGCAGCCTAGAGCGGCGCCGAGCAGGACAGGAACGAGTGTGAAAAGGAATGATCTCATTCGAATCACCGGCCGGCACAAGCCAGTCTAGCAACACGTGTTGTGCCCGACGGGGCTGACGGCCGCCGCAGCGCGGCCGCCGCCAAAATCGCGAAGACCGGTGTCACGACCACATGGTAACGGTCTTCCCCGAAGAAGACTGCGTGGGTCACCACCGTAGTCGCGAGCAAAGCGACGGCGAGGAGGAGCGCGGAAGGGAACGGAGGGCGCCCTGGAAGGTGCAGCCATGGGACGATGGCCGCGAAGAGCGCGAGGGGCCAGAACGCCGGGCTATCGCCGGCGCACGCGAGTGCCACGAGTGCAGCGACGAGCAGGAGGAAGCCGCCTTGCGTAACGACCGCGCCTCTCTCGTGCAGCTTGCGAAGCGATGGCAACGCGACGCAACCGAAGCCCGCGGCTGCGATCAAGACGCGATGCACAAGCGTCGTGACGCCGCGCGCCTGCTCGCGCTTGGTCTCGGACCATAGGACCGGTCGCGCCTCGTGCAGGTACTCAACCGCGAAGGACTCGTGATCGAACGTGAAACCAAGCTTTGCGGGGACGAGCGACAGCCAGCGCCAGGGACGCGCCCGGATTTGCTCGGCGCCATAGGCGAGCCAGCAGCGGTCCTGCTGCACTTGCCCGGTCACGTCTCGGCAGCCATCGCTCGACCGCAGCGTCTCGAAGCGCCCGGTCGCCCTCGGGAAGGCGCCGATAGCCAGGTTCCATCCTGCGTTCGTACTGACCAGCGCGCAGCCATCCATCACACGACAGTTTCGAAGGGTCCACGGCAGCACGGGCAAAAGGGTCAGCGCGCAGGCGGTCACGGCCGCAGCGCAGAAGCGCATCGGCGCCGCGAATGGTGACCTCCTCGCATGCCGGTCCATGACCAATGCGAGAAATGGGGCGCAAAGGAGAGCCTGCGGGCGCACGAGTGCGGCGAGGCCGAGCATGAGCCCGCCGATGACGAGACCACGCGTCGGCCGGGCGTCGCGCACGGCCAGCCAAAACGAGCCGAGTGTCAGCAGCGCAGCCAAGGGCTCGCTCATCAGGAGAGCCGCGTAGAGAACCAGCCCCGGATGAAGAGCCGTCAAGAGCCCGGCGATGCGCGCCCTCGTTGCGCTCAAACCCTGCCGCGCGAGCGCCCACGTGACCACCGCGAGCGCTGCGCCAACCAGCGCGTTGGCGACGCCAGCGACCGCGCGCGCCGCCCCGAATGACCGGTAAAAGACGGCAAGGAACGCGCTATAGCCCACAGGATAGTGGCACCACGGGTGCCATATCAAACTTCCATGAACGGTGCGATCATCGGAATACCCGAGCCCCTCCGCGATGCGGCGCGCCCCGAAATCGTAGTAATGGCCATCCCATACCGGCTCGCTGGCCCAGGTAAGCGCAACGTAAAGGCGCGGTATGAGCGCAACAAGGAAGAGCAGGGCGCCGAAAAGCGGTTCGCCACGACGGCGGTCGCTCTCGGTCACGTCAGCTCCTTGCCGCGCAATGCCAACGCCTCGCGCACTCGCCGGAGATATGTCTTCTGGACCTGCAGCGGGTCGAGCCGGAGTTGCTTTGCCAACTCGACGAGGAAACCGCGTGTGTACACGAGCGCAGGCAAATCGTCGAACCGCTCCTCTTCGAGCGCCTGCAAATGCGCCCGGCTAATCTTGGACTTCGCGCTGATGTCGGTCAGCTCGAGGCCGAGCGATTCGCGTACCTTGCAGAGCAGGGCGCCCGTGAACTCCGTGTCGTGCCCGATCTCACGCTCTAGCTCCTTTTGCAGCATGAGGTGCTCAGCGGCGACGGCTCGGCTGGTCGTGTGCGCGGAGAGCACCTCGCGCTCCGGCTCGGCGAAGGTCGATAGGTCATAGGCGCGGCGGCGGACCGGATCGAGCAGCGTGTCGTAGGCCTCTTCGAGCTTGAGCTGCGCGGAAGCGAGTTGCTCGCCGTCCAGTAGGGAGACTGTGGCTAGGCCGCCGGTGGCGTAAATCTCGCGCTGCCGCTTGTACGCGCGGCGAATCTCCTCGTCATTGGCCGAGCGCGTGCTGCCGAGCACCGCATACAGCGTGGGCTCCTCGGTGGGAATCGCGAGCGGCACGGCGCGCTCGGCTCTGGCGATGGCAAGGGCCATAACGCGGCGGGCGATCCGTTCCACGTTGCGCGCGCTCTTGCTCGTCGGGCTGTCGACGAGCAAGGGCTTATTACGGCGGGCGGTCAGCCAAACCGTGTCGTCGTGCTCGACGTGTCCCAGCTCGTCGAGCGCCACGCCGTAATGCCGCAACACGAGCCCGCTCATCCACGCACCGAGCTCGGTGTCTGTCCGAACGCGCGTCTGGTTGACGACCAGCTGCACGCGCATCGTCTGAGCCGCAGTCCAGGCAAGGTCAGCCAGAGACCGGTCGATGCGCAGCAGCTTCCGTACGAGGTCGATCGGCTGCGGCAATGAGCCGATATCGATGAGAGTCCGCTCCAGTAACGCCGCTCGGTAGCGGTCGCGGACGAGCGCACGGCGTAGACGTCGCCGGAACGCAGCCCGAAGAAAGCGGTACGTCGTTTCGATCGCCGGCGGCTCGGGGGCCGTCACAGCGATCGGAACGTCCGCGGCGAGCATCAGATCGAGCGCGAAATCGGCGTGACCAGGCCCGACGTCCACGACGAGGTACTCGGCCGGAAGCGCACGGAGCGCCGCGAGCCACCGCATTTTCCGCCCGGCCCGCATCGCCAGCCTTGGGGCGATCGCGTCGTGCGCTGCTGGCATCAGCGAAAGGCCCGGGACGCTGGTCTGAACAAGCGCTCGGCGCATGGACTCCGGTCCATCACTGTCCGCAGGGTCTGGTTCGAACCGGCCGGCCTTCAGGCCGAAATGGGTGTGGATATTCGCCCCTGCCGCGTCGGCGTCGACGAGCACAACCTCTTTGCCCAGCTGGGCGAAGTACACGGCAACGTTGACTGCCACCAGACTCTTGCCGACCCCCCCCCGCCCTCCGCCAACTGCAATGAACCGCGGGCCCGGGCTTCCCGCCGGCTCGTGCGACCCGTCGTGCAGCGACGAATGGGCTGCGGGATCATTGGTGGAGCTCACGTTGTTAGGGGCTCGTGCGCCGTCCGCGACATCCTGGCTCGTCGCAGCAGGCCGAAGATGCGCGCCCCGAGCTCCGGTGCGCGGAACGGCTTCACGACGTAGTCGTCTGCGCCGCTAGCAAAGGCCTCGACGACGTCCCGTGACGAGGCGTGCGCCGTCAGAAACAAGACGGGCAGGACCCCGAGAAACCGATCGCGACGAATGAGGCGACATAGCTCGATTCCGGTCATGCCCGGCAAGTTCCAATCGAGCAGCAGGAGATCGAAGCTCTCGGCGCGCACACGCTCCAACGCCTCCTCCGCGCTGACGACGGACTCCACGACGAGGCCGAGCGCGTGAAGCATCGCGGTGATGACGTCGCGAATGTCCTGGTCGTCGTCGACGACGAGCACACGTGCGTTCGGCCCGTGCGTGAACGGGTTGCCGGGCGCAGCGTCCATTGGTGGCACCGGCGCCAACGAGCGGAGGGCAGTGACGATATTTTCGTTGCCAGGTCCTGGTCGTTCCGAGACGGACTGGAGGGTCGGCCGGTCCGGCGGAGTCGAAGAAAGGGTCGCCGGTCCGACGCCGGCATTCGCGAACTCGACAAGCCGCTCCCAGTCTCGTTCCTCGAAAGAGATCACGGGTACGGCGCCAGCCTCTTGATGAACCGCGCGCGCAGCCACAGCCGTCGCGCGGTCCCCTTCGGCGACCTCGAAGACGGACAAGACCCACTCTCCGTCGCCGACCGAGCTCCCGGTCGGGACAGGCAGCTCGCGATCCCCCTCACGCAGCGCGCGCAGCAAACCAGATGCGTCGTCGAAACGAAAAACGATGTTGCGCAAGGCTGCGTCGCACCCTACAGCGCGGCGGGCAACCGTGCAAAGCGCGCTATGCTGACTGCCCGATGAGGGTCACCGTTCTGGGCGCTGGGTACATGGGGAGCGCGATGGCTTGCGTCGCCCGAGATCGCGGGCACGATGTCCGATTGTGGGGCACGTAGCTCGACGATGCCATGCTAGCAACTGGGCAGGCCGCTGCGCTTCGTCCATGCCGGCGGACCGGCAAAGGCGATGGAGGTCGCGCGAGGTGTCCTGACGTGGATACAGTTCGCCGGCGGGGGTCACGATGCCGCGGCTTGTGTTCGGGCACTCGCGGGCGGCACTCTCGTCATTGGAGCGAGCGAAGACCTGGCGGGCACCGAGCTCTGTTCCGCGCTGAAGAATGCGTACGCGACGGGGCTAGGGCTGTGGGACGGTCATGTCGGCGTCGATGCGCACAACGCACGCGCCGCCTGGTTCACGCAGGCCATCGCGGAGATACGCGCTCTCGTGGTCGCCGCCGGCGGCCTCGCCGAAACGGTCCATGGTCCTGCAGGCGTCGGTGTTCTGCACGTCACCGGCGCCGGTGGGCGGAACCGTGCGTTCGGTGAGCGAGTCGGCGGCGGCACACCCGCCAAGCAGGTTGCCGCCGAGATGCTGGCTAATCGTGAGCTGACCGAGGGCTATGGTGCGATAGCGACGGCGTCGCGCTTCGCCTGCGAGCACGGATTCGCGCCGCATCGCTTGCCCCTCCTGGCCGCCTTGCATGCCGTCATGTGGGAGGGCGCACCCGTGGCTTCGACGCTGAGCCGACGTACGACCTTCGCTCTGATGAGGCTTGCTCCCCCAGGCGCTGTGAATTAATCCCCCCCGACATGTGCCCCGCGTCAGCTGCTTTCTTCGAAGCGCTCGGCCGCTCGTTCACGCCCGACTTGGTGACGCGTGATCCGAACGACCTCGCCGAATACGGTCGGGACTGGACCCGCGTCGTCGATCCTGCGCCGTGCGCGGTGGCCTTGCCGCGAACGACTGATGAGGTTGCCCGACTCGTACGACTCTGCGCCCAGCACGATGTGGCGATCGTCCCCTCGGGAGGCCGGACAGGCCTGGCCGGTGGCGCCGTGGCCGCGAATGGTGAGCTCGTGGTGTCGATGACGCGCATGCGGGCGATGCACCCGCTCGACCTCGTGGGAGGAACGGTGAGGGTACAGGCCGGCGCCGTTACCCAGTCGGTTCATGACCACTGTGCGCAGGCGGGGCTAAGCTGGCCGATCGACTTCGCGTCGAAGGGCTCGAGCACGGTGGGCGGCAACATCGCCACCAATGCCGGAGGCGTGAAGGTGATCAGGTGGGGGCTGACACGCCAGTGGGTGCTCGGCTTGCAAGTCGTTCTGGCCAGCGGCGACGTCTTGGAGCTCAACGGCGCGCTCGAGAAGAACAACACGGGCCTCGATCTTCGCCAGCTCTTCATCGGCAGTGAAGGAACGTTGGGCCTGGTAACCGAGGCGACCCTCAAGCTTGCGCGACTCCCGCGCGTGCTCGACGTGCTGCTCTTCGCGCTCGACGATCTGGCGGGGGTCGTTCGCCTGTTTCGCGAGGTGCGTGAGGCCTCGTTCGTCCCTTCGGCATACGAGATGTTCACGGAAGCCTGTCTCGGTCGCGTTCTTTCGCATCGCAAGTTGCGGCGGCCAATGGGAGCGCCTACCGCGTCAACACACTACGTCCTCATTGAGCTCGAGGGCGCCCCTCGCGATGAGCTGCACGCGTGGGTTCTCTCTCTCTTCGAGCGCGGCATCGTCCGGGACGGCGTTCTCGCTCAGCACGCCAACGAAGCTCGCGATCTTTGGGCGCTCCGCGAGTCAATCAGCGAATCCCTGTCCGCCACAGGCTTTCCGCACAAGAACGACATCGCGCTCCCCGTCCACGCGCTCGAGGCATTTTGCGCGGAGCTGGAGAGCGTCTTCGCGGCTCGGTACCCGTCGTGGGAAATCTGCGTCTTCGGTCACATTGGTGACGGGAACCTCCATGTCAACGTGATGAAGCCCGAAGGCATGGAGAAGGCCACCTTCCTGGCACGCGCAAAGGAGGCCGACCGCGAGCTCTTCGATCTCGTTCGAAAGCACGGCGGAAGCATCAGCGCGGAGCACGGCGTCGGATTGCTGAAGAAAGCCTGGCTCGCGTGGTCCCGCAGCCCCTCGGAGATCGCGACAATGCGGGCGGTGAAGCTCGCGCTCGATCCACGCAATCTATTCAATCCCGGAAAGATATTCGATTTGTGATCGCCTCGTGGCTCGACGGCCACGTCGCTGCGCCGCGCCAAGCCCGCCCATCTTCGGAAACGGTGCGTGCCCGCAAACGTGTTCGCGACTTCGCCCGAATCGTCCCTGCCGCCGCGGTCCCTCAGTGCAATATTCGTGTCTTGATGCTCGTCTCGAGCGCGGCCATCGCGTTCTTCACGTCGCGCGAGACGTCCTGGTCGAGATCCATGACGAGGTAGCCGACGTCCGGATCCGTGGCGAGCACCTGCGCCGCGATGTTGGCACCTTTTTCGCTCACCAGATGATTGATGTCGCGGAGAACACCCGGCACGTTCTTGTGAGCATTGAGGATGCGGTGCTTTCCCGGCGTGGGGGGCAGATCCACTTGCGGAAAGTTGACAGCACCCGTAGTCACCCCCCCGTTTACGAATTTGATGAGCGCCGTGCCGACCTCGACGCCGATGGCCTCCTGCGCCTCGGCAGTGGAGCCACCGATGTGCGGAGTCATGATGACGTTGGGCAAATTTTGAAGCGGCGTGGCGAACCCATCGCTGTTCGATTGGGGCTCTTCCGGGAAGACATCGATAGCCGCGCCCGCGACGTGACCGCCCTTGAGTGCGGCAGCGAGGGCGCCAATATCGACAACCGTCCCCCGGCTTGCATTGAGCAGATAGCTTCCCGGGCGCATCGAAGCAATCTCGCGCGCTCCCATCATCCCGCGGGTCTGCGGAGTCTCGGGTACGTGCAAAGTGACGAAATCGCTCTGCGCAAGCAACTCGTCGAGTGTTTTCATCGCTCGGTTGTTGCCCATTGGCAGCTTAGCGGCCACGTCGAAAAACAGAACGCGCAAACCGAGGGCCTCGGCGATGACCCCGATTTGCCGACCGATGTGTCCATAGCCTACGATACCCAACGTCTTGCCGCGTACCTCGTAGCTGCGAGTGGACACCTTGCGCCACTGGCCGCCGTGCATCTCGCGCACCCTATCGCCGAGATGCCGTGCCAGCATGACGATCTCGGCCGTGATCATCTCGGCAACGGACCTTGTGTTCGAGAACGGCGCGTTGAAGACGGGGATGCCACGCTTGTTGGCCGCACGCAGGTCCACCTGGTTCGTCCCGATGCAAAAGCAGCCGACGGAGAGCAGCCTTCGCGCATTGACCAGCACACGCTCGGTGACTCGGGTCTTGCTTCGGATCCCGAGTATGTGCACGTCCTCGATGCGGTGCGCGAGATCGGCCTCGGACAGGGCACTCGGAAGGGTATCGATGTGGACGCCCTCGGCGCGGAACAGCTCGTGCGCCGTGGGATGAATGTTTTCGAGGAGAAGGACCTTGATCTGGTCTTTCGGAAAAGATGTGGTCGGCGCGTCGGAGATCACGCTGTGCATCTACCGCGGCTCCGCTGGGTGCGCCAGGGTTCACGCGCCATTCTACAACGGCCGTCGTCGCGACGACGGCGCGCAACGTGGAGTCCGGTCCGTGCGGGGGACCAATGAGCGATAGACCAGCGAGGTCGCGCGGCCGAGCGGTGCTAAAACCTCCGGGTTTGGAGGCCATCGCGTGAACGTTCGCATCATCGTCCGGCTCGCAGTCCTCTGCGGAGCCTGCGGCGCCAATTCGCGCCAGCCTGTCGGTGTCGGCGCGGCATCCCCTCTCAGCGCTACGCCACAGAGCGACGCCTGCGCCACGGCAGCGCGTGATCGACCCGCCACCGTGCACGAGGCGTCGGCGTTCGTCGCGGACGTCGAAGCGCATCTCCGCGAGCTTTGGGTCGCCCGAGACCGTGCCAGCTGGATCAACCAGAATTTCATCACCGATGATACACAGGCGGGTGCCGCAGCCGCAGAGCAGGCCACTGCCGAATATGTCGACGATGTCATCAAGCAATCCCGACGGTTCGAGCCGTTGCGCGATGAGCTCCCCGCCGATATCGCACGGAAGCTTCACCTTCTAGCCATCGCTCAGACCATCCCCGCCCCGAATGACGCCGGCGAGCGCGCTGAGCTCGCGGGTATCGAGACATGGATGACGAGCACATACGGCAAAGGGCAGTACTGCCCGCCGGCCGGCTCCCGACTGCGGGCTCACCGCTCATCGCCTGCTACGCCGGCCCCGGCCTGCCTCCGTCTCGACGACCTCTCACGGGTGCTCGCAACGAGCCACGACTACGACGAACTCCTGGAGGCCTGGACTGGTTGGCATTCCGTCGCGCCGCCCATGAAGGAGAGGTATGCGCGCTACGTCGAGCTCGCCAATAAGGGCGCGAGGGAGATTGGGTTCGATGACGTGGGGGCGCTCTGGCGGGCGGGTTATGACATGTCGCCGGCGAGCTTCGAGGCCGACGTGGAGCGCTTGTGGTCGGACGTGAAGCCGCTTTACGACGACCTTCACTGCTATGTGCGCTCGAAGTTGCAAACGAAGTACGGCAAGACCAAGATCCCTGATCGGGCGCCCATTCCTGCGCAGCTCCTCGGTAACATGTGGGCGCAGGACTGGAGCAACCTCTATGACTCGCTGGCGCCCTATCCCGGCGAAGCGACGCTCGACGTGGGCACCCGACTGCGGTCCCAGCACTGGGACCCCGTAAAGATGGTCCGCGAAGGAGAGCGCTTCTTTACGTCGCTCGGCTTTGACCCCTTGCCGTCCAGTTTCTGGCAGCGATCGCTTCTGACGCGACCTCGTGACCGGGAGGTGGTGTGCCACGCGAGTGCATGGGACGTCACCTGGAGCGGTGACCTGCGCATCAAAATGTGCATCGAACCCACAGAAGAAGACTTCGTCACCATCCACCACGAGCTCGGCCATGACTTTTACTTTCAGCGTTACGTGAACCTGCCCATCCTTTTTCAGCAGGGAGCGAACGACGGCTTTCACGAAGCGATAGGCGACACGATGGCGCTCAGCGTCACTCCGGAATATTCCGAACGTCTTGGCCTCCTGAAAGGAGTCATCGCTGACCGCCGCAACGCCAACGAAGCTGTCGTGGACCGCGCGCGAATGAATCACCAGATGAAGATGGCGCTCGATAAGGTCGCCTTTCTTCCGTTTGGCTTGCTCGAAGATAAATGGCGGTGGGACGTTTTTTCCGGCAAGATTTCGCCGGTCGAATACAACGCGGCATGGTGGCGGCTGCGCCGCCGCTACCAGGGCGTCATCGCTCCAATCGAGCGGTCGCCCCAGGACTTCGACGCCGGCGCGAAATTCCATGTCGCGTCGAGCACGCCCTACGTACGATATTTCTTGGCGCGCATTTACCAGTTCAGTTTTCACAAAGCGCTTTGCCGCGCTGCCGGAGTCACCGGCCCGCTCGACCAGTGCTCCATTCACGACAGCAAGGACGCCGGAGCAAAGCTCAAGGAGATGCTGTCGCTCGGTGCGAGCAAACCATGGCCGGACGCCATGGAGGCTCTGGGGGCAGGCCGGCGTGCGGACGCGACTGCGCTGCTCGAGTATTTCGCGCCACTCCGGAAATGGCTCTCCGAACAGAACGATGGACGGTCTTGCGGTTGGGAATGACGCGCATCCCGCCGCGTCTTTTCAACAGCATAGTCTCGTTCCGAGCGAAATTACCGTGCCGGCGGAGGCGTGAAGTGGTTCGTCATAGACGCCACGTTGTCGACGTTCGCGCTCCCGGCGTCCAAAGAGCTGGCCCTCCGGAATCCCATACCCCGCGCTCCTTCTCCCCAGGCAAGGCGCTCCTTCACACCCGTGAACGGCTTCCGCCCATGACGTGGGCGGTCACCTTTGCGGATCGACAGGAAGCGAAGGCCCATGGGAATAACGTAGCGTTCCGCCGGTTTTGTGCGGCGTCTCTCGCAGTTGACAGGGCCACGCTCCCCGCTACCATCCGCCGCGCTTCCTGAGGTACCGAGCGCGGTTCGCGGGACGCTTTTCTTCTCGGCCCCGAGGACTCGATCGCACGCCGTACCGGACCCTCAAGAATTCTCTCTCGGCTGTGTCACCCCAGCCGACGCGCGGTAGCACCGGGCCGCCAGTTCCCCGGAGTTCATTGCAGGAGCCTCGGAATGTCGAATGACGTGATGATCTACGCGAACGATCTCTCCAAGAGCTTCGGGTCGTTCCGTGCCCTCGAAAAGATCAACTTCCAGGTCAAGCGCGGCGAGATCGTCGGCTTCCTCGGGCCGAACGGCGCCGGCAAGTCGACGACGATGCGCATCCTCACGTGCTTCATCTCGCCGACGGGGGGAACCGCCCGCATCAACGGCCATGATGTGTTCGACGCGCCTCTCCAGGTCCGCGAGAGCCTCGGATACCTGCCGCAGCGCGCACCCCTCTATCTCGAGATGAGCGTGCTCGAGTACCTACGCTTCGCCGCCGATCTTCGGCACCTTGACCCGGAGACCTTTCGACGGCGCGCCCGCAGCGTTGTCGAAGTATGCGGGCTCGCACAGGTATTGGGCAAAGAAATCCGCTATCTCTCCCACGGCTACCGCCAGCGAGTGGGCCTCGCACAGGCGCTGATTCACGACCCCCCTATCTTAATCCTCGACGAGCCCACCAGCGATCTCGATCCCAACGAGAAATCCGAGTTCCTGGATTACCTGAAGCAGATTGGCGAGGAGCGGACCGTTCTCCTGTCGACGCACAATCTCGCCGAGGTCGAAGCGTCCTGCGCACGCGCTATCATCGTTTCTCGTGGCCGCATCGTTGCGGACGGCCCTCTTGAGGAGATTCGCGCTAAGAGCGGTCGGGTCCGGTATGTGGTCTCTATTCAAGAGTCGTCCGGCGATGCCCCCTATCGCGGCAGGGGCCCTCTGCCGAAGAAGGGTGACGTCGAAGAGGCTCTCGGCAAAGTCGAGGGAGTGAAAAGGCTCGGCGAGCTACCCACCGATGACCGTGCCCATGCCTTCGAGCTCGTGAGCGAGCAGGAAGTAGACCTGCGTCCGGAGGTCTTTCGGATGATCGTGGAGAAAGGCTGGGTGCTCCTGGAGCTCCAGCGCGACGCGCAAACGCTGGAAGACGTGTTCCGGAGTCTGACGATCGGTGATGAACGGCGCAACCGCAGGCTGCCCGGGGCGGGCGATGCCGATGACGAGGGCGACCACACGGACGCGCAGGACCATGACGACGGCGTTCCAGCCGACAGATCTGCGAAAGCTTAGCGGAGCCGACCCATGAGAAATATCTTGATCATCGCCCGTCGCGATCTGCGCGCCCAGTTTAACTCGCCAGTGGCCTACGTGGTCATCGGGGGCACGTTGCTCCTCCTAGGCGTCCTCTTTTTCCTCATTCCGCGCATGGCAGGAAACTTCTTCGTAGGAAGTTTCTGGGAGGTCGATCGAGTGACGATGGATCAGCTCTTTCTGTATCTGCCGCCCCTCATGTGCCTCTTCGTCATTCCGGCAGTGACGATGCGTTCGCTCGCGGCGGAGCGCGGCTCGGGAACGCTCGAGCTGTTGATCACGATGCCGGTGCGCGATAGCGACGTCATTCTGGGCAAGTATTTCGCCTCGACCGCGATGGTGCTCGTCCTGCTCGCCGCCACGCTGCTCTACCCCATTGCCATGTTCGTTTGGCCGTGGCATCTCGGCCCGCTCGATTGGGGTCCGGTCTGGTCGGGGTACCTGGGTTGCATCTTGTTCTCGTTTGCCGCTGTCGGAATCGGAATGATGCTTTCGAGTCTGACCGAAAACGACGTGATCGCGTTCTTTATGACCGCTGGTGCGCTGAGCGTTCTCTACGCGGTGGGTTGGATGGTCTCCATCGTGCCTGGTGGCTTGGCGGACGCGATCGGGTTCATCTCCTTCCAAACGCGCTACCAGTCATTCGCTCGCGGGCTCATCGATACTCGAGCAGTCATCTACTTCCTGTCGATCACCGTCGTGTGTCTGCTGGTCAGCTTTCGGTCCCTCGAGAGCCGCAAGTGGTCATGAGCCGAACCTCGCTTTGAGAGACGAAAGAGATCATGGAGAAGCGCAAAAAATCCTCGCTCGAGAGCGGCCTGCTCATCGTCATCGTCGCGGCAATCCTGGTTGCCGTGAACGCGCTGTCCGCGTTTGGCGTCTATACCCGCAAGGACGTGACCAAGTCGGATAAGTTCACGCTCTCCAAGGGGAGCGGGAACTTGCTTCGCTCGATGAAGCAGCCGCTCGTGATCGATGCTTACGTCACCAAGGGGCTGCCAAAGCTCGACGCATTCGTCCGCGACCTCCGCGATTTGCTACAAGAATACAAGAACGCGGGCGGCGGGAAGTTCGAATACGTGCTGGTCGAGGCGAAAGACGAGGACACCAAGAAGAAGGCGAAGGACGCCGGTCTCATCGAACAACCGTTCGGCGAAGCGAGCGACACGGACGAGAAAGCGGCCGTCACGCAAGGATTCATGGGGCTCGTCTTCAGATACGGCGAGCAACAGGACGTCATCAAGTTCCTTCCGCCGGACCGTACCGATGGCCTCGAATTCTGGATCACCAACAAGATTCGCGAGATCCGCGACAAGGGCGACGACATTCACCACAAGATTGGCGTCCTTACCGGAAATGACGAGATAAAGCCCAGCGACAACAACCTGGCGCCGAGCAACATGGGTAAGTTCTCGATGCAAGGAATCATTACGCAGAACTTTCCATTTTATAGTTTTCAGGACGTCGACCTGAAGAACGGAGAGGCGGAGGTCCCGGACGACCTCGACGGGCTCATCGTCACCCAACCGGGCAAAGATCTCAGCGAAAAGCAGTTGCGGCGGATCGATCAATTCGTGATGAAGGGCAAGTCGCTCGCGGTGTTTGCCAGCGCGGTCAATGTGAAACCGAGCGACGCCACGATGAGTGGGAGTCTGAGCACGCACGGACTCGAGAAGCTACTCGAGGGGTACGGCGTCTCGATGAACAAAGACGTCATTCTGGATCCATGGCGGCGTGTTCATATCGTCGTTCCCACGATGGGTGGCATGGCCGGCGTGGATATGTGGCAGGTCATCGAGGTGCAGGACGACACCCGCTTCACCGGTGATCAGCAGCTCATTGACGCGAGCTTCCCCTGCTTGTTTCGGGTCGAGGACGTAGCGGTGCCCTTCGTATCGAGCCTCAGCATGCATCCGGACAAGCAACCGGCGGCAAAGCTTCACGTCGTGATGCGCTCGTCGCCGTTCGCGGTGCACCTGACGGGCGAGACCGTTGACCTTCGCCCATTACAGAAATGGGCTCCGAAGGTCAGGGGACTGCAGCAGCAGCAGTATGCGATCGCCGCCGACGTCGAGGGGACGCTGAAGAGCGCATTTCCTGAGGGTGAAAAGGACGGCATCACCGTGCCCGCGCAGAGCGTGAAGCCGGCCCGACTCTTCGTGCTCGCTTCTTCGCAGTTCCTTGCCAATCCGCTGGCGCGGGCGGGGGCCGGGCCTGAAATGGGCTCACAGTTCGGAATGATGATGCCTAACGCGGGCGGCGACGAACAATTGCTGATGCTCGCGGGACCGTACGCCCAGCAGTTCATCACCGGCTCAATCCTCGTCTTCAAGAACACGCTGGACTGGCTGAGCGGCGATACCGACTTGCTCGCCGTCAGCGCGAAGCTGCTTAGTGATCCTAACCTCGTGTACGGCGACCTGTCGAAGGTGAAGATCACGCCGGAGGAGACGGAAGAACAGATTCGCAAACAAGAGGAGGAGCTCAAGCAGGCACGGAAGGCCCAGCAACGAGACGTCGAGCTCCTGCTCATCCTGGGCATTCCCGCCCTCGTCGCGGCGTATGGCCTGGTTCGGTGGCGCAGGCGCCTCGCCGCGCGATCCGCTGTTTCGCTCGCATAGCTCACGGACAAGGACAGAGAACGGCACATGTCGCGCGACAAACTAATTTTCGTCGGCATCGGACTGCTCGCATTGCTCGGATTTCTCGTATTCAAGCAAGCGAAGAGAGACGAAGCGTTGGGCGCTCCGCTCGCCAGCACCCAGGAATTGCCCACCCTTGCGATGCCCGTCGGTGTCGACAAGATCAGCATCACGAACGGAGCGAAGGGTGAGGTCGTCCTCGAAAGGGTGCCGGACTCCGCAGGCGCATCACCGGATGGCGGTGTCGGGACGATCTGGCAGGTGGTGAAGCCTGTGAAGGCGAAAGCCGGGCAGCAGGCAGTCAATGATCTCGTCTCCAACCTCCAGGAGATCAAGGCGGATGCACCGATCAACCTGAAGCTCGACGACGCCGTACGCAAGGACAAGCAGCTCGACGCAGAGCATGGTGTGCGCGTCGTCGCGTGGAAGGACGGCGAAAAAAAGGTCGACGAGATCTTCGGTAAGAGCGGCCCTGCAGGTCAGCTCGTCGTGCTCGCGGACAAGCCGGACCAGGTTTGGGCAGCAAAGGGCTACTCCGCATACTTGTATACGAAGGATGCCAAGGATTTTCGTGACAAGGAGATTCTGAAATTCGACGACGCCAACGCGACCCAGGTAACGATCGTCAACGCGCACGGCACGCTATCGTTTACCAAGGGCGACAGCAAGTGGGTGGCCACTAAGGATAAGGCCCCCCTTACTCGTTTCGACGAAGAGAAGCTGAAGGACATGCTCCGCGCCTTCAAGTCGCTCAATGCGGACGACTTTGGTGATGGCAAAAGCGTGCCCGAGACGGGTTTGGACAAGCCGGCGGCAAGGCTCGTAGTTCAGCTCAAAGACAACGCGGGCATCCATAGCCTGCTGGTCGGAGGCGTCGCCAACGGCACGAATCGCTGGGCCAAGCGACCCGATGATGACACGCTCTACCAGATAGGTAGCTACACATCGGAGTGGGTGCTTGCCGATCCCTCGAAGTTCCAGCAACCGGTCGATGCCGGTGCCGGCGACGCGGCCGCTGCCAAAAAGAAGTGAACCGCGGGGCGGTGGCAAAGGTCTGTCGTCACCGCGCTTCACCCACGGCTGCGGAGGCGGCGGGCGTGTTGACTTCTCTGGCGACGATATCGAGTGGCGCTTCGCCCAGGTCACGCCAGGCTTGCAAGCGGCTATCGGCGCCATCCGATCCATAAATAATTTCCGCTGCGAGCGCTATGCCGAGCGCGATGACGGGCCGCTCGCGGGCCGATCGTTCGAGGGCATCGACGAGATCGTTTTCGGGTTCAGATAGGAGCTGAAGACGCGGAGGCGGCGGACCGGCGATGGCCGCTAGCGACATGAGTACGTCGTCGTGGAGGGCAACGAGCGCCGCGTCGTGCGTCGAGCCGGTGGTCAGTGCGCTGACGACACCGCAGATGGCGGCACGCTCTGGCGGTGCTGCCACAACGCGGACCAGTGTCCCTGGAGGCGCCGGACAGGGGCCTTCGGCATAAAGGAGCTTTCGAGCGCGGGACGCGACATCGCGGCGTGACTGACCTTGACCGAGGGCTCGAGCTGCGGGAACGCGCAAACGGGCCACGAGGCGCTCCAGACGCGGCCGTAGGGTGGCCGTCTCGATCCTGAGCCCGAGGTGACCTTGTACCGCGAGGCGGACCCGTTCGACGGGTGCGACGTCCGGCACGACACGCATGTCCTCATCGATCGCCATCCGCAGTTGCGCGATCGCCGCCGAGGCCCGCGGGAACTGAAGCGGTGGAAGTAGCCGCTCCAGTGGGTAGAGCGCAACGTCGAGATCGGTTGGCGCAATCCGCGGCCCTTCCACGCTCAGCGATGAGCGGATCTCGAGCAGATGCTTGTTCAGCCATGCGTCGCGCTCGGGCCACTCAGCGGCCGCGACCGGCGGCGTCCAGGTAGATACGATCGCCCTCACGAGCTCGCCGGACGAGTCGCCCAGCCGGGCCTCGTCCTCGGCGCGCAGCTTCTCCTCCTCGATGAGTCGCGCTAACAGCTCGCGTTCCAGCTGAGGTCGTGCGAGGAGACTTCCCGCCGGACCGACCGACGGAAGCGGTTCGGCGAACCGCGCCAGGGCCTGGGCCGCCCGGTCAAGCGCGCGCTTCCGAGCGGGGAACGCGAAAAGGTCGAGCGAGTGGCCCGGTAACGGGGCGCTCACTTGCTCATCTGGCATCGCCTCCATTGCGAGACGTTCAGCGAGATCATCGCGCGGAGTGAGGATCGTGCGCCGCGCGAGGCGCGGGTCAGCCAACGCGAGCCATGAGAGCGCGACTTCTTCGGCGCGCAGGAACGCGCTGATACGCGCTCGATCGACCTCCACGCCAGAGTTCGGGCTCGACGATTCCGGGTGCTGCGACGGCGGGAGAGAAGACGCACCGCACGCCGCAGAAAGGCAGACCGCCAGCCAACCCAAGGACGATGGCGCGCGGTGCCGGTGCTTCGCCTTTATGGCAGCCGAGCCCAGCATAAACTTAAGGCTCGCACCATCCTGCCATCGCGTTGCGACCGAGGACGAGCACGCATCGAACGAGCGCGTCCATTCCGAGGACGCCGTCGCGTGGGCAAGCCGTGCGAGCTCCTCCCGAGGGTACGGCCACCAGGTCGACGTCCATCTTCGCGCTCCATGCGCCGACGCTAATCTCCAATCCGCCAATGGAGAGTGTATCGACCAGACCTGACGCCGCATAGATCGGCTCCTTGCTCGGGTGCGCACGCCTGGCAAGCGTGCGTGCGGCGTCCGAGGTCGTAAGCAGGTCCGTTCGGCTCGAGCCCGTATCGAGCAATAAATCGACGGGATGGCCGCCGACGCGGGCCGGCAGAACGTACGAGAGTTCTGGGATCGTCGGCGTGCCTGCGACGCAGATGCCGCCCGCCTGGCGACCGCCGCTGCGAGAATCATGCGAGTCCTCTGACCCAGCGGGCGGTAGGCTTCCCAACGCAAGTCCGCCACCCCGCCCGAGCTCGGCGACCGCCTCGGTCCAGGGCGCTGTACGCATCTCCCCTCCCCGCAAGTCGAGCACCAATCCGTCCGGCAGCGAAGCAAGCCACTGTGGGGAGAGGAATGCGCCTATACCCATCGCGGCGACGGCCTCAGGTACGTCAGTGACCAGCATCGCAGCGTCGTTTAACGGACCCCATCCTTCAATAGCCACGGCGGGACGAGTAACGGAATACGTGCTCACTGCCCTGCCGGCGTGATCGCTCGCGGGGACCGGACGCGGACGGAGCGCTAGGCCGGCCTTTCGTGCGAGCCAACTCGCAAGGATGTGCGAGTTCGCTCCCGTGTCGATGACCATCCAAGCCGACTCGCCGGCAACCGTCCCGCGCACGATCGGGAGCGGAAATGGCCGCCCGCCGAGCTCGAATCGCAGCGCCGCTCGTTTCGAGCTCATGGGACGCGTTGGCAGAGTCTGCGCGAGCGTGTGTGGGGAGTGACCAGGCCACGAATTGGCTGCGAGCAGCGGCGCGGGCGGTGTGGGCGCGGTCCTAGCCGCAGTCATGCTCGTGAAGCCCGGCGAGCTTGCAGCAGTATGGCTCGCCATGCTCACCAAGCCAGACGGCGAATCACGCATGCAACCAGCGACGAGGAATGCCAACGAGACGCGCGCCAGCTCCCAACTCCGCGGGCGGCGTGCTCGATGAGGTCGCCAGGTTGTGGCCAGCAACATAGACTACGTACCATGACTGATTCGCATGCGCCTCCTCGCCGCCTGGACGCCGAGTCTGCATTGCACGGGGGGTCGGACGCGAGCGACGGCGGGCTGGCCGGGTCGTCCATGGTGGGCACCACGCTGGAAGCGCACATCATGGGAGGCATGCGCGGCTCGCCCGGAGCGACCGGCGAATTTACGTCGCTCCTAAACGCCATTACGCTTGCCATACGCATCATTCACACGCGTGTCCGTGCCGCCGGGCTCGCGGGGATGCTCGGCTACACCGGTGAGACCAACGTCCAGGGCGAGCGGGTCCAAAAGTTGGACGCCGTGGCGAACGAGGTCTTCTGTACGGTGCTCGAGCGAAGCGGTCGCTGCGCGATGGCGGTAAGTGAAGAGCTCGAGCAGCCCCGCGTCTTCTCTGAGACGGGCAAATACATCGTCGCCTTCGACCCCCTCGACGGGTCTAGCAATATCGATGTCAATATTTCTATTGGTTCGATCTTTTGCGTTCTACGCGCACAACACGTCGATGGCCGTCTGATCGAGGGCGCCCTCCAGCCGGGAAAGCGCGCCGTCGCTGCGGGCTATGCCGTGTACGGGAGCGCGACGACGCTGGTGCTCTCGACCGGCCAGGGAGTGCACGGCTTCACGTTGGACCCCAACGTCGGCGAGTTCTTCCTCTCGCACCCGAGGATCCGTTGCCCTGAGCGGGGTAAAACGTACTCGATCAACGAGGGCAACTTCGCGCTTTGGGACCCTCGCGTTCAGGAGTGGAGCCATTGGCTGAAGAAGGAGGATGCCGCCGAGGGACTGCCTTATGGACATCGGTACGTCGGCTCCCTAGTCGCCGATGCTCATCGGACGCTGCTCAAGGGTGGCGTCTTTGCTTATCCGCGCGACAAGAAGAGCCCTCAGGGCAAGCTTCGCCTGCTCTACGAGGCCATTCCTATGGCCTTTCTCTTCGAGCAGGGCGGCGGCGCCGCAACGAACGGTGTGGACCGTATTCTCGATATCGTGCCGAATGGCCTCCACCAGCGCACCCCACTCGCGTTCGGTTCGAAGCACGACGTGGACGTATTCAGGCGGTTTTTGGCCTACGGACGCTAATGCTCAAGTATCGGACGCTGCGCCTCAGACCGCCGTCGTATTGGGATCCCAAATATATTTGTGCATTTGAAGCTGGACGCGAACAGGCAGCGAATCCGCAAGCACCCACTGGACGAGTTCGCGTGCCGCCAGCCGGCCGAAGACAGTGCTAGCAAGAAGATTTTTTGTCCGCTCAGTCAGCGACCGCCCCTGGATGGTTGTGCGCATCCATTCGTAATCCGTACGGTCGGCCAGCACGAACTTAATCTCGTCACGTGGGCCGATGTGCTCGAGGTTGCTCCAGCGGTTGCGGCCGACTTCGCCGCTGCCGGGGCACTTGAGGTCCATGATCTTGTGCACACGCGGGTCCACCCGCGAAACGTCAACATGGCCGCCTGTCTCGACGAGGACGGTGCGTCCCATCTCGCAGAGCTCCGCGAACAGCGGAAAGACCCCTGGTTGCAGGAGGGGCTCCCCCCCGGTTATTTCGACTAGATCCGTCGCACCTGCGAGCGCTTGCGCGAGCACGTCGCAGCGGCGCATCCGCTTTCCGCCGTAGAAGGCCTGCGGAGTGTCGCACCAGGTACATCGGAGGTTACACCCGGTGGTCCGCACGAAAGTGCAGGGCAGCCCCGCAAAAGTCGATTCCCCCTGAATGCTCGAATAAATTTCGTGAATAACGAGCGTATCTTCCCTGGGCACAGGTGCACTCCAGCCCAGCGCATACCAAGCCCTGCGGCGCGGTCAACCCCCGTCCCAATACATCTCCGGCACTGGGATCTCACCCGCGTCCGCGTCATATGCGGCTGCGCTCCGAGGTGGCGCAACCAGCATGGCCGGGGGGGCGCGCCCCTGCACGACATGGTTGACGAGCCCCCAAGCGGCGGCGACGACCGCCAAGACAGCCAACACGACGATCCGAGGGACCATGGAGGGCGACCTCTTGTCGACGGCGTATCGTCGCGTGGGTTCGAACAGCCCGGGTTCTTTTCTCCGCAAGGCACACCGAATTTCGTCGACGAAGACGACCTAGGCTAGCGTTAGTCGCAATCGTGAGCGGGGCAATACCCATGAGGGCGGCGTCGCTTCTGGTTGTGGCGGCGCTCGCTGGTTCGGTTGTCGGCACGTCCTGTAAGAAGGAAATTCCCAGGCCCGCAGCGTCTCCACCCCCCGCATCGGTGGAGCGCACCGAACCGCCCCCCGAGAGCGCTCCGCCCGCATGGACGTATTGGGAGCCAGTGGAGGTGCCGCTCTTTGCTGTGGGGCCGTCCGCAGGGACGGCCGCAGGGGCGGGTATCACGGGCACCAGTTCGCCGGAGCCAGCGAACGACCTCCCCCTGGATCCCGCGCAACTCGTCCGCACTCCCTCCTCTCAAACCAGGTGGGCGTCTGCTATGCCCTCACTTCGCGAGGCCATCACGACATGCGGCTTCGCAGTGAGCCGACCGGCCCATCCGGACACGCGCCTGGGTGAGTTCTACGCCGCGCTAAGAGACGACGCCGTTCCTTGGGTGCTCACGATGGACGCGCTCTTCTTCCTGACGCACATGGCGATCAATCGCGCCCTAGGGGACGTCGACGCAGCGACGATGCGACCGTCGTTGGCGACCCTGCTCCACCACCTCGACGTGCGTTTGGCAACGGACAGTAGAACGGCGCGGACAGACATGGTTCAGCCGTATGCAGTCGCGCGCCTCCTGGTGGGCGTGGCTCTCGCTCTGAGCGACCGGACTTACCAGGCGCCGCCAGAGTTGGCGGCTCTGGTCGGAGCAGAGAGGGCGAGAATTGTTGCCCATGCGGGCATCGCCGTCAGCCCCTGGCTCCAAACATCGCTCGATTACTCTGCCCTTTCGCCGCGCGGAATGGCCGATCATGACGATGCCAGCGCGGGATGGTTCCGCGCGGCTTCATGGCTCGAGCTCGCTGGACTTTCGCTGGAGGGAGCTGGAGAAGGCAGAGGACGGGTTGCGGTCGACGTTGCCACGGCGCGCACACACACGAGAGCGGCGCTGCTCATGACGCGCCTTGTGGCGGCGGACAGCGATCCCCAGGCCGCGATCGCATGGGAGCGTCTTGCGCGCGCGGGCGAGCTGCTGATCGGCGAGGTCGATGACGTTACGCCGCGTGAGGTCATGGCGGCTGTCGCGAACGCCGCGTTCGATCTGCACGACCCCGCATGGTTCGCCAGCGTGTTGCGCGTGGATCGCGTGCGGCACGCCGTGGCGCAAGGGGCGCCCTCTCGCGTCTATGATGGGACCGGAGGCGCATTGGCGGCGGCGAAGACTGGCGAACGAGGCGAGTCGAGCCAGGTCATGGCGCGCACGTTCCGCCTTCTGGGGCCCTCTGCAACGCCTGACAGCGAGGTGTTGCAGTCTCTCGTTTTTCCGTCGGTCGGACCGCGCGCGAGGCTCGAGCCGCTCGCGCGTGGCCGCGCCCTCAGGCGTGTCTTCCCAAACGCGCTTGACGTGGCCGCGTGGCTTGGGTCAGCCAGCGCGCGCACCGCTCTTCACGAGACCTTGGACGATGCCTTCGAGCGCTACGGCGAGACCCTCGATAGGCTCATGCACGCCCGAGCGTCGCAGGGCTCCCTGGCGCGGCATCGCACCCCATATCTCTCGATGATCGACGCAATCGAGACGTGGCTCTCTCCGTCTGCCGGCGACCGATTCCAACCAGGGGCGGCGCTCGAGCCCTGGCGTCGCCGCAAGGCCGACGTGGCGCTCGCAGCCTGGACCGAGCTGCGCCACGACGCGAGCTCGTTCACGCGCGCACCGGTCGCGGAGGTCCGGTTGCCGCCCCGCATTGTTGGCGAAACTTCCGTTCCTTTGTTCGTGGAAGCCCACCCGGAGGCCATCGCAAAGCTCATCGCGGTCGTTCGTCAGGTGTCCCGCGCGCTTCTCGGCGAGGCCGACCTGCCGAGCGCTGCTCCCGCGCTCGCCATTCTCGACGAGGTGGACGACATCCTCTGGACGGCTTTTGGAGCTGCGGTTTATGAGACTATCGACGAGACGGTACCCCCGGGCGTGGCCGCGGCATTGGCGGGTTTGCCGGCACGGCTTGGCGCCCTGGAGGCGGTACTCGCCGAGGCGGGCGAGGCCGATGTTCCGATTGCCGCGGACGTTCACACTGATCTGCTATCGGGGCAGACGCTCGAAGAGGCCACGGGCCAAATCGAGGAGGCGTGGATGGTGGTGCGCGAGCCAGGGACACACTGGCTCTGGCTTGCCGTAGGCGCCTCGATCCCGCACTACGAGAGCGTCCAACCATCGGCCGAACGTTGGACGGATCGCGCATGGCGGGCGCGACTGGAATCGGAAGACGAGCCGCCGCCGGGGTCGCTGGCGAGGTCCTACGAATGCGATTCGCGTCGTGCCGATCCCGCGACGGCTAACCACTAGATCGGCGTGCCGCGCCGCGCCGGCTCAACCCCTGGTGATCGCCGCGTGACTGGGCTTGCCCCGGTGCGCCAACCGTTGCGCGCAGCGGTGTGGATGGGACTGGCCCAGCTTTTGTTCGCGCTCATGGGCATCGGAGCGCGAGTCGGTGGCAGGGGTGTCCCGTGGCAAGAGGTCGGCGCGACTCGCTTCTTGGTGGGGGGACTGGCCGCCTATGGAGTCGCGCGTTTGCGAAGGCAGTCTCTGCGCATCACCCGCGTCAGGGAGTCCTGGTTTCGCAGCGCATTTGGCACTCTCAGCGCCGCCGGAACGTTCTACGTGTACTCGGCGCCGAACCTTCCCATCGGGGATGCAATCACCCTGTTCGCCACTTCGCCCATTTTCGTTGCGCTCTGCAGCGCGCCTCTTCTCGGTGAACGCGTGAGGGGCAACGTCCTTCTTGCCCTCGCGCTCGGATTTTCGGGGATCGCGGTGGTCGCCAAGCCCTCCTTCTCGAGCGCTCCTCACCTCATCGCGGCCGGGACCGGGACCGCTATGGCTACGGCGTTGGCGATGGTGTGGCTGAGACGTATCGGCCCCTCTGAGTCCAGCGAGGCAATCGTCTTCCATTTTTCGTGCATCGGGTTCGGCGCGATGCTCCTCGGCGCGATCCCAGTCTGGCGGACGCCAACTGCGCATGATGCAATGATCCTTGCGCTGATGGGACTCAGCGGAGGTCTGGCCCAGCTCGCCATGACGCGGGCGTACGCGCTCGAACACGCCGCGCGAGTGAGCGCGATGACGTACAGCAGCGTCGTCCTCATGCGCGTTTTGGCGGTACCGATCTTTGGCGAGATACCAAACGCCATCCAAATCAGCGGCTCGCTCCTCGTGGTCGCCTCCGGGGTGCTACTCGCCCTGGGAGGCACCAGCCGCAATCGGACCCACGGGAAGTCTCCGCCCCCCTCGGCAATGGCAGGGTAAGCTGGAACCGTGAAACGGCTGCCTCCCGGACCGCCGTGGGATCTGCCGATGATTGAGGCGCCATTCGCGTTCCTCGACCTCGAAATGACGGGTCTGGATCTCGATCGCGACCGGATCGTGGAGGTCTGTATCGAGCGTCGGGTAGGAGGTCGGGTGAGCGCGCTGTTCTCGTCTCTGGTCCATCCAGGAGAACGCGTGGGGGGGGCCGCGCACGTGCACGGGTTGGATGCGGCCACGCTATCGGCGGCGCCGCGCTTCGGGGCGGTCGCCGGCGAGGCGCTTTCCGTGTTGGACGGCGCGATAATAGTGGCCCACGCAGCGACCTGGGACGTACGTTTTCTGGAGGCGGAATGCCAGCGCGCCGACGTTCCCTTTCACGTGGAGCACTGGCTGGACACCCTCGTTCTCGCCCGCAGGGCCTTCGACTTCCAGTCCTACTCGCTTGACGCGCTTTGTCGGGATCTCGGAATCGAGCGGGGGCGGGCCCACCGCGCCGAAAGCGATGTTCGCGCAATGCGCATGCTGTTCGAACGTTGCGTTACGGCGCTCGGCCCCGCTAGCGCCCGCGATTTGTGGGAGGTTCGCGTGGGCGAGAGGGTTGCGCGTCACGCGATCGTCGATGCCTGCGAGGCGGCCGTGAAGCATGGAGCGCCCGTACGCCTCGTCTATCGCGCGGCGGGGCGTGCGCCGCGGCCCCTCACGATGGTGTTGCTCGAGGTGCGATCCGACCTCGACCCGCCGCTCGTTGTGGGCTATCAGCTCCCCGGTCGAGGCCGGAGGCAATTGCGTGCCGACCGCATCCTGCGCATCGAGCCCGCGCCTCCTCCAGCGCCACCCTGAGAGCCTACGTCGATGCGCCGTTCCTTGTTCGTCGTTGTCGCCATTTGCGCCATGTTACCCGCCTGTGGCGCCTCGATGGGGGGGAGAGCCAACCGCGCTCCGCTCGCAATTCAATGGTTCGATCGTGCGAAGGCTAGCTACCGCTCGGGCGACTTCGACGACGCGCGAGAAGCGGTGCGCCGCGCGGGAGAGGCCGCGCCGCGCGACGTCGACATCAAAGAGCTCGGCGCGACGGTCGCTTTGGTTCGGCTCGATTTTGCGGAGGCACTCCGTCTCACCGAGGGGCTCGCCTCTCCCGCGGCACACGGCATCCGCGGCCGTGCGTACTGGTATTCGGGGGATCTCGAGCACGCCGCTGACGAACTGGAGGCGATGCTTACCGACCCCAAGGTCAAGGACGCCTGGGCGCATGACGTTGCGGGTCTCGCGCGGCGGGGCGCGGGTCGGCATCCGTTCGAGTTAGAGGGTAACCTCGTAGCCTCCGTCGAGATGCCGCGCTCTCTCGATCGCGTACCGCTCGGGTCCGCACATGTCGTCCCCTGCGAGATCGATGGCGAGCGAATCCTCGCGCTGGTTGCGACGGGGTCCAGTGAGGTCGTGCTCGACGCGAATACGCGGCGCGAGGCGGCGTGGGTGAACCTGCGCTTCGACCGTCTGGAAGTGAAGGACGTCCCCGCCCTCGTACAGGACCTCTCCCCCATCACACGCCAGCTCGGTGTACCGATAAAGGCGCTGCTCGGTGCGCAACTCCTGCGGCACGCGCACGCAACGGTCGATCGACGCGGTGACCAGTTCGTCGTACGTCGCCGGGAAGCGACGGCTCCGCCGGACGCAAGCCGCGTCCCGCTCTATTACCTGCGTGGCGGCGGAATGGTGCTGCGCGCGGAGATCACGCCGCGCGATGACGAAGCGGTGCCGTTCTTCGTGGACAGCTCGCGCGCCTTTCCGCTGTTACTTCGGGACAGTGCGTGGAAAAAGACAGGAGTGGACGTGCACACGCTAACGCCCTTCGCCGACACGCCCAGTGTCAAGCGCGGGACAGTGCCCGTTTTTCGTGTGGGCGGGTTTGATCTCGCCAAATTGCCTGCCGTCCAAGGCGTTGATCTCGGTGAGTTGAACGACCTCGTCGACGTCGATCTCGGGGGTGTCATCGGTGCCGACTTGCTGGCGTTCTTTCGCGTGACATTTGGCGACGACGGACATTTCATGTGGATGGAGGCGGATCCGGCGCTTCTCGCTCCAGAACCATCGACGAACGCACGGCGCACGCCGGCTTCCTCGCAGCCAGCGCCCGCGTCATCAGGGACGACTCGTTCCCCCACAGGCCCAACCGGCCCAGGATCCACGCTTCCGGGCAGCCAATGAGCAGTTCCTCGATCGCGAGGCTCGCAGTTTATGCGGGCAGCTTCGATCCGCCCACGCTGGGTCATCTCGACCTGATTGATCGCGCGTCGGCTCTTTTTAGCGACGTCATCGTTGGAATCGGCAAGCACCCGACGCGGAGCCCGCTCTTCAGCGTAGAGGAGCGCGTGGACCTTGTGTCGCGCGTGTCGTCGCACCTCGCCAACGTCACCGTCGAGGTTTTTGATGGGTTACTGATCGAATTCTGCAAGAGAAAGGGTGCCGGTGTCATCGTCCGAGGGCTGCGCGCCGCCACGGACTTTGAGTACGAGCTTCAAATAGCGCACGCCAACGCCGATCTCGAGCCCAACGTCGACACCGTATTTCTGCCGACCCGCACCAAGAACGGGTTCATCAGCGCGTCGCTCGTGCGAGAGATTGCAAGTCACGGCGGCGATGTGAGCCGCTATGCACCCGGCGTCGTCTGCGACGCGCTCGCCCGCAAATTCGCGTGATGTTGGTCCCCGGCTCTTACCGAAGGGCCATCAGCGAGGTCACACCCCAGCCGCCGATCGGGAGGTCCACTTCGACGTTGCGACTTACTCCGCGCGCATCGATGCGCACGGTGTGTTTGCCGGCCGGGACGTGAACGCGGGCGAAGGCGAATCGCGCGGGGAGCGTCTCCCAGCTTCGGGTGTCAGGCGTGTCGAGCGCCGTCAGTGTAACCTGGGCTCCGAGGGAGAGGAGCGTTCCGAGGAGTTCTTGTCTCCCGGCAGCGGCCTGCGCGAGCTTGCCGGCTCCGAACCGAGCGAGCGTACGTGTTATCGCACTCACGATAATCTTTGCTTCGATACTTTTCCATTCCGCACGCACGGCTCGTGTGACGTCCACAGCTTCGTCCAGAACGACCACGGTGCCGTCGAGCGTGCACGTAGGTAATGCGTAGCCGCCCTGATCGGCTCCAAGCGTCGGGTAATTCACCCACGTGACCAGACCCTGCGCCGCTAGTTGGTTCGCCGATTCAACGTCCTCCGGCGAAAGAGCGCCAGACGCCCATGTGAGCGCAAGCCCGATCGGCATGCGCTGCGCAATCTTGTGGGGTACTCGGCCATAGCCGACCAGCACAACCAGCTCGGCTTCTCTCGTTTCGTCTAGCGAGCGGGGCAAAACCTCCGTAGTGGTCTCGATTGCGGTCAAGCGTGGTGATCGGTAATGCCCGCGCGTGAGAAGCGCGCGCACCGGCCCGCGGAGCGCCCGAAACGCGGGGAACTCGAGGGCTTCGTCGTACCATCGGAGCGCCTCGTCGATCTCGCCGCTCTGCTCGAAGGTGAGACCTGCGAGGAGCGCTCCCAAACCGAGCACGGGGTTTTGTCGCTCGTGAAGTGAGTCCGCCACGTAGCGCTGCATGACGGCGAGCCGTCTGGCCTCTACCCGCGCGCCGTTGAGATCGCGCAGTTCAAGGTAATTGATCATATCGAGCGTATTGATCAGAAGTTTTTCGTAAGGAGGGGCCTCGTATTTCCCGCTCGATCCCGAAAAGACGTATTCCCCAATGGTGTCCCCCACGTCGTGTGCGAGGTCGAGCATGTCAATCGCTTTGTCGGAAGCTTCGAAGTCGCGCTTCGAGCGGCCGAACTGCGCGATGCTTTGCTCGATGCTCCCGCGGTCCAGGACGTAAAGCGCGTTCTCGCTATCCAGGTCGCGCGGGAGATCCGTTTCATGGACCTTCATGTGCTCGTTCAGCAACTCGATGGCTCGCTGCGGCTCGCCGGCATCCAGCGCGGTACGCACGGGAAGCGTCCTGTCGGAGTGACTCGCGCACGCACCGAGGCCAGCGAAGAGGAGGCCGGCGAAAAGCACATGCGCGCAGTTCGGCAACATCATCGCACCGTAAAGAATCCCTTTGTCGAGCCTCAGCGTATGGCCTTGGTGACGTACGCCTTTTGCTGCCAGCGAATTTCACTCGTCTCCGTATCGATCACTTGCATGAATACGAAGTATTGTACCCGGCGCGCGTCCTCCGTGCGTTCATCCGCGGCCCCCACCTTGCCTGTTACGTAGAAGTTTACGCCGAGCTGCTTTCCGTATTGCGGAATATGACGAGGATCGA
>JALYHV010000047.1 GCA_030776205.1 Myxococcota bacterium | reverse complement strand
CGCTCGACCGGGCCGCCGAGCTCGGCGCGCCCGCGGCCGACATCGGCAAGCAAAGGGAAGCGCTCCGCGCCATTGGGCTACAATGAATCGGCCCGCGAAGCGCCTAACGCCGCGCTCAGGGCGGCCGCGCTGCAGAGCCCGCCTCGTCGCCGCGCAACGACTTGCGTCTCGTCTGACGCCACCACTGACGCGGCTCCGGTGATAGCGTTTCGCACATGCGACGACCCGACTTCGGAGTGGCTCTTCTGGCGATTGGATTGGGTACGGCTTTTGTCGCGCGTGATGCGCACGCCCTCGGTCCCGTGGATGTGGAAGTGGCCGGCAAGGCCGGTGTGGGCACCAACCCGGGCGGCTCGCCTGGTCCGCTCGGGTTCGGCCTGGGAGCGCGCGCCGGCGTGTCGTTGCTCGGCCTCTATGGCGGGCTGGCGTTCATGTACTACTTCGGTGAAAGCGACAGCATCACCTCGGTCAAAGCGTTGACGTACGGCCTCGAAGGTGGCTTCGGCTCTAAGCTCCTCGGGCTCGTCACGCTGCGGGGCACCGTCGGCATCGGCAACTATACGGAGACGGTAGATACGAAGGTGCTCAACGTCTCGTCGAGCCATAGCAGCAGCAGCCTTTACATCGAGCCGGGCGTCACGGGGCTCGTCACGCTCGGACCGCTCCTCGTCGGTGCGGACGCAAACATTCTTATTCTGCCGAGCCGGACGCGCATCGACCTGCGGTCGTCGACCGACGTGGCATTCACAATGCACGGGCAGATCGGCGTCGTGTTTTGACCCGCGGTGGTGAGACGGATGACGTCACGCGGCCGGTTGCGCGAGAGGCGCCGCCCGAGCCGCACCCATAGCCTCGCCGCGAGCACGGCTCACGCCGGCTCCGTCCGGTGGGAGCGCTAATACGCCACGCAGCTCTCCACCCGCACGGGCAATAGCTTTTCGCGGCCGCCGAGTAGCGTCAGCTCGACGACGAAGGCGAATCCGATGACGTACGCTCCTTGCCCGTGGACGAGCTCCGCCGCCGCGGACGCCGTGCCGCCCGTCGCCAGCACGTCGTCAACGACGAGCACGCGTGCGCCCTCGCGCAAGCTCCTCTTGTGCATCTCGAGCGCGTCGTGGCTGTATTCCGTCACGATCTCGACGCGGTCGACCGCCGAAGGCAGCTTGCCTGGTTTGCGGACGGGCACAAAGCTCGCGTTCAGCCGTGCCGCCAGAGCGCCGCCGAAAATGAATCCGCGCGCCTCTATTCCGACGATGGCGTCGAGGTGCTCGCCGATGAACCGCTCCGCGATCCCGTCGAGGACGACGTGAAGCGCGAGGGGACTCGCCAGGAGCGGCGTGATGTCCTTGAAGACGACGCCCGCCTTGGGAAAGTCGGGGACGTCACGGATGAGGGATCGGCAGTAATCGAAGCTCGCCATCGGCCGGGAAATGGACGGCTGAAACGGCACAGACGCCGACGCCTTCCGCCTCTCGGCGCTGCCGCCTTTCCTGCGCGCCTCATTCGCCGCGCTTCGGATTTTTTTCGCGAGCCGCGGCTTTGTGCCGCTGGGTTTTACCGCACGTCGCTTCTTCGTCGCCATTCGCACTCCTCCTTCGCACGTGCGAGACGTGCACGCTCGAGTTCGCTCGTTTACCTGGCTAGCCGGCCTACCTGACTTGCGATCGTCTCTGCCAGCGGCCGGTCCGCAGTGGCCGTCAGATCGAGAACGAGAGGGGTGATGGAGGCAGCGCCGTCATCGTAAGCGTCCGTGTCGGTCCCTGGGTCCCGCTCGTGGCGCACGCCGGGACCGCCCAGCCACAGGTACTCGCGACCGCGCGGGTCGAAGCGGAAGTCCACCACCTCCTCGTAGATTCGTGCGCCGAGCCGCGTGGCGCGTACCTCGCCCGTCCAGCCCGGCGGGACGTTCACGTTGAGGAGTGGGGCGCGCGCGTTCGGCATGGCCAATAACGCGAACGCGATTCGCGCGCAGAGCTCCGCCGTCGCGCCAAGGTCGAGCGAGGGATGCGCGCTGGTGGCGATGGCGGGTATCTTGCGGAGCGCGCCCTCGCGAGCCGCCGCGATGGTCCCGGAGTAAAACGAGTCTTGTCCGAGGTTCATCCCGTGGTTGATGCCGGACACGACGAGGTCGGGCCGGCGCGGGAGGACGCGTGTCCCGGCGTGGAGCGCGACGTACACGCAATCGGCCGGCGTGCCGTCGATGGCAAAAACGCCAGCGCCTGCGGCGCGAAGCCGGAGAGGCCGGTGCAGGCTGAGCGAGTGGCTGGAGGCGCTCTGCTCACCCTCCGGGGCGACGACGATGACCTCCGCACGCGCGGCGAGCGCACGGCGCAACGCCTCGAGGCCGAGGCTCCCATAGCCGTCATCGTTCGAAAGAAGGACGAGGGGTCGCGATGCGTGGGCGGGCGCCGTCATGAGCGATGGAGGGCCATACTGGAGCATGGCAAAGCCGCCAAGGACAGAGGTGTTGTCCCGTTCTGTGCGCGGCGTCCGCCTGCGCGATACGCGAGGCCGCTTCCGCCAGCTGCCACGACGGACGTGGTAACAAGAGCGCGTGGACGCACGCGCCAGCTACGAGCGAGGAGCCGAAGTCTGTCGGCGAGAGGTGGCGCGACTCGACGCGCAGGCGCGGAAGATCGCGATGGCGCGTCTCATTCTCGCCGCCTCGGGTGTCGCGCTGGTGGGAGCTATCGTCTGGGTCCCGCTGGGGAGCGGCGGGCGCGGCGTGGTATGGGCGGCGCTGGGCGTGGCGACGCTTGGCTTTTTGGTCCTTGTCGTGCTTCACGCGCGGGTTCATGAGGCCGGCGAGCGGGCCGCTGCGGGCCTGCGTTTTCACGAGCGGGGTCTGGCACGGCTTGCGCACGATTGGGACCGACTCCCCGCCACGAGCGCCCGCTTCAGAACGGCGGACCATCCCTACACCGCCGATCTCGACATCTTCGGCCGCGCGTCGCTGATGCAACTCGCGGACACGACGGAGACGCGCATGGGCGAGGAGCGACTCGCAGGGCTGCTTTCGCTCGTGAGCCCGCAAGATTGGCCCGTCGAAGTGCGCCGGCGCCAAGCGGCCGCCCGCGATCTGGCGCCGCGGCTTCCGTTCCGGGAGGCGCTGGCGATTGCCGGCGGCGTGCTTGCGGGCGACAAGCCCGACGCGGCGCCGCTCCTGGCCTGGGCGGAGTCGAAACAAGCGTTGCCGCCCATTCTGCGCGTGGCGGCATGGGCGCTGCCCCTCTCGGTGGGGGCCGTCGTCGTACTCGCGCCCCTCCTCGGCTGGCCGGCCATGGTGACGACCGTCGCCGTCGTCGGCGGACTGGCGCTCGGAATGAGCTTTTCCGCGAAGGTCACGCCGTCGTTGCAGACGGTGTCCGCCCGGGAATCGACCGCGACGCGGTGGCGCACCTCCCTTGCCGCCATCGAGCGCGAGGCCTTCGAGGCTCCGCTCCTCGTCGAGACGCGCACGCTCCTGTGCGGAGGCGCCCGCCGAGCGAGCGACGAGATGGCTGCGCTCCAGAGGGTCATCGGCTTCGTCGATGCCCGCAACAACGAGGTCTTCCGCTTTCTCATCGGCCCACTGCTCATGTGGGACGTGCATTGCGCCTTTGCTCTGCAGCGGTGGCGTGCGCGCGCCGGAGACGACGTTCGCCGCTGGCTCGATGCGCTCGGCGAAGTCGAGGCGCTCGCCGGCGTGGCGAGCTTTGCCTTCGATCACCCCGATTTCGCTTGGCCCGATCTCGCCCTCGAGCCTTTGTTCGACGCGCGCGCGCTAGGCCATCCGCTGCTGCCGTCCGACCGGCGCGTCGGCAACGACGTCCACCTCTCGGGTCCCGGGATGGCGCTCGTCGTGACGGGTTCGAATATGTCGGGCAAGAGCACGCTGCTGCGGGCAATGGGTGTCAGCGCCGTTCTGGCCAACGCCGGTGCGCCGGTGTGCGCGCGCTCCTTGCGCATCGGCCCGCTGAGCGTCGCGACGAGCATGCGCGTCGAAGACTCGCTCGAGCAGGGTGTCTCGCATTTTTACGCGGAGCTGCGCCGCCTAAAGCGCGTTCTCGACTGGGCAGACGACCCCCGGCGCGCGACCGTCTTCTTCTTGCTCGACGAAATCCTGCACGGCACGAATTCACGCGAGCGCGTCATTGGTGCGTGCGCGGTCGTCCGACAGTTGGTCGCCCACCGGGCACTCGGCGCTGTCTCTACGCACGACCTCGGCATCACCGCGTTGGAACAAGAGCTCGGTGCGCGGGTCCAAAACGTCCACCTGCAGGAGCAGGTCGCCGACGATGCGATGACCTTCGACTACGTGCTGCGCCCCGGAATCGTCCAGAGCTCGAATGCGCTTCGTTTGATGAAGGCGCTGGGCATCGATGTCGTGAGCGAGCCGTGACCCGCTTGGCGGGCGCGGGTTGGGCGGCCCCGCCGACCCACGCCGCCCGTGCTCACTGCACTGTGACCGTGTCGATGAAAACGTCCGCGGTGGAATAGGGCGGGGTGGCCGCGGCCCCACCGGTGGCGATCTGGATTCCCCACGCCGAGACCTTCGTCGGGTCGAAGGTAGGGTGCGCCAGGATGGCGGCGTTCACGTCGAGCGTGATCGTCATCCACGTGCCCGCGTCGGTGGAGCCGACGTTGTGCCACACGCTCAGCCAGTCATAAGGCGTTGCGGCTGCGCCGTTGTCCTGGGCGAAAATCTGTATTCCGCCTGGGTTGGCCGGGTCCGTCGTAAGGCCAGAAGCCAGGAAAACGTGCGCGGTGATCACCCTGTTCGTCAGGTCAATCGGGGCGCTGAGCTGGAACCCTACGGCAAGGCCTTGCGCGTTCGTGGTGAAGGGGACCGTGACCTCGAGCGCGCCGGCGGGTGGCGTAGGATCGCCTTGCGCTCCTGACCAGGCGAGCGTGGAACTCGCGAGCGTCGCGTCGGTGTTGGGGAGGATCGTCCAACCTTGGATCGTCGTGTCGAACGTATAGCTGAAGAGCGGCCCGGCGTCGGACGCCGCTTCCGCCGTGACGTCGGAGCCGGCGTCGGGCTCAGCGTCCGTGCCGACAGCCGCGTCGATTTCTGCGTCTACACCGGCCTCGGCGGTGATGCCGGCGTCCGCTGCCGCGTCGAGCACCGCTCCTCCGTCGATCGGCGTTCCTGCGTCAATCGCCGCGTCGCCGGGAGTTGCGCCCGCGTCGAGAGTGCCTGCCTCCGAGCCGCCTGCGTCGATCCCGCTGCCCCCTTCGAGACCCGCCTCGGAGGAGACACCGCCGTCGACCGCGGACCCTGAGCTACTGCCGGATCCCGAGCTCGCGCCAGAGGTGCTACCCGACGACGAGCCGGAGCTAGCGCCGGATCCCGAGCTCGCGCCAGAGGTGCTACCCGACGACGAGCCGGAGCTGCTATCCGATCCCGAGCTACCGTCCGGAGCACCTGCTTCCGGGGACGCGGCAGAGGAGCTGTCACCGGAGCTGCAGCCTGCGCCGAGCGACACGCAGACGGCCCCCACAACCAGTTGTGGCAATAATTGGCAACCACTTCTACGAATTTTCATAAACATAATAATTTAGCCTCCTAAGCAGCTCAATCGAGCGCCACCCCTCCTGACGCAAGGGGGGCTAGCGATCAACGGTCAAACAAATCATCCGTAATTGGATACGACTTGGGCCCCCACGTCAATTCACGCCGAGTGCCTCGCGTCATGGAGGTTGAGAAGCGGGCCCAGCGCTGCCGGCGCGCCGATCACCGCGCCTCGCGGGCAAGCAGCGCGCGCTTGCGCTCGACTCCCCAGCGGTAACCCGAGAAGCTGCCGTCCCTTCGCACGACCCGGTGACACGGAATGGCCACCGCGAGTGGGTTCGCGGCGCACGCCCGAGCCACCGCCCGATGAGACGCAGGCGCCCCAATCGCGCACGCGATTGCCGAGTAGCTCGCAGTCGCTCCCGCGGGAACGTCGCGAAGGGCCTGCCACACGCGCTGCTGGAAAGGAGTGCCCCGGATGTCGAGCGGGAGCTTCGTTCCGAATCGAGGTTTTTCGACCAAAGCGACCACGCACCGGACGAGATCCTGCAAATCCCGGTCGGCATCGAGGAGCTCCGCCAGTGGGAACCGTCGTTCGAGGTCCCGAGTCAGCTCCCCTGGATCGTCCCCGAGGAAGATCGCGCAGATGCCCAACATGGTTTTTGCTACCAGGATCGAGCCGAGCGAACACCCTCCGACAGCGAAGCGGATCGCGAGGTTCTTGCCGGCATGGCGATGCCGGGTGGGCGTCGTCCCGAGGAGTTGGTTCGACTCCTCGCAAAAGGGGGCCGACGAATCGTAGCCGGCTCGACAAATTGGCTTGGTGACCGTGTCTTTTGCGCTCAGCTCGTGCCGGATCCGTCCTGCACGATGCCGCCGGACCTTCTCGTCTATCACCATACGAACCTAACCTGGTTGGCGCCCGGCACTCCACGTCTTGCTTTTGAATTCGAACGCGACGCGCCACGCTATACCTCGTCTGCCGTGAACGCGATGACCTCGGCAATCGACGTCATCCCGCAGGCGAGCGCCACCAACCGGTCGAGCCCGAGCGCGTTGCCCGCGCTCGGGGGCACCCGCGCGAGCGCCTCCAAGAATCGTTCGTCGAGCGGGTACGCCGGCAAGCCGCGTGCGGTCCTGCCGGCGCGGTCGATCTCGAACCGCTCCCGCTGTTCGACGGGGTCGACCAGCTCGCCAAACCCGTTGCAGAGCTCCACGCCGGCGACGTAGAGCTCGAACCGCTCCGCGAGCCTCGAGTCCGCGGGCTTCTTGCGAGCGAGAGAGGCGTGCGCGGCAGGGTAGTCGACCACGAAGACGCCGCGATCCATGCGCTCGATGGCTGGCTCTACGCGCTCGACCAACGCGCGAAAATAGCGATCCTCATCGTGAGAAGCAGCGTCCAGCGTCTCGGATTCGGACCAGCCCGCAAAACGGCGGAACGCTTCGCAAAGCGGGAGTCGCTCGAAGGGTGGCCGCAGATCAATCGTGCGATTACCGACGCGGGCTTCTCCTCCCGTGGCCGCCGCGACGAGCTGCTCGGTGTCGTTCATTACTTCATCGACCCCCGCTCCCGCGCGATACCACTCCAACATCGTGAACTCGGGGTTGTGCCTCACCCCGAGCTCGCCGCGCCGGAAGCACGGTGCGAGCTGGTAGATGCGGGGCCACCCCTCGGCGAGAAGGCGCTTCATCTGGTACTCGGGCGACGTGCTCAGCCACCGCGGCTTGCCTCGATCACCGCCCGCAATCTCGAACGCATCGAGGTGGAGGTCGAGCCCGGGGGAGGGGACCATCAACGGAGTCTGCACCTCCAGGAATCCGCGGGCATCGAAGAAGCGGCGCGCCTCACGGCACGTTCGCGCGCGTTCGGGGAGGCGTTTCACTCCGCCTCCGCGGCTCCCTGTGCCCGCTCCGGCGACGAGACGCCACGCAAAACCAGCTCCGCGATCTGCCCGGCTGCGCCGACGAGCCCTCCGCGGTCCGCCTTGCCGAGCGCCCACGTCATTGTGATCCCGTCGAGCGCGCCGAAGATGGCACGTGCTGCGAGATGCGGCGACACGTCTCGGCGCAGCTCGCCCGTGGCCTGACCGTCGGCGACCACCCGCGCGATGGCATCGAGATACGCCGTGAATTTCGGGGCTGCGTATTGCTTCATCAGCTTCGTCGATTGCCGCAGGATTACCGTGATTACCTCCGCGAGGTCACGTTCCTTTTCGATGAGCCCGAGCTGCACTTCGACGATGAATCGCAGTCGCTGTGATGCGCTCGCGGTGCGGGGCAGCTCCGACTCGAGAAAGGCGAGCAAACGCTCCACGCGGTCTTCGAATAGGGACACCAGAAGCTCATCCTTCGACCGGAAGTAAAGATAGATCGTCCCGTCTGCCACTCCCGCCGCCCTGGCTACCTCGCTGACGCGAGTTGCGTAGAAACCCTTCTTGGCGAACACGCGCACCGCCGCGGCGAGAATGCGCTCGCGCTTGTCGCCGCCTCGCGCCGACCGCCCGTCCGCACGGGCCCCCCGCCCTTGGCGCGCACGGCGGGACCTGAGTGAGGATTCACTCATGCCCGTCGGAGCTAACAGACGAAGCCGCCGATGGTCAACGCGCCGAGTGCTCTCCGGCCGCGAACATCTGGGCGGCAAAACCGACGATTTGATGGCCCATCCAAGGACCGAGAAGCGCAAGCGCCGCGATGACGACCAGCAGCCTCGGCAGGTGGGCGAGCGTGGGGTCCTGGATTTGCGACGCAGCCTGCAAAGCGGCGACCACGAATCCAATGGCCGCTGCGACGGCCAGAACCGGGAAAGACACTGCGAGCATCAGCCAGAGCGCCTGCTGGGCGCAGTGGACGAGGCTCGCGGGGGAGGGCATGCCGGCTCTCAGTCCGGAGTTGCGTCCGAGCCGTCGGCGGCCCCATCGACGGCGGCATCGGCGTCGGCTCTGGCTCGTGCGTCGGCCGCTTCGGCCGCCGCGTCCGTCACCGCATCGGCGGTTGCGTCGGCCACGTCCGCGGAGATCGCGTCCACTGTGCCGTCCGACGGAGCGTCCGCAGCCCCGTCGACCACGACGGCCTGGGCCTCCGACGAGATCGCCCCGTCGGGCCCGGTGTCCGTTGCATCGCTCGACGTTTCGGCGGACGTGGCAGCCTCAGGGACGCTGGAGTTCGCGTCGGTGGTGCCCGGCAGCGCGCAGGCGGATGTGGTGGCCTGCGTTCGATCGGAGGGGCAGCAGCGATAGACGGCGTTCGTGTTGTTCGTTCGGACGCAAATGAGGCCGCTTTGGCAGTCGTCCGCGCCGGCGTTGCCGGCTTCGGGGCCGCATCGCTCGCCCTCCCCTTGGCTCGAGCACGCGCCGAACGTGACCGCGAGGAGGGGCATCAGGGCGATTGCGGGAAGAAACAGCCAGAACGTGAAGCGTCGTCGCATGGAGGGGCTCAACCTTCCAGAAAACACAACGAAAGGCCAGTGCCGACTGCTACTCGAGCGGCCTGAATCACATCGTCACGCCGAGGTGTCGCGCGGCGCCTGGCCGGGCGCGCTTCCCTTGCTGCTCTTGGCTTCAACGGCTGCCGCGAACAGCCGCAGGTACTGCGCGGCGCTTGCGAACGAAAAGATGAGCGACAGATAAATCAGCATGTTGCCGACGCGCACGAGATCGACGACACCGAGGTCGATACCGAGATACGAGAGGTGGTAGGGATAACCGAGGATCAGAGCCACGATCCCGATCATCTGAAGTGCGGTCTTGACCTTTCCTTCGTTGCCAGCGCTGATGACGACGCCCTCGCTCGCGGCCACGCTCCGAAGCCCGGTCACGCTGATCTCCCGCCCCAGCAGCACAACGACAACCCAAGGAGCGACCCTACCGAGGGGCACCAGCCAGACCAGAGCGGCCATGACGATGAGCTTATCGGCTAGCGGATCGAGAAATTTGCCGAGGACGCTCACCACGTTGAGCCTCCGCGCGAGATAGCCATCGAGGACGTCGCTGAGCGCCGCGACGGTGAAGACTATGCACGCCCAAAGACCGCGCTCCGGTGTCGGCACGTCGAGGAGCCAGACGAAGAACGGGATTAGAACGACGCGCCCCATCGTCACCAGGTTCGGTGCATTGAGAGCGTCTTCCGCGAGCGTGCGGCGTCGGGGCTTCGCGGCCGCGGCTTCGGGAGAATTCATCGGCTGGAGCGTGTTGTCAGGCATCAGCTGAGCGTGACGAGCTTTGCGCCGCCTTCGACCGCCGCGCCGGCGGAGACGTGGATCGCGGCTACGGTTCCGGCATGGCGGGCGCACACTTCGTTTTCCATTTTCATGGCCTCCAGCACGACGACTCCTTGGCTCGGTTGCACCGACTCGCCGATGGCGACGAGGATTTTGACCACGCGGCCGGGCATCGGGCTCTGGACGACACGGCTGGCGCGGCCGGCGAGCGGCGCCTGTACCAGCACGGCGGACCGCCAGCGGTCGCTCTCGACGCGAACCCGCGCGCGATGGCCCCGGGCGACGGCGAAGAGGTCTGGCAGGGGACCCTCCGTGGTCAGGTCGATGACTTGCCCGTCGATTCGAACATTGACGCCGCGCGCCTCGGTTTTTTTTGGGGCAAGCATGTCGATCTCGACGTGCCGCCCGTCGACTTGCGCCTCGAGGCCCCCACCGGGCAACTCGGTGACCTCCACTACGATCGGCGCGGCAGGTTCGCCGCCGAGGAGACCGTCAAGGATGACTTCGTAACGCATGAGGTGTGCGCGATTATGCCGCTTCTTCGGAGCGCTCGGGGAGCGCTTCGAGCAATCTCTCCAGCGCCTCTGCCACGTCCGCCGCGAGCTTGCGTGGCACGGCGCGCGTCTCGCCGAGAAGCTCGCGCAAGCGCTTCGCCACATTCCGGAGCCCGGCCGCCTCGCGGGAGCGCCGTTCGTCCGCCGAGACCGGAAACACCACCTTGCCGTACGCCCGGGACATCGTGGCGGCAGGGGCGCCTTCGTCCAGCACGCGCCGGCGAATTTCGTCGATCGCGTCGCGAGGCGCGTTTTCGCTGGCTTCGGCGCGGCGAAGAAAGTCCACCGCCTGGTAGCTGGGGATTGGCTCACGAACCGCGTCGCGCTCGAGCACGGCCGGGGCTCGCCGCTTGAGGAACGAGTAGGACCCAGTCAGCTTGTCGACTGTCTCCGCCCTAAGGTGCAGCTCGGTTCTTGCGTACGACTCGAACGAATCGTAGCCCCACTGCTTCCAGCGCGCCGCGCGCTTGGCCGCCGCGAGCCCCTCCGCGAGCTCGATCCAACTTGCCTTGAAAAGGCGTGCCCGGCGCAGGAGCTCCGCGCGTTCGGGGTCGTCCGAGTAGGCGCGCTCCGCGTCTTCCAGGGCGGCCTCGGTCTTCGTGCGGTGCATGCGAGGCAATTACGAGCGTTGCGGTTCGCCCGCAAGGCCGAGCGCTTCGTACACGGCGCGGCGCGTTCATGTAACGTCCCTGCCGTGCGATCTCGTCCGATCTTCTTTCAGGTGACCGACCGCGCGATTGCCCGGGCGGTTCTCCTGGCGACCGCCGTCGCCTGCAACCGCCCTCCTGCCGCGCCGGAAGGCTCCGCATCGCCTCCGCCGCCGCCGCCCGGCGCCGTCACGGGCGCCGTTCCTTCCGTGGAGGCAGCCCCGCGTGAACTAAACCAGAGCCCCGCGAAGAGCAGCCTTCCGGCGAGCTGCGCGGACCCTTCCGCCAGCCTTTGCACTCCGCCAGGCCGTTTCGTCGAGCGTTTGTGCGCAAAGCCACACCAGGACACCGCCCTTGCACTCTTCTCCAAGGGTTCGCCGTTCACGCGTCTATACCTTCGGGGCAAGGTCGACGAGCTCGCCTTCGAAGAAGAGGTGCTCGCTCTTCGGATGCACTTGCCTTCCAAGACCGGGATGGTGGTCGGCAGCGGGGCCGGGACGTATGACGTCCTGCGCTGGGACGGAACCTGCTCGATGGGTATCGAGGCGGAGATGATGACCCGGACTCGCCCCCCGAGGCCAGTCCCCGCCCCCGTGCAGTGGCACCGCATCGCGCCCGGCAACCAGGACGCGCTGATCGCCGGGAGCGGCGCTCTAAAACAAGCTCACGCGAAGCGCGGCAAGGAGTGCAAGGGGGCCATGAGCGGCGACGTGTCCTCCGCGTGCCAGCGAGCCGATACGGCGCTCGTCGACGCGATCGTGACGTACGTACGCGAAGGCGGCAACGTACCGGAGGCGGCGCTCCCCGAGTAGCAGACAGCGGCGCCCCGAACGTCAGGGCCTTCCGAGTCCGAGCCGCTGCGCCTGTTGCCGAAATGTCTCAACGTCGTCTGTTTGCACCGTCAACGGCTCCATGAACCGGACGGCGACGCGCCGCAGCCACGGCCCCGCCTCCCCGGCCGGCAGGCGTTCCACCCGCACCACATGGCCAGAGGCGACCCGGTACTTTCGGGCGTCGTCGACGATGTACAGGCGGAGCTTCACCGCGTCGCCTATCGCGACCTTTGTCGTCCGAGCGAGGAGCAGCACGCCGGACGTGCTGAGGTCGCGTATTAGAGAAGGGCGCTCTTCCCCGTCCGGGCGCCGCAATGCCGCGGGAAAGCAGGCGACGTACCGCTCGCCGCCCCGCCTGTCGCTTCGCGTGAAGACCTCGCCCGACATGCGCTCCACTGTGCACCGTAGCGCGGCAAGCGCGGCTCGGCAGCAGAGATCGCAACGTCGGAGGGTTCCGGGCGCGCCGCTTTTCGTGACCGCGGCTCTACGGAGCGGGGGTGAGCTCTTGGGAGGGCCTCCCAAGAACCGACGCGAGGCGCAACGAAATGTCCACGCGGCGTCCGCGACCGCCTGCCGCGAGTGAGTCCGGGCCGTCACGAACGGGCGCGGCGGGAAGTGCGAAGAAGGCGGTTCCGACTTCGTCAGCAAAGCTGCCGCCGCTCATCGCAAAGACATCGCCATGCAGCCCGTCGTGAACGTCGTCGCGCGTCACGCGGGCGACGACCCGCAGCCGAGTTATCGGCGCGTGAGCGGTGAAGGCCCGCGGGCCCAATAGCGCGAGGGTGCGCGCGATGCCTCGGCGGAGGGGCGGCGAAGGTGTTCCCTCCACGCGGCTGGCCACCAGGTGTCCGCCCTCGTCGATGACGAGGGTGATGTCGGCGGTCCCAGCCGAGCCGAACGGCGCGCTTAGCCACATGGCGTCCGCGCTGGCGGCCTGCGGGAACGCGCGCGTAAAGGCGGTGGGAAGGTCGCTGGCCGCACGGACGCCGACGGCACCGAAGAGCGCGAGGCGCGCCGTGGTCGGCGCCGAAGGCGGGTGGCGATG
>JALYHV010000046.1 GCA_030776205.1 Myxococcota bacterium | reverse complement strand
GTCGCAGTCACACCGAGGTGCTCGCGCTCACTGCGGCGATGATCGAGCGTGCCCGCAGCGCCGTGAACGACGTCGAGTTTTCGGCCATGGACGCTACACGCGCGGATCGGCCGTTCCTCGCTGAGCTGGTTCGGGTGGCCTTGAAGGCGGGCGCGCGTACGATCAACGTGCCCGATACGGTGGGCTATGCGCTCCCTCATCAAGTGGCGGAGCTCTTTCAATACTTGCGGGAAGCCGTGCCGGAGCTCTCCGGCGCCGTCCTGTCGTTTCATGGGCAAGACGACCTGGGAATGGCGTCCGCCAACGCCATTGCTGCCATCACCGCAGGGGCGCGTCAGGTGGAGCTTTGCGTCAATGGCATTGGGGAGCGGGCCGGCAATACCTCGTTCGAAGAAGTCGTGATGGCCATCGCGGTGCACGGGGCCACTCTCGGTGTCCACACGGACGTCGAGACGACGGGGATCTACTTGCTGTCCGAGCTGGTGCAGGCGCGAAGCGGCCTCGCGGTGCCGGCGAACAAGGCCATCGTCGGGCGCAACGCGTTTCGCCACGCATCAGGCATTCACCAGGATGGCGTGCTCAAACACCGCCTGAATTTCGAGTGCATCGATCCCGCGCGGATCGGCCATCCGACCGGCACCGAAATCGTGCTGGGCAAGCTCTCCGGCACCGCTGGCTTCGCGGCGCGCACACGCTTGCTCGGCTTCGATTTGCAGGGGGATCACTTGGACAAGGCCTTCCGAGCGTTCCAGGCGCTCGCCGACCGCAAGCGCGAGGTCTCGGACGAAGACCTGCAAGCGATCTGCGCGGGCAGCTGACCACTCTCGTTCACGGCAGCGCCAGTCATCTTTGACGGAGCCGCAGGGCTTCGCGCGGAAAACGCGCGGCCTCAGACGGCTGCGAGTCCACGCTCGCCCGTTCGAATGCGGACGGCCTCCTCGACGTGTGAGATGAAAATTCGTCCGTCGCCCAGCTTTCCGGTGGCGCCTTGCTGCTCGATCGCCCGGACGACACCGTTGGCATCGTCCTCCGTGCCGACCCACTCCAGGAGCACCTTGGACAAGAAGCCGACCTTGTACGAGCCCCCACGGAATATCGCGAAACGATCGTCGCCGTGGCTCCCGGAGCCCTTCACGCTCGAGAGCGTCAGCCCGCGAACACCAATGAGCACCAGACGCTCGACGACGGCGTCGACCCGCTCCTCACGAATGATGGCTTGGATCTTTGTCACGCGGGCACCAGACGCTGAATGATTCTGGTTGGTTTCATAGGTGTTTCGGGCATCGCCCGCTCATCGCTTCCGAACGGATCCGACGACAAAACTGCATGTGCGCTGTGGTGACCTTAGGCCGAAAACAACGGGAAACATTAGGCCATTAAGAAAGTATAAAGACGGCGTTAAGAGAACATAAGCACCGCGCCGAGATCGACCGCCCGCCTAACAGCGGAAAACCACCCGGAGGAACGATGTTGCAGCGATTCATGGCACGCGTGAGGCAGAAAGAGTACCGGCGACTATTCGCCTTGATCCTGACGAGCAAGGTCGTCGGTGCGGTGCTTGTTCTGCTCATGATTAAGGCTGTCAGCGCCTACTTCTTCACCCCCGCGTTCGCGGACGCGACTCCGACTCCGGAGACGCCCGCCTACGTCAATCCGATCAACACCATGTGGACCGTCATCGCGGCCTTTTTGGTGTTCTTCATGCAGGCCGGGTTCATGATGCTGGAGGCTGGTTTTGCCCGGACTCGTGAAACGGTGAACATTCTCCTCGAGGGCATCGTCGATACGTGCCTCTGCGGCATTCTCTTCTATGCGTGGGGCTTTGCCTTCATGTTCGGTGCTGGCAACGGGTTCATCGGCCACCAGTACTTCTTTCTACAGGGCATCCCTGAAACGTATGGCAGCACGGGCGTTGCGTTCCTCGCCTACTGGCTCTTTCAGTTCGCTTTCGCCGACACGTGCAGCACGATCACGTCCGGCGCAATGGTCGGCCGCACAGGCTTCGTGGGCGATCTTCTGTACAGCTTCGGCGTAAGCGGTTTCATCTATCCGATCATCGGACACTGGGCGTGGGGCCCGGACGGTTGGCTCACCACGATTCAGCCGGTCGCGTTCCACGATTTCGCCGGTTCGACGGTGGTCCACACCATCGGCGGCTTCGTCGCTCTTGCCGGCGCCATCGTCCTCGGCCCGCGCCTCGGTCGCAAGTTCAAGAAGGACGGAGGGGGCCCGATGCCGGGCCACGACATGACCATCGCCGCCGTGGGTGGGGTCATTCTCTGGTTCGGCTGGTACGGCTTCAACCCCGGCAGCACATTGTCGGCGATGGACGCAGCCGGCTGCGGACGTGTCGCGGCAAACACGACGCTCGCCGCGTGCGCCGGCGGTCTGGCGGCGCTCGCCTATGTCTATCCGCGAAACAAAATATGGGATTGCGGCATGACCGTGAACGGCTTCCTCGCCGGTCTCGTGGCCATCACCTGCCCCTGCTACTGGGTGTCGCCGCTCGGAGCCATCTTGCTCGGAGGCGTGGCGGGCGTAGTCGTCGTCCTCGGCGTCGATTTCATCGAGTGGCTCCGCATCGACGATCCTGTCGGAGCGGTGGCGGTGCACGGGTTCTGCGGCATTTGGGGAACGCTCAGTCTCGGGCTCTTTGCATGCGGCAAATACGGCGCACCCGGGCCGACCGGAGCTGACAACTCTGACGCGTCAGTCGTCACTGGCCTTTTCTATGGCGGCGGCGCGAACGTGCTCGTCTCGCAGGCGATCGGCAGTGCGGCGGTCACGGCGGCCACATTCGGCATCAGCATGGCCTTGATGTATGCGGTGAAGCTCACCGGCACGCTTCGCGTCTCCCGCGACGGCGAGCTTGAAGGTCTCGATGTGCACGAGCACGGCGGTACTGCTTATCCGGAGCTCATGGGCGCCGGAAGCGCGTTGCAGCCGTCTTCCATCGAATCCGGGGCTGAGTCGCGCGTCGCGGCGGTGGCGGAGTGAAGCTGTCGCACTGATCCGAAATGGGTAGAAAATGGGTAGAGCCGGCGCGTGCGCGAGCTTACATCCTCGCCGCGCGCCGGCCGCACCCGGCAGCCCACTGCAATTCAAGTGGCCGCCGACTGCGACGAACGCGGACGATACTGGTGTCGACTGCGGGAGTGCGGGCGCCTCCAGCTCCCCTGGAAGCCTCCAGTCGACGGCCACTTGAGCAGCAGTGTAGCATCCCCGTAGACAGCACGGCGAAGGACCATGAAACGGATTCATACGGCCGAGCGCGCATGAGGGCGTCAGGCGCATCGGCATTCTCACCACCGCCGGGTCCCTCCGCGCAGGTCACCGCCATGGAAAGCTCCGGCCCAGCGTCAGTCGCCCCGACCGCGCGCCACTCCGGGACGGCAAAGCTCGTCCTCATGGCCGCCGGTGTCGTCTTCGGAGACATCGGCACGAGCCCGCTCTATGCCATCAAGGAATGCGTCGATCGCGAACACGGCGTCGCCGCCACGCAAGCAAACCTGCTCGGCATCCTGTCGCTCGTGTTCTGGTCGCTGACGATGGTGGTCACCATCAAATACCTCACGTTCATCATGAGGGCGGACAACCGCGGCGAGGGCGGAATATTGGCGCTTCTCGCCCTTGCCCCGCGCAGCGCGTCCACCGCCGGTCGCATCGGGTGGCTATCGGGTCTGGTCATTTTCGGCGCTGCGCTGCTCTACGGCGATGGGGTAATCACGCCGGCCATCTCGGTGCTCAGCGCGGTCGAGGGGCTCGACGTCGCCACCACCCGTCTCAGTCCCGCTGTGCTGCCCATCACGATCGCCGTCCTCGTTGGCCTCTTCGGGGTGCAGAAGCGAGGGACGGCAAAGATCGGACGAGTGTTCGGTCCCATCATGGTCGTGTGGTTCACCGCCCTGGCTGTGCTCGGCGTCCGCCAGATTTTGCATTATCCGGCCGTTCTAGCGGCGGTTCACCCGGTCCATGCGGTGCGTTTCTTCGCGGCGCACGGCTGGCACGGTTTCCTCGTGCTCGGCAGTGTCGTGCTTGTCATCACCGGGGGCGAAGCCCTTTACGCTGACATGGGGCATTTCGGACGCGGGCCCATCCGTCTGGCGTGGTTCACGCTGGTCATGCCGTCGCTGATGCTCAACTACTTTGGCCAGGCCGCCTGCGTCATCCAGCACCCCGAAGCCGCTGCCAACCCATTCTATGCGCTCGTTCCGGCGAAGCTCATTTACCCGATGGTGGTCCTCTCGACGGTGGCCACCATCATCGCTTCGCAGGCGCTCATCTCGGGGGCGTACTCGCTGACCCGTCAGGCCGTTCAGCTTGGGTTCTGCCCGCGCGTGACCATTGTCCATACTTCTGGCGAGGCCGAGGGGCAGATCTACATCCCCGAGGTCAACGTGGCGCTCGCCGCCGCCTGCATCTGGCTAGTGCTCGCATTCAAGGAGTCGAGCGCGCTGGCAGCGGCCTACGGCATAGCCGTCACTGGGACCATGGGGATCACGTCCGTGATCTACTTCGTGGTCCTCGTGCGCACCTGGCATTGGCCTCTGTGGAAGGCCGTGCCGCTGGTGGCCGTTTTTTTGAGCTTCGACGTGCCGTTCTTCGCGGCCAACGCGATGAAGTTCTTGAACGGGGGCTGGTTTCCCATCGCCGTGGGGCTCGTACTCTTCCTGATCATGACGACGTGGAAAAAGGGGCGCGCCATCCTTGGGCAGAGCCTCGCGGGCCGGATGCTTCCCATCGACGTGTTCCTCGCGGACGTGGCCCAGCATTGCCCTCACCGCGTCAACGGCACGGCCGTTTTCATGTCGTCCAATCCGAGTGGCGTGCCCATCGTCCTTCTGCACCACTGGAAGCACAACCAGGTGCTGCACAAGAGTGTCGTGCTGCTCTCTATCGTCTCGGAGACGATCCCGGAGGTCGCGAGCCGCGACCGACTGGTTGTCCACGATCTGGGCCATGGCTTCTTCCAGATCACGGCTCATTTCGGGTTCATGGAAACGCCCAACGTGCCCCAGGTGATGAGCGACGCCGTGAAGTACCACGGGTTACCCGATGCGACGGGGCGAATGAGCTACTTCCTGGGGCGGGAGACGCTCCTCGCGACCGGCGACAGCAAGATGTTTCGGTGGCGAAAGTCACTCTTCGCGTTCATCTCGCGTAATGCGCGCTCCGCCACCCAATACTTTGCCATTCCGCCCGATCGTGTCGTCGAGCTCGGGATGCAAATCGACTTGTGAGCTGGCTAGCCGATCTCACCTGGTTCGGCGTGTTCTCGGCGGTCTATGTCGGCTGGGCCACCGTCTTTCGCTCGCGCATCGAGCCCTGGGTGCGAAGCCGCCTGGGCACTCGACTGGGCATCGAGATCCGAGCCGACGCGTTTCGCGCTAATGCGCGCTCCTCAGGCGGGCGGCGGCACTGAGGTGATCTTCACCTCGCGGACCGCCTCCTGGAACCGAACCTTGGACTCGGCGAGCTTCGCATCGAGCTCGACCAGCTTGCGATTGAGCTCGTCGAGACGCGCGGACGTCTCGGCGAGACGCGCGGTGAGCTTTCGTCGCAGCGGCTCGGCCGACTTGTTCTTCTCGATGGCCACGAGGTTGCGGCGCGTCTCCTCGGCAGCTTGAGACAGGTGACTCGATTCCAACCGTAGCTTGTCACGCTCCTCTCCCGCCAACACGATCTCGCCTCGAATCACCCAGGCCGCGGCGAGCCTCTGCGCCATGAGGCGATGGGCCCTCGGATCCGCCACGTATGCCTTGACGGCGCTGTCCCCCACGGCGTCGAACCATTCGACCGGCCTGCGTATGATCGTGCGTTCGTCGACGACCAGCTCCGACGTGGCGTGCGCGTTCACCTGCGTAGGGACGAGCGCGCTGCCGCTCCCGACGTTGTCCTCGGTGCCCGCCGGCGGCGCGAACAGCCGCGACCCCGGGATTCGCGAATGTTTCACGAGTAACCGTGCGAGCTGCTCCCGGCCATTGCGCACGCGGTACTTGGTCTGTGTCACCCTGTCCCGCTCGACCGTCAGCTCGCCGTTCTCGATCTTGGCGACGCGCTCGCCCTGCTCGTCGACCTTGCGCTCCTGGTCCACGGCTAGGCCTCGCTCGAGCGCGAATGGGACGGTCGCCGTGGCCCCGGGGGGGAGGGGATCGACAATGCCTTGCCCGAGGAAGGCACCGCCCTCGAACACCGCGATCGGGCCACGTTCGAGCGCGCCGTCGGCGCCATTCGTGAACCGCGCGACCCGGAAGGGGTGGCTGGCAGAGTCCGGCACGCCGCCGTCGGGTGCGAACAGATACAGCGCGCCGCCGGGGACGCGGCGCGAGAGGAGCATCACCATCGTCGCGCTCCGGTCCGGAATCGTCACTGCGAGGGGAAGGTCGTAACGCGTCGTCCCGCCTTCCACGGCGATGGCGGCGAGCGAGCGAAGAGTCCGGGGCGGCGAGACGGCCATAGGGGACGCGCTCAGCGTTCGATTCGTATCGACAGCGCTGGGGGAGGGAGGGACAGCAGTGGCCGGACGTACGTTCAAGCCCGAACGAATCGAGGCGCTGGGCGACCGCTTTTGGGCGCCGTACCTGCTGTCCGGAGAGACCGCCGGCGCGGCCGCGGCACCCGCCCCGTCCACCGGGCTCGCAGACGCGTTATTCTCGGCCGGAGGTTGGGGTGCGGTGCCCGGCGGCTCCTGACGGAGCGATGTCTCTCCTCGAGGCACCGCGGCGATGACCTCGCCTTCGTCCGTAACCACGGGCCGAGGAGGGATGATGGGCGTGCCCAGCTGCGCCTCGAAGGCCAGCGGGGCGCCTGCGATTAGCGAGAGGTTTACGTCCTTCCAGTCCTCGCCGGAAAGGTTCTCGACGATACCCCATGCCTGAAGGTCGGCGTCCCCCTCCGAGTGCACTACGAGCCGGTAGGACGGTTTCCACACCGGCGATTCGGCGACGTAGCCGACCTGCAGGTCGTGCTCTTTTCCATCGAGAGAAAGGACGACCGTCTCGAGTGCCTTTGCGCGGTCCGCGCTGCTCTGCCCCTGGGGCTTGGCCTCCTGGTTGTCGTCTCCCACCTGCAGCGGAAAGGCCGCCGCGCGCACGGAGCTCCCGCCGCGCTCCATGACTGCGAGCGTCGCGAGAAAGTCTCCCACCTCGCTTTGCTTCATCTTGAAGCGGACCTCTGACCCCTGGACATGGCCCGCACGCTCGAAATAGGCCACGCCGTTGCGGTACACGACGACGCGACGGACAGGGAGCGCGTCGGTCGTGACGAGCGCCTGCCTCCCGCACCCCGTGACTATCGCGCAGAGCGCGAAAGCCAACACCAAATGGCTTGTGTCGAATGCGCCCGGACGCGTCCGGCCTGGTCGCCGCTGCCCCCAACCACGTGCGCGTCCTGCGAAGCGCAGGGTCAGAACGACTCCCCGAGGCGCGCGATCTGGTCGAACGTGGACTGCAGCCACACCTTTATCCGCTGCCGATCGAGCCGCGTGAAGCCCTCGCTGCCGAGCGTCTCGTTGTGCACGGCAGCCCAGTAGCTGGCGTCGAGGCGATCGATCTTGCGCATGGCGCCCTCCGCGAGCTCTGGAAGGTCGATCACCAGCGCTCCGAGCGCAAGCGCGCGCTCCTTTGTGGGCGCCGCGTCGAAGAGCGCGAAGTCCTTACCACGACCGCGATTCTTCACGACGAAGTAGCGTGCTGCCGCGCCGTGGCGCTCGAGGAGCCGCTCCAACGCGACCAACGAGTCTTTGCCATCATCCATCACATGCCAAAAAGCAACTTGCACGCCGGCGTCGCGTGCCAAGTCGAAAATGCCAGCCTCCGCGATCCACGCCGAAATCGCGCGGTCGCTCTGCGCCGGGAGGTCGACGATCACGCGCCGCTCCGTCTCGGTCGCCCATCCGATTATTTCGTCGACGCTTTCTACACGCGAGAGGTCTACGGGACGCGCATAGTCGCCGTAATAGCGGCTCAGCGTCCGGTGCGACGAATCGGCGTCCACTGCGGTGAAGGGGATGGCTCGGTCGATGCAAAATTGCGTGAGCAGCCTCGAAACCACGGACTTGCCCACACCGCCCTTTTCGCCCCCGATGAAATGAATTTTGCTCATACGCTTTTGACGAATACGGTACCACACGTTTCGTCGGCGCATCGCCCCCGTTTCATTGCCAGCAGCGCGGACGCAGTGAAAGGCGCGTGAGCGTGTCGCGCGCCGCAAGGTTTCACTGCGCACTTCGTGCTAGCGTCCTCGCCGGAGGCTCTACGCCCATGCAAATCCGACTTGGCTACGAGCTTCTTTACGCTTTCCCGCAGCCTACGCCGGTCATTCTGGTGCTGAACGTCCACTACACGCGGGTCTCGGAGATGGTCCGACCGGACCATATGCAAATCACGCCGAACGTTCCGATGACCTCTTATCGAGACAGCTTCGGCAATTGGTGTACGCGACTGGTGGCGCCCTCTGGCCAAGTGCAAATCCGGGCGGACGCTCTCCTGAACGACAGCGGCAAACCGGACGTCATCGTCTTGGGTGCGCAGCAGCAAGCGGTGCAGTCGTTGCCGGAGGAGACCCTCGTCTTCTTGTTGGGGAGTCGTTACTGCGAGACCGATCGGCTCTCCGAGGCGGCGTGGAAGCTCTTCGGGCGTACGCCGATGGGTTGGGGACGCGTGCAAGCCATTTGCGACTTCGTCCATCAGCACGTTGCCTTCGGTTACGATCACGCGAGCCCAACCAAGACGGCGTGGGGCGTGTGGAGCGAACGCAAGGGCGTTTGCCGCGACTTCGCGCATCTCGCGATAGCGTTCTGCCGCTGCATGAACATCCCCGCGCGGTACTGCACCGGCTACCTCGGTGACATCGGCGTTGCGCCCGGCGGCCCTATGGACTTCGCGGCATGGTTCGAGGCGTATCTCGACGGGCAGTGGTTCACGTTCGATCCGCGCAATAACGTGCCGCGGATCGGTCGTGTGCTGATCGCCAGGGGTCGAGACGCCGCGGACGTGGCGATCACTACGACCTTCGGGCCGAATACGCTACAGGGCTTCCGAGTCTGGACGGATGAGGTCCCGAGCTGAAACTCGACGGCGTTGCTCCCACTTCGCAAATTGCGGCAGTCGATCGCATCGCTTTCGGAGTCATTCCGCCTTCTGCACCTCGGTGACGAAATAGCGCGTGTCGCCGAAGCAGCTCGACGGAATGCCGGCGTGCTCCTCGTAGTGTAGCGCCACCTTGTGGCCGGCGAGGGCTTCTATCTGCTGGACGATCTTGTCGTCTCGCACGGTGAACGCGAACATCTGAGCCGGCTGTCCGGCGATGTTGACCATCGCCAGGTCCCCTTCGTTCGTCTTGCAGACCCAGCCTCGTTTCGACATCTTTTGAACGAAGCCGACGCGCTCGCCCGACGAGTACGTGTAATTGAGCGAGGCGGTCGTATAGAGCCCGGCAAAGACGACGAAGGCCAGTCCCGCCCACAGGAGCACGCGGAGGAGCCATTTGCTTGCCGTCGCGCGTGCCTTCGCTGTGTCCATCGCCTGAGTGTGTTGGAGGTGCACGGGCGCGTCAACCGATGCGCTTGCGCCCCGGCACGCGGTCCAACGAGGGATGGTGGCGCCGCTCTACCCAGAGACGGCGCGCACGAGCGCCTCCTGAATTTCGCGATGCCGCGCCCCCGGCGGCACCTTCGTCCCATTGAGCTCGCACACGTAGAAGACGTCCGCCACACGGGCTCCCTCGGTGTTGATCTTGGAGAGCGCGATGGAGAGGCGAAGCTCGTGGAGCGCCTCGGCCACCGTGTAAAGCAGACCGGGGCGGTCCTTTGCATAGACTTCCACGATGGTATGCCGCGGCGAGGCGCGATCGTCGAAGAGAATTTCGGTAGGGACCGCGGGGCTCGGTCGCTCGCGCCACGGTGAGGACGAGCCGGTCCTCGAACGCAGGAGCTCCGTCGGCAAAACGCGACCCGAGCAGACATCGTCGAGATCCCGCGCCAGTCGGGGTAGCGCCGCCTCGACGCCGTCCGTGCCGCCCTCTCGATCGCGGACCCAGAACAGGTCGAGCGCCTCCCTCTCGGCTCCGACCGGGTGTGAGTAGACCTCCGCGGTGAGCACCTCGAGCCGGTTGGCGGTAAGCGCAGCGGCGATGCCCGCGAGGAGGCCCGGCCTGTCGTCGGACACGATGCACAGCTCGGCGGCCTCGGGGTGTCGGGATGGCACGCGTGCGACGTAAGCGGCCCGCGACCCGCGCCCGACGACGACGCGGCCGTGCTGTACGATCGATTCCGGCTTGTTCGCCAGCAAATATCTCTCCGGCAGACACGAGAGCAGCGCGTCGAGCACGGCTGGCGGTCCGGTCCACTGCGCGCGTACGGCCTCGCACACCCGCGCAATCCGGAGCGCGTCGGCGCGTGGCTTCTGGCCCGTCAAGTACGCCTCCGATGCAAAGTAGAGCTCCTCGAGCATGCGGGCCTTCCACGATGTCATTGCCGTTGGTGACGTCGTGCTGAGGTCCGCCATGGTGAGGAGATACAGGTTTCGCAACCCTTCGCGTCCCCTCAGGTTCCGACAGAACTCTTCTATCGTGGCGTTGTCGTCGAGGTCGCGCCGCGTCGCGACGTGGTACATCACGAGGTGGTCGAGGACGAGTTGCCGCGCCTCGTCCGTGTCCTCCACGCTCAACCCGAGGCGCGCCAGGATGCGATCACATAGCTCGGCGCCGGCCCTGGAGTGGTTCTTCCGCGAGCCGCTGGCGTCCGGCCAACCCTTGCCCACGTCGTGCAGCAGCGTGGCCAGATAGAGCGGCTTCGGCCGCGCGATCTCCGCCGCGAGCCGGGTGGCGAGGGGAAAGTCGTGAGCAAGCTCGCCGCGCGCGAACTGGCGCAAGCGGTCCACGGCCGCGACCGAGTGAACATCGACCGTATAGACATGATAAATATCGTGGTGCACGCGCCCCGTGACGGGCAGAAACTCGGGCACCATGGCGAGGAGCAGGCCGGCGTCGTGGAGCTCACCTACGATCGACCCACGGCGCGTCCGCGCTTCGGGAACCGTGCACACGAGGTCCACGAAGAGCTCCGCGGCCTCCGGGTTCGCGCGCAGCCGCTCGCGCCAGGCGGGGTCGTCCGCCGCGCGGGCGATGGTATCGCGCGCGAACGGAAGGACCGGTAGACCCTGCCGCACACACGTTGCGTAGGCGCGAAAAGCGAGCGCCGGGTCGCTGTGGAGCTCCGCGGCGCCGGCTATCGTCACATGCCCGTCGAAGAGCCGAACCTGTCCGCCCAGGTCCGTAGCCACCGGTGCCTTCGCACGTCGCGAAGGCCTCAGGCGCTCGAAAAGGCTCGAACGCGCGCGAATCGCAGCGCGCGCGTGCACGTAGAACGCCTGCATGAGCCTTTCGGCGGCGCGCGCCCGGTCCGTGCCGTATCCCATCGCGACCGCGAGCGCCTCTTGCTCCTCGAAGCCCAGACGGTCGGCCTTACGCCGCGCGCGAGCGTGCAGGCGGTTCCTCATGCGCCACAAGAACTCCTCCGATTCTGCAATCTCCTCGGCTTCACGTGCGACCAGGACGCCGAGTCGGACGAGCTCTCCCCAGGTGCCCGTCTTCGAGTCCCCGGCGTCACCGGAAATGCGGTATCGGGCGCGCGCCGCCCATCGCGCGCCGTCGAGGTCCCGCAGGCCACCGGCCCCGTTCTTCACGTCCGGCTCGAGGAGGTAGACCGACCCCCCGAACCGCTCATGGCGCGCGGCCGCCTCGTCCTCGAGGCGGTCGATGAACATGCCTAGGTCCTGTTCGCCGAAGAGCCCCTCCCTCGCGCGGCTAACCAGCGCGTCGAGGAGCGTCTGGTCGCCGGCCAAAAGGCGCAGGTCGAGGAGCGCCGTCGCGGTTGCAAGATCCTTTTGTGCAAGCGGCACGGCATCTGCTGCGCTGAGCAGTTGGTGACCGACGGCGAGCGCCGCATCCCATAGCGGATAGAGCAGCGCCTCGGCGAAGGCGGACGCTTCCCTGGTTCCGACCAACCGCGAGTCGACGACGAGCACCACGTCGGCGTCGCTGCGGAGCGCGACGGCCCCTCTGCCAAAGCTGCCCACGGCCGCCAGCGCGGCGCCGCTCGGGATCCCGGCGTGGCGAGTCGCTCCTTCGAAGAGGAGCTTGAAGCAGGCGTTCAGGAAACGCGCGTTCGCGCGACCGAGCGCCATGCCGTCCTCTCCCGCGTCGAGGCGCCGGGCCATGGCGACGCGGTGATGATCGATGGTCTCGCGCAGCGCCACCGTTTCGAGAGATGTCGGCGGAATGCTCCGAGCCACGGGGACGGTCATGAGGTCGATAGCGTGCCATGTCCCCACGGAAGATGAGAATCAACACGAGTGCCTGGAGAGGGCGAAATCGGCCGTAGTTTCTTACGTGAAGTCCCAACTCGAAATGGGCCTGTAACTTCCCAGAAACCTGCACGCGCATGCGGGGTGAGTCGGAGCGCCGGCCACCGAGCAATCTTGCAGACCTCGGAGGAGAAGTTGGAAAGCGGCGAAACCCGCCAGTTGGCGCTAGCATCCGCCAATCCATGGCGACACCGCTTCGATCGCAGCTTGACGCTCTCGTGGCCTCTTTCGCGGAGGCAGTTTTCGACGTTCTCCGAGGGACTCCCTTGCACGAGCTCGTGGAGGGTGGCGCCGCGATGCGACGAGGCGCGCCGCCAGAGACCGTGTCTGCCGTATCGGCCAGCCCCCGGTCGGCGGGGCGCCTCCATCGGCGATCGACGGAGGAGATCGCCGCCGCGCTGGATCAGATCGTCGCCCTACTCAGCACGCAAAAAAGCGGCTTGCGCGCGGAAGAAATTCGCGTGTCGCTCGGAATGCAGGCCAAGGAGTTGCCGCGGATCTTGAAACAGGGTCTCGCCGCGAACCAGCTCCGGTCCACGGGGCAGAAACGGGCCACCACCTATTTTGCCAGTCGGTAGCGTCACCCAGAGGGGCGTGCTGGAGTGCTCGAAAACGGCCAAGCGATCAGCCGTCGGCCGCGGGTGCTCCCGCCAGCTCGTCGATCTCGCGCTCCAGCGCCTCCCATTCTTGCATCAAGTCATGGATTTTCGTGGTGAGCGCGGCGTCCTCGCGTTGCAGCGCGCGGACGTCCTCTTCCGGCGTGGTCTCGAAGAAAGCCGGCCGCGCGAACCGCTCGGCGATAGCCCTCTTGTTCGCCTCGGCGTGCTGGATAGAGGCGAGGACCTTGTCGCGCTGCCCCGGTAGCCCGCTGAGTCGATTCCGCCGCCGCTTCTGCTCCTTCCACGCGAGGCCGCCGCTCGGCGACTCGAGGGCGTTTCCCGCCTGCCGCGCTGGTTCGCGCCGCTTCGCTGCGCTTGCGCGTAAAACGACCGCCTCCGCGTCGAGATGGTCGTCGCCGCACCGCTCCAGATAATCGGCGTACGTGCCGGGGAAGTCCCGCAAACCGTCGGGGGTCACCTCCACGATTCGGGTCGCGAGCTCGGAGGCGAACCAGCGGTCGTGGGAGACGAAGAGCACGGTCCCCTCGAACGCCTTGAGCCCCGCCACGAGCGCTCCGATCGCTTCCATGTCGAGGTGATTGGTGGGCTCGTCGAGGACGAGCACGTTCGGCCTCTCCGCGATGATTCGACAGAAGACCAGGCGGGCCGCCTCGCCGCCGGACAGCGCCCGGATTGGCTTTTTCGCGTCTTCACCGGAAAAAAGGACGCGCCCCAACAATCCTCGGACGTGCGCGGTCGCCTCTGCGGGGCACGCTTCCCACACATAGTCGAGGGCGCTCATCGAATCGTTGCGCAGGAGCTCGTGGTGGTCCTGTGCGAAGTAGCCGGCGCGTACCTCGTGCCCGAAGCGGACCGTACCGCGATCGGCGGCAAGCCGGCCCATCACGATCTTGAGCAGCGTGGACTTTCCGAGCCCGTTCGGCCCAATGATGGCCACCTTCTCGGCGCGTCGGATGGTCAGCGAGACGTCGCGCAGCACCTGCTTTTCGCCGTACGCCTTTGCCAGAGAGGCGATCTCGAGGACCTCACGGCCGCTCGGGCGCTCCGGCGCAAAGCGAAAGAGCGGCTCACGGCGCGAGCTCGTCTTCAGCTCGCCGACCTCGATCTTCTCGATCTGCTTCAACCGGCTCTGGGCCTGCTTCGCCTTCGTTGCCTTGGCGCCGAATCGGTCGACGAAGGCCTGCTTCTCGGCGATGATTTTCTCCGCTCGCGCAATCTCGGATTCGTTGCGCGAGCGGGCTGCCTGCTTCTCCAGCACGAAGGCCGCGTAATTGCCGGTGTAGGCCGTGACCGTCTGGTAGTCGACGTCCAGGATGTGCGTGGCCACGTTGTCTAGAAATCGTTGATCGTGCGAGATCACAACCGCGACGCCCCGGTAACTGCCCAGGAACTTCTCCAACCAGCGGATGGACAGGATGTCGAGATGATTCGTCGGCTCGTCGAGGAGGAGCGCGTCGGGACCACCGAGGAGCACCTGAGCGAGGAGGACGCGCAGCTTGAAGCCTCCCGAGAGCGTCGAGAGCGGCAGCCGGTGGGAGGCCACGGGGATGCCGAGCCCATCGAGCACGGCGGAGGCACGGGCCTCCAGCGTGTAGCCTCCGTCCCTCCGGAGCGTGTCTTCGAGATCACCGAGACGCGCGGCATCGCCGTCGCCATGGTCGATGATTCGCTCCCTTTCCGAGAGGGCTCGCCAGACGTTGGCGTCGCCCATCATCGCCAGGTGCAAGATGATCTCATCGTCGTCGAGGAAGCGATCCTGCCGCAGCACACCGACGCGCGCGCCTTTCGCGAGGGAAACACTCCCCTCCGAGGCCGCCTCGTCGCTGGCCATGATGCGCAACAGTGTCGTTTTTCCCGACCCATTCGCGCCGACCAGGCCGTAACGCGACCCGGCATTGAGCTGCAGCGAGACGTCCTCGAAGAGGGCGCGGTCACCGAAGGACTTCCCGAGCCGTGCGGTACTTATCATCGCGTGCTTACCGTCCGCCCTTATGCGTCTCGACGAAATCGTCGGCGCTACCGGGCTGGCACCGCACCGTCCGTGAGGCGGGGCCGGGACATTCGGCGAGGTCACGCAGATCCGCCCGAATCTGTTCGATCGAGATGGGCTTGAGGTAGACACGCGCCGCACCGAGGCGATGCCAAGACAAGGCGAGCACCCGTGTCGTGGACGTCACAATCACGTGATCGCGCGAGAGGCGCGCCAGAAGGGAGCTCTCCGATGACCGCGCTGTCCAGGCATCCACGATGGTCACGTCGGGCGCTTCGCCGCTGTGCCCAAGGAGCGCGTCGGGGGATTCGAACAAAACAGCACTATAGCCGTCGAAGACCAAAATCTCTGCCCACATGGCAAGGGTCTCCGCGTGACGCTCGAGAACCCAGACGCGAGACGTGATGCCCATCGCGCCGCCGAGTGTGAACGATCTGACGGCGCGCAGCGCGACTTTTCCGACGAACCGCTCTTCTATGGGCGCGCAGAGGGCGCGTAGGAGCCCCCATCCCCCCTGCCCATCGCATTGGAACCGGCGGCGCCGGCGGCGCCAGCGCCCATCCCGTTGGCCCCACCGTAGCCCGGACCGCCGCCCGCGCTGGAGCTGCCCGGTGACGATCCCATACCGGGCGAGCCCCCGCCCTGCTGAGCTCCGTTCACGGTGTCCGTTCCCGTGCCGATGTTGCTCCCCGAACCGGTCGCGCTTCCGGGTTGCATGTTGCTCCGGGAGTCGTCCTGCGCGTTGCGGCTGCACGCCGAAAGAACCACTCCCAGCCCGATTGCACTGATGGCGATCAAACGCATTGTCCGTTTCCTCTTTTCTATTTTCTAGGGTCAACCTGCTGCCAGGCGTAGCCAAGCAGGTCGCGTGCCTAGTGAGGCACCCGACTCGCGTGCGCTCCGTTCCGCGCTGTCCGAATCGCGACACGGTCGTCTCCGCGGCGGATCGCTGCGCACTCGACGGGAGAGTCGGCGCCCCGGCGGCGGCGGACTGAGCGCCGTAGCGTCTCACCGTGCGCTGCCTCGGGGCGGCCGCGACACCTGCCGCCGAAGCGGAGTGATGGGGCGCCGCAACACCGGGAACAAGGTTCGCATGCTTCGGCATCATGGCCGAGGTGCTGTCAACGGGAACGACGTTCACCAGCGACGTGCCGCCGCGACTCGATCGGTTGCCGTGGTCTACGTGGCACTGGCGGGTCGTCATCGCGCTCGGCATCACCTGGATGCTCGACGGACTCGAGGTGACGCTCGTCGGGGCGATTGGGAATGTGCTTCGCGAAAAGCAGGCGCTGGGGCTGACCGAGTCGCAAATCGGGGGAGCTGCAAGTGCCTATTTGGCTGGCGCGATCGGCGGCGCGCTCCTCTTCGGGCGCCTCACGGACCGGCTTGGGCGGAAGAGGCTCTTTCTCGTGACGCTCGCCGTTTATCTGGTCGCCACGCTAGCGACCGCCTTCTCGTGGAGCTTCGCCTCATTCGCTTTATTCCGCGCGCTGACGGGGGCCGGCATCGGCGGTGAGTACTCGGCCGTCAACTCCGCGATCGATGAGCTCCTCCCGGCGAGTGTGCGCGGCCGCGCCGACCTCGCCATCAATTCCACTTACTGGCTGGGCACCGCGGTCGGCGCGGTGGTGTCCATCGTTCTTTTGAATCCGAGAATCCTCCCTCATTCCCTCGGGTGGCGTGCCTGTTTCGGTCTGGGTGCCGTCCTCGGCGGTTGCGTGCTGTTCATCCGCCATCACGTGCCGGAGAGCCCGCGGTGGTTGCTGTTGCACGGGCGAGTGGATGACGCGCGGCTCGTGATGGAGGGCATCGAGAAGGAGGTGACTGCGGCCCGCCATCGGGCAGGAAAGGGACCGCTGCCGCCCGCGGGCGAGCCCAAGCAGCTCGAGGTAAAGGGGAGCATCACATTCCGATGGATAGGACACGTGCTGCTCGAGCAGCACCTGCGCCGCACGCTCCTCGGTCTTTCGCTGATGATTGCCCAGGCGTTCGCTTACAACGGCGTCTTCTTCACGTACGCGCTCGTGCTCGGTCGCTATTATGGCGTGGCGAGCGACCATGTCGGTCTGTATCTGTTGCCATTTGCGGCCGGCAATCTGCTAGGGCCGCTCGTGCTGGGACCGCTCTTCGACACGTGGGGTCGGCGCCGCATGATCGCACTGACGTATGGGGCTAGCGGAGTGTTGATCGCCGTTACCGGGTACGCGCTCGCCGAAGGCTGGCTTACGGCCGCGACGCAGACCGCGCTCTGGTGCGCCGTCTTCTTCGTTGCGTCCGCAGCCGCGAGCTCGGCGTACCTGACCGTTAGCGAGCTCTTTCCCGTCGAGCTGCGCGGAATGGCGATCGCGCTCTTCTACGCGGCAGGCACTGCCGCAGGCGGGCTCGCGGCGCCGACGCTGTTCGGCGCATTGATTCAGACAGGTCGCCGCTCGGATGTGTTCGTCGGCTATTTGGTCGGCGCGGCGCTCATGGTGCTGGCCGCCCTGGCTGCCATCGTGCTGGGCGTCGACTCGGAGGGAAAGTCGCTCGAACAAATCGCGGAGCTGCCCCCCGGCCGCCGCGACGCCGGAGCCGCACGTGCGCGCATTTCTCGCGATGATACTCGCCCTACAAAGCGCCCTATGACCAGATACCGCTGATCACAGCAGCGCACTCTGGACACGCGCCATGGCGAAGATGCACAGCACGCGCGCGGTAATCACTGCGCTCGATAAGCATCGTGTGGCAAGAGGGGCAGCGCGTGTGCTCGAGCTCCGGCATGGCGTCGTGGACATTGCTGACATAAACGAAGCGCACCCCACGCGCGTAGGCAATGCCTGCCAGCGAGGTCAAGAGGGCTGCCGACGTCGGCAGGCGGTCGGCGAGGCGATAGCGCGGGTGGAACGCGTTCAGATGCCACGGGACGGCAGCGTCGATGGCTACGAGTGTATCCGCGAGCCGTTTGATCCCAACCTCATCGTCGTTGAACCCGGGTACGATGAGCGTCGCGACCTCGACCCACAGACCCATCTGTCGCGTCAGACGGATACATTCGATCACCGGCTCGAGTCGCCCTCCTAGCGACCGATACTGCGCGGCATCAGAGGCTTTGAGATCGACGCGGACGCAGTCGGTCACCGGTCGAACGTAAGCCAGCGCCTCGGGCGTCGTGTGCCCGTCAGAGATGATCGCCGTCGTCAGCCCTCGGGAACGGCAGGCAGCGAACACCGTCCGTACCCACTCCGCCGCAATCATCGGCTCGTTGTAAGCCGCACACACGACCCGGCAACCGGTCGCAAGCGCGGCGTCGGCGATGTCGTCGGCCGTCACGTCCATTGGCTCTTCGCCGTCCCGTTGCTCGCGAAGCGCCTGCGAAATGGTCCAGTTGTGACAATAAGGACATTTCAAGTCACATCCGAACATCCCGAAAGTGAGCGCCAGCTTGCCTGGATGAACGTGATAAATCGTGTTCGTCTCTACCGCGCGGACGTTCCAGCGCGCCACGTACCCGTGAGGCGCCTTGAGCACGCCTTCTGCCAGGAACCGGACTCCGCACGCGCCCGCGCGTCCTTCGGTCATGACGCAGCGGTGGGCGCATGCGGTGCACCGCACCCGGTCACCCTCGATCGTGACGAGCTCGGCCGATCGAGCCCGGCGGGCGAGCCTCTCCGCGAGCGGCTCGCCGCCGGTTGTTGCAAGGTGCCGCGTGGACCGTCGGTTCATTCCCTAAGGTGCTGTTCCACGCGACTTCTGCCGCTTGCCGCCGGGACGGCTGGGTCAACCGCCTCCAGCTCCGTCCGATGCCTCGCTCGCCGCGTCGACGAGGCCAGCGTCCGTCAATAGGCTTAGCAGGTTAATGGCCCGGGCGAGGTGTGCCTCTATGGCTGGCAAAAGGACGTTCTGAAGATAGGTTTTGAGCCGAGGGTCCTGCGCGCTCGGAATGAGCTGGTCGCGAACCGTCGCGCGGAGGCTCGTGTGCGCGGCTATCTGGGTCGCGAGGTACTGCAAATCGAACGCGCGGCCGTGGAGCGGCGCGAGCGCGAGGAGGGCAGCGTTCGCCGTAACCTGCAGATCGCTCTGCAACGTGCTCGGCTGCGCTGCGATTCCAAAGGCCGCGACCGCTGCATTCGACTGCGTGTGCTCGGTAATCATCATGTCTGCAAACGCGATGATTGCGGCGTCCGTCGAGTGGCGCGCCCCCGCGTCGAGCCCGGCGTCAGCGGCATCGGAGCCAGCGTCGGTGGCGCCCGCGGCGAGGGTGCCTTCAGCAATCTCGCCCGTGTTCGCGGTGGTGA
>JALYHV010000045.1 GCA_030776205.1 Myxococcota bacterium | reverse complement strand
GGCGACGAGACGGCGTGCGAGGGCGCAACCGCTCTCGGCTCCCATTGCCGCTGCGCCGGGCGCCAGACCGGAGGAGCCTGCACGGTGTGAGCGCCGCCCGCGCCCTGCGGTGGGAGCGGTTCGGTGCGAGAAGGCTCGGCGATTGCCGACTCGGCCGCCGCGGGCGGGATAGCCGCCGGCGTGGGCGCGGGAAGTACGGCGGCCGCAACGGGAGGCATCGGCGTGGCCATCGCTGCGGTACGTGACCGCTCGACGAGGGCAAAGACAATCGCGACGGAGGCTGCCACCACCGCGCCGACGACGACCGATTGCATCCGCAGCCCGGTCGGCCGCTCGGCAAGGAGGGTCCCCGTGGCGGCGGACGGAGAAGAATAGACGGAGCTGGCCGTCTGGCTCACGGACACCCCGCTCATGCTCGCCGGTTGGTCGAGGCGGCCGGGGAGAGCGTTCGCCATGGAAATCGACGCGCCCGTCATGCTGCCGACCGAGACGGGCCCGCTCCGGGGATAACGCGACTCGCGCGCCATCTGCCCGCTCACTTCTCGTTGCAGATCGGCGCGGACGTCGCGAAACACATCGCTGACGATTTGGCCAATCTCCTCGGTCCGGACCGAGAAATGGCCGTCGACCAGATACTCCTCGAGCGCGTTTCGCATCTCCCCGGCCGTCTGGTATCGAGCCGCCGGATCGCGCTCGAGCGCGCGAGCCACGATGGCGTCCAGCGCCGGGTCGATGTCCGCGATGACGTCCGACACGCGCGGCACGGGGTCCTTGAGGAGGCGCACCAGTGTCTTTGCCGTCGACTCGGCGGCCATCAGCTTTTTTCCGACCAGCAGCTCCCACAGGATGATGCCCGCGGTGAAGATGTCCACCCGTCGATCGATGAGGCCGCCCTCGAGTTGCTCGGGAGCCATGTAAGCGGCCTTGCCCTTGAAGAAGCCGACCTGCGTCTTGGTGCTGCTCAACTCGGCTTTGGCGATTCCAAAGTCGACGACCTTCACCTGCCCGTCGTAGGTGACGAAGACGTTCTGCGGGCTGACGTCACGGTGGACGATCTGGAGCGGAACGCCGTTGTAGTCCCGCGCTTCGTGCGCGTAGTGCAGCCCGCACAGCATGTCCGAGATGATCCGCGCGCAGACGGGGGGCTCGAGCTGTATCCCGAGCTTTTTGCATTCACGGATTACCCGGCTGAGCGGCTGCCCCTCGAGGTACTCCATCGTGATGTAATTCGCGCCCTCGTCCTCGAAGACCTCGTAGGTCTGGACCACGTTGGGGTGATTGAGGCGCGCCGCGACGCGGGCCTCGTCGAGGAACATCTCCCGGAACGCGACGTCCGACGCGAATTCGTCGCGAAGCCTCTTGACGACGACCAGCTTGTTGAACCCGGAGGGGCCTCGCCACCCGGCGAGGAAAACATCCGCCATCCCCCCCTGCCCGATACGACGCAGGTTGCGGTACTTGCCGAACCGATCCGGTGCGCTCCTACGTGAGAGCGGCTCGAGGTCCACAACCATGTCGTCGTCGCTATCCATGCTCTTCTTCTTTCACTGGGCCGAGCAGAAGCTTCCGCCGGTCGGCCCGAGCGTAGGAATCGCGATCGGGGCCAGGTCGGAGTCGATCGAGAGAACGAATTGAATCAGCGCAGCCACCTTGTCGGCGCGTGCGGGATCCGCCGCGTCGAGGAAGTTCGGCGCGAGCGCCTGGTGGTGCCCCTTGAAGGTGTCGCTGAACGCGCCTTCGAGAGTGAGCGCGTTGCCGGCATGAAAGTAAGGCGCGCCTACCTGGACGTTGAGGAGCGGCGGAGGGTTGAAGCCCTTGCAGTCCGCCTCGTTGCCCTGCGCGACCGTCTTCAAATCGCCGCGCAGCTCCGCGATGCCGGCCTCGGGCTGGGCGACATTGAACGTGCCGACCGGTCGGATTGCACAGGTTAGCTGGTCGAACGAGGTGGCCTTGTTGCCGCTGTAGCGCATCGTCTGGTTGCTGAAGACGATGCCCGTCACGGGATCCGGCGTCGTCGCGAGGCCGTCGGCGACAGGCAAGAGCGACGTGGGGAAGTTCGCCGCGTGGACCGCCGCCGCCCACGATTTCGTTTTCAGGGAGTTGTTGATCACCCCCGTCGAATCGGGCTTGTAGAAGACGGTGGAGATGGTCCAAAGCGGCCCGCCGTGGCATCCCTGGCAGTTGGCGGTCGTGAAGAGCGCCTGACCTGCGGTGACTTTTGCGGAGTCGAGGTTCGTGGGCCGCCGGGGCGAACGGACGATGCGCGCCCAGGTGACGATCTTCTGCCAGTCGCTCAGCACGCTGGCGACCGGGAAGTGCCCCGGATTCGCCGGGTCGGCGAGGGTGAGGGAGGAGCCGTTGAGCCCCGTCTGCGGGGGGGTTGCGTCGAGGCGGCTCGCGAAGCTGAGGGCGGGATCTTTGACGATCGCGCCGACACCTCCCGAGAGGCTACGGATGGCGCCCTCGTGATCCGCGATCTCGTCCTGGACCGCCTCCCAGCTATTGATTCTGTAGTCGGTGGGGTCGTTCTTCGCCGTCGGCCCCTTCACGAAGGAGCCGTCGAGGCTAGGCGACTGTCGAGGTCCACGGCCGAGGTACCAGGTCACGTTGTCGGTGAGGCCGTCCCCATGGCAGTTGGAACAGCCCTGCCAGGCCTGGCCCTTCCATGACCAGCGTCCAAGGCCGGTGACGAACAACCGCTTGCCCTCGGCCTTGTCGATTTCGACTTGATCGGTGGCGAGCGCCGAAGAGAGCGCGGTCGTCGGCGTGCCGGCGGAGAGCCCCGCGATTTCCTGCGCTCCGAGGTCGAGCACCGTCACGTTGCGCGTGTGGTCGTTGGCCACGAAGGCGTAGCGCACGGAGGAGGTCGCGGTGTGCGTGGTGTGCGCCACAGCGATTCCGGACGGCAGCTGGCCATTGTGTGAGGGGTCGATCGCCGCCGAAAACAAGCTCATGAAGGGGTTCTTGGGGCTGCCCACGCTGTCGATGGCCGCGGACGCGTAGGTCGCGTCGAAATCCACGCGAAAGACAGCATCCGCTCCGTACGCAGGCATGTACGCGGTAACGGTCCCGGGGACGAAGCCGATGTCGGCCGGCAGGAGCGGCAGGCGGCGCGTCGCGTCGTCGGCCATTCCTTGGGCGTCGAAGTACTTCGTGAACTCCTTCGCGAGGTTCACCGTGTCGATCGTCTTGTTTCCACCGAGGTCGATGATCGAGACGACAGGGGCCGTCGTGGTCTGCACGTCGGCGGGGTTCGGTGCGCACGAGCCACCGACCGTCGGGTCGGTGCCGGTCGTGGGCACGCACTTGCCGCCCACTTTTCCGCAGTCGAGGTCGGCGGCGCAGTTGGTCTTGCACGTGCCCGCGACGACACCGGCGCACGTTCCGGTAACGCAGTCGGCGTCGGCTTTGCACGCCATTGTCGGCACGAGAGAGCACGTACCGGCCACCACGCCGGCACACGAACCCACGCCCGCACCCGGACAGGTCGCGTCACTCTTGCAAGAGGCGGCCGCCGGACCGGTGAAGATGCCGATGGGCGCCTTGGGTGACGCGCACACCGAGGTCACGTAGCCGAAGCCACCCTGGATGGTGATGGATCGAAGCTGGTTGGGGAAGCACCCTGCCGTCCCGCCCGTGTGGTCCTGAAAGCCCATGTCCGGCATCGCAGGGAGCTCGATGAGGGACACCGCGCTCGTGCTGAGCGGAATCTTGTACACAATGCCCGTCCTCGCGGTGTCCGCGTTGGACGCGTCGCTCGCGAGGGGCGTCTTCTGCTGCGCGAAATACTCGGTGACGTAGATCGTCTCGTCGTTCTCGATCATGTCTCCGTTGTTGGTGATCGCGAGGGCGCGGGGGTGAGCGAGCGACGGGCGGGCGGTGACGCCGGCGCCGACATAAGGAGACGCGGCGAGGGCGGCGTTCAGATCGATCGTGGTCGCCACCGTCATCGTGTCGGTGCGGATTCCCATCACCGTTCCGTCGATCCAGTTCGCGACCCAGACCATCGTCCCGAGCGGCGTCATGGCGAGGCCGGTCGGCTCCGAGCCGACGGCGACCTCCGCGGCCTTGACAGGGGTCGACTGCAGGCCGGTGATTTTGACCAGCTTCTGATCCTTACGCGAGAGGACGAACGCCGTGTCCCCATCGGGGTGGACGACTACGCCAGAGGGCTCGCCCCCCACCGCGATCTCGGCCAGCTTGGCGAGTGTCGGCAGAGTCGCCGAGGCGTAGTCCACCGAGAAGACGGTCGCCGTCCCCGTATCGTGATTGGCGACGACGAGTCGCGAGTCATCCCCTGTAAGGCCGATCGATGAGCCGTGGCTCGGGCTGGACGCCACCGTCGTGTGACCACCTTCGCCCTGCGCCGGTGACCCGTCGGCGACAACCGACGGTGCGTCCGGCTGCGACGCGTCCATCTCGGGCCCGGGCTTGGCGTTGCCGCCGCTGCCTCCGCTGCATGCAGCGACGGCAACGAGCGTTGTGGAAATTCCAACGACTACGGTGGATCTCATTCGCATACATCCCTCCCTGGACGGCAGAAGCTGCCGGTCGGCAACGCTCGTGCGGACGTCCGGCCGTTTAGGCCGCGCTCGCGACAACAGCTTTACGGACCGCGCTCTCCAAACTAAAGCCCCCTCGACGGGGATTGGTCGGCGCGAAGGAGATCCTCGCGCGTTCCGCCCTGGTCTCCTGCAT
>JALYHV010000044.1 GCA_030776205.1 Myxococcota bacterium | reverse complement strand
TACTTGCGTGCGGAGAACCGCGTGCTTCGCGGCCGCCTCAGCCCAAAGCGACTGCGCTTCACGGACGCGGAGCGTCGTCTCCTCGCCGAAAAGGGCAGACCGCTGGCCCGAAAGCGGCTGGCGGAGGTGGCATCGCTGGCGATGCCCGAGACTGGTACCGCGAGAAGGTCGCGGCCAAGTACGACGGCAGTCGTGCCCGAGCCGCGGCAGGCCGTCCCCGCTCGCCCGACGACCGGGTCGGGCAGCTGCTGACGATGGCTCGCGAGAATCCGTCGTGGGGCTACACGCGGCTTCGCGGCGCACTCAAGAACGTCGGCCTGGAGCTCGGTCGTTCGACGATTGCGCGCATTCTCAAGGAGCAGGGGATTGAGCCGGCGCCGATCCGGGGAAAGACCATGCCTTGGAAGACGTTCCTGAAGGCGCATTGGGGCGCGATCGCGGCCGCGGACTTTTTCAGCGTGGAGGTTCTGACGGTCGGCGGCTTGGTGCGTTACCTGGTGCTGTTCGTGATCGATCTGAAAACCCGCCGCGTGCACGTCGCGGGCATCACGTGCCGTGTGGATGGGGAGTGGATGGCGCAGATCGCGCGCAATCTCACCGACTCGGTCGCCGGTCCCTTGAGCGGCTTCGTCTATTTGATCGTAGATCGCGACCCGCTGTACACCGCGCAGTTCAAAAGCGTGCTCGCTTCTGCGGGTGTGAAACTTTTGCGACTGCCTGCTTGCAGTCCGAATTTGAACGCGTTCGCCGAGCGGTTCGTTCGTTCGATTAAGGAGGAATGCCTGCGGCGCATCGTCCCGCTGGGCGAGGGTCATCTACGCCGAACGATTGAGGAGTTTGTGGCCCACTATCACTCCGAGCGAAATCACCAAGGCATTTGCAACGTCATTCCCTTTCCGGCGCGTGGGTCGCCCGCGACGGGTGCCATCCGGCGGCGAGAACGGCTTGGCGGGCTGCTTTACTCTATGAACGAACCGCCGCGTGAGCCGCCCGATCGACTATTGGGACCATATGGGGTGCGAGCCGGTTTCCTCGTCGGCTCGTTCGCACGCCCGAAGGGACGGACCAGCCCGGAGCTCCTGGAGATGACGGGCCGCTTTCCCGGAGGGGTCTCCCCGCTCGCGGGGAAACCGGGAAAGCAGAGGCTCTGTCACCCCACAGGGGCCGTTAGGTCTCCCAGGCGCGACACAGGGCGGTCCGCGCGACCGAGCTGAGAGGAAGAGACTCGCCGCGGGCTCGAACGAAGATTCAACGGCAGAGTCGATGCCGCGAGAACTCCCCTGCCCGTCTTGCCGGGAACCCGTGCGCGATACGCATTCCCCCGGGCCCTCACCGATTCGTATACTTCGCCGATCGGACTGTAGGATGGAGCAACTCACGCGCGAGGCGTTTCTCGAGGCTCCTCTTCCTGCCCTTGCACGCTATTGGATGCGCATCCAGTCGGGGAATGCGCGAGGGTGACGCTCTACCCCCGCAAGCTGATGGGGCTGCCTCGGGCGCGAATTGCGCGTGTGCGACGTGATGGCTCGGCTCGTCTGCAAGAACTGCAACAGGAAAGCCGTCAACGTGGTGATGGTGGACGACCCCGCGGCAGGGACAGGCGCTTCGCCTGACGCTTGGAGGATCGCGATTTGGCCTCGACGTTCGCAACGGTGCACGCTCGGTAGATCAGAGTCAGCGCCTCGAGGCGCGCGTCGTGGGTGGCGGGAGGGGAAAGTCAGGTCTGGCGGAGTCGTTGCTCGAGTGCCGCGACGAGGACCTCCCGGGGTGGAGGGCTGGTGTTGAAGGGCGTGATGTGACTGCACGGATCCACGGGTCACATCGTTGCGCAATTGTCGTCCCATAAATGCTACGCCGGCTGATGCCACACTGTGATGCAACTTGCTCGTCGAGCCACAGATCAAGGGGATGCCACAGCAGCGCGACGCGCGCGGCACATGGATTAGGGCGGGGGTATGGCGGAAAATCGCATCGAGTCGAGCTCATTCGAGGCGCGCGTTTACGTCCGCGATCGTCCGCGCTGGACCGCGATCCCGTCCGAAGTGGACGAGCTTCTCCTGATCGAGGGCGGGGACGAACTTCTGGGCAACGACGTCGAATACACGGTGCTTGTCCTTCGTGACAGGGTCTGGGTGGTGCCTTTTCGTACGCCGGGTCTTAACACCTTGCTCTTTTTCTCGTGGCGCCCGCAAATGCTCGCCAGACCCTGCTTTCGCGTCTTTACGCCCGAGGTGCCGCGTGATCGAGCTACGCTTCGAGGACGTGAACACGGCGCGCGTGCGGATCCACGAGAAGGAGTGCGCGTTCATCACGGGGAGGACCGACCAGTACGAGATCACCCGCCTTGGATGGGGTGTGCCGGGGAGTACCGCAGTTCTCAATGAGCCTGCGACTAGGTCGCGTCTGTCTCGGCTACTTGCTAGAGAGGATTGAGCGCCCGGACCTCGCACGGTCGAAAGTTGAAGGACC
>JALYHV010000043.1 GCA_030776205.1 Myxococcota bacterium | reverse complement strand
CGCTTCGATCCCCGCGACGCGCGTCTCGTTGCCAGTACCGGCCGGCCCGGCGTCTCCTGGATCGTCCGGCATGCCCCCGCCGTCGAGCCCGCCGCGGCGGTCCGCGGACAAAAGCGCCGTGCTCTGACAGGGCGCTACCTAGAGCCTGTCCTTCTCCCCGCGTGCCTGGAGAGTCTCGACCACGACTCGCACGTCTTGCGCGCGGTGACGTGGGATGACCAGCATCGCGTCATCCGTCTCGACGATGACCAAGTCGTTCACGCCGACGAGTGCCCAGCGTTTTGCCTGCGAGGCATGCGTCGTTCGGTCGACGACCAAGTTGTTGTGCGCATCGATCGCCACCGTCCCATCCGGGGCCGCGTTCCCGTCGGCGTCGTGCCGGGCCATCTCCCAGGTGACCTCCCAGCTTCCAACATCGTTCCAGCCGAAGCTCCCGGGCACCACTGCGATCCGCGATGCCTTTTCCATCACACCGTGGTCGATTGAAATCGACGGCAATGTGGGAAAAATTTCGGCGAGCGCCCTCGCCTCGTCGCCGCGCGCCGCCGCCTCGTCGATGCGGTCCAGCCCAGCCGAGAGCGCCGGAAGGTGCTCGGCGATGGCGCTCTTCATCACGCTCGCCCGGTAAAAGAACATTCCGGCGTTCCAGAGATGGCGCCGCCCCGCCATGAACGCCTCGGCATGCTCGCGCTTCGGCTTTTCGACGAAGCGCACGACGGCGTGCACACCCGGCCGAACGAGCTCGCCGATCTCGATGTAGCCGTAGCCGGTTTCCGGGCGCGTAGGGACGACGCCTATCGTCGTCAGCCAGCCGTCCTCCGCGGCGCGGAGAGCCCGCTCGACGATCGTCAAAAAGCCGGGCTCGTCCGCAATGAAGTGGTCGGCGGGGAGTACCGCCACCACCGCATCAGGGTCGAACCGCGCGATCGCCGCGCTCGCCCAACCGATGCAGGGCGCCGTGTTGCGAGCCGCGGGCTCCGCGAGGAAATGCTCGCGCGCCACGCGCGGGAGCGCTCGGCCGGTGGCCTCCACGAGGCTCGTCCCCGTGGAGATCCACACGCGCTCGGGCGGGATGAGCGGTTCGATTCGCCTCACCGTGGCCGCGATGAGCGGCTCGTCCGTCGCTCCTGCGAGGGGGAGAAGCTGCTTGGGTGCGTGGCGACGGGAAGCGGGCCAGAAGCGGGTGCCCGACCCGCCCGCGAGAATGACGGCATGCACGTGCGGTGACATCGAACCCCGCTCGTATCACGGCTCGCGGCCGCGTGGCGTTCGCACCGACCGACGTGGCACCATAACGACGCGCATGGCGCCCAAAGTGGCCTTCGACTGGACGCTCGACGCGGGGCGGTGCGTGGGTGTTTGGATCGAGGCGGGGATCGACGGCGCCGACGCCGCGGCCGAGGCCAACCTTGCCGTGGAAGAACGGGCGTTCGCGGCGAGACTCGCGCCGGCGCGGCGGCGAACGTGGGTTGGCGGACGGATCGCGATGCGCGAGGCCCTCGTGCGCTCCGGGTTCGAGCCGTTCCCCGTCCTCTCCGACGACAGGGGTGCTCCGCGGCTTCGTCCCGGAGTGGCGGGCTCGATCAGCCACAAGAACCTTTCCGCGATGGGCACCTCGCGCGCCGTCCTTCGAGACGTCGCGGTGGCGCTCGTCGCGCGCGAAGAGAGCGCCCGCGTGGGCGTAGACATCGAGGTCGCGACGCCGGTGTCGCACTCACCGCTCGGCATCGCGCAGCGCATCCTGACCGACGACGAGCTGTCGGCCATCTTTCCCATGAGCCCCGAGGAGCGCGCTCGCGAAATCTTGCTCCGCTTTTCGGCCAAGGAGTCTCTCTACAAAGCCATCGACCCGTTCGTGCGCCGATACGTCGCGTTCCGCGAGGTCGAGCTGACTCCGCTGCCGGACGGTTCGGCGCATGTGCGGCTGCTTTTGCAAGAGGCCGAGGGCCCGTTCCACGTGATGGCGCGATGGCAGCGCTTCGAGGGAATGTTCGTGACGAGCGCCCGCGTAGACCGCTGCTGACGCGGGGGCGTCGACGCCGAATCACGGCGGCTCGCCGAGCCGTAACGATTTCAGACGCGCTGGCAGTGCCGCTTGTACCGGTTGATGAGCGCGTTGGTCGACGCGTCGTGCGTCGTGACTAGGCCGGGCATCTCCAGCTCGGGCTCGATTTTCTTGGCGAGCTGCTTGCCGAGCTCCACACCCCACTGGTCGTAGCTGAAGATGTCCCACACGATTCCCTGCACGAAGATCTTGTGCTCGTAGAGGGCAACGAGGCAGCCGAGCGTCCGTGGGACGAGCTTGGGAAACACGATCGACGTCGTTGGGCGGTTGCCGGGGAACGTTTTGTGCGGTGCCAGCTCGTGGATGCGGGCGGGCGATAGTCCTTGGGCGGTGAGCTCGGCGCGCGCCTCCTCCGTGGTCTTGCCGCGCATCAATGCCTCGGTTTGGGCAAAGAAATTGGCGAGCAGCACCTCGTGGTGCTTGCCGAGGGGGTTGTGTGTCTCGAGCGGAGCGAGGAAATCGCAAGGCACGAGCCGCGTGCCCTGATGGAGGAGCTGAAAAAACGCGTGCTGGCCGTTCGTGCCCGGCTCGCCCCATACCACCGGCCCAGTCGTGTAATCCTCGATGACCTGCCCCTCGCGGTTCACGCGCTTGCCGTTGCTCTCCATGTCGCCCTGCTGAAAATAAGCGGCAAAACGGCTCAGGTACTGGTCATACGGGAGGATGCCGTGGGTCTGGGCTCCGAAGAAATTCGCGTACCACACGCCGAGCAAGGCAAGGATCACCGGCGCGTTCTTCTCCAGCGGAGCGGAGCGAAAGTGCTCATCCATCGCGTGGCCGCCCGACAGCATTTCCTCAAAGCGATCCATCCCGATCAGGAGAGCGAGCGGCAGCCCAATGGCGCTCCATAGCGAGTAGCGACCACCGACCCAATCCCAGAACGCAAACATGTTCTGGGGGTCGATTCCGAATTTTTTCACCTCTTCGGTTGCAGTCGACACCGCCACGAAGTGCTTCGGCACAGCGCGTTCGTCGCCGAGCTCCGTGACCAGCCACTCCCGCGCGCTCCGCGCGTTCATCAGCGTCTCCTGGGTCGTGAACGTCTTGCTCTCGACGACGAACAGCGTCTCCTCCGCAGTGATCTCGCGGAGCGTCTCGGCGAGGTGCGTCCCGTCGACGTTCGACACGAAGTGAGCGCGCATGCCCGGCTGCCAATAAGGTTTGAGCGCGAGGCTGGCCATCACCGGCCCGAGATCGCTTCCGCCGATGCCGATGTTGACGATGTGCCTGATCCGCTTGCCAGTGTGCCCCCGAAAAGCGCCGCTCCTCACCGCTTCCGTGAAACTGCGCATCTGTCGGAGGACGGCGTTCACCTCGGGCATTACGTCTTTGCCATCGACGAGAATGGGCCGATTGGAGCGGTTGCGCAGCGCCACGTGGAGGACGGGGCGCCCCTCGGTGCGATTGATCTTCTCGCCGGAAAACATGCGGTCCCGCCACTCGAAGACCCGAGCCTGGCGCGCGAGATCGAAAAGGAGCGCCATGGTCTCGGTGCGAGCCCGGTGTTTCGAATAATCGAGGAGCAGGTCGTCGACCTCCAGCGAGAACCGTGCAAAGCGTTCGGGATCGGCGGCAAAGAGCTCGCGCATCGTGACGTCGCGCATCGCTTCGTGGTGGCGCGAGAGCGCCTGCCACGCCGGAGACTCGGTCAAGGCGCTCATGGGGCGCTCCGTCTGGGGGTCATGCCGAGGTTATACCGCGTGGCAAGGGCCAGGCGCTTGGGCGAAAGCGCTCAAATTTCGACCTCGCACCCCGCCGCGATCTACAAGGGAGCGCATGAAATGGCTCGGCGTGCCGGCGACCGTCTTCCTGGCCGTCGCGCTGCTCGTCCTCGCCGGCTCCCGGTCGTGCGTGGAGCGTGACTCCGCCCAGCTCGTCCAGGTGTTGGAATTGACGCCCAGCGAGGCTGAGGTCGGTGACCGCATCACCCTCTTCGGGGCCGGCTTTCCTTCGGGAAAGCCCGCCCATGTGACCTTTCGGGGCAGCTTGCAGCGACCCGGCGAGGCTGCGGTGACCGATGCGGAGATCGTTCTGCCTGGGCAGGTGGTCGGAGCGCAGCGTGTGGACGTCGCGTTCGACGAGGTCGCCCAGGCGCTGTTCTGCGGCGGTGCCGATCGAGCGATGCACACCACGTTCCACGGAGACGTAGAGGTCGCCTTCCCGGCGCCCGCGCCCGGCACATCGCCCCTCGCAGGCGTTCTCCAGGGCACCACGCTGGACGTGCGTCCGAGTCGAACGGCCGCGGACGTTGCCGTGACGGAGAAAGAAGGCGGGCGCGTGCTCGCCTGGATGGGCGTGAGGGCGGTGGCTGGTGCGTCCGGGCTGTTCGTCGAGGGCGTTGAGCCCGCGGGCCCCGCCGCCCTGGCCGGGATCGTGCCGGGAGACGTGCTCTCGACGTTCGACGGCGTGCGGGTCGCCTCACTCGGCGACGTCGTTCCGCGGCCGGGGGAGCGCGAAGCCATCCTCGGTATCCGGCACGGCCGCGCGGCGAGCGAGTCGCTGCGCAGCGTGTCCATCCGAGGATTTCGCCGCGCGCCACCGACAGAGCTCCTCGGCGCATGCGTCATCGTCATTGCCGCCCTCGCCGTGGTGGCGTTCTTCGGAGCGCCCACTCCCCCCAGGCTGGCCGCGGCCATTCACCGCGTGGCGCGCCGCGTCCACGCCCGCCGTGCGGCGGCATCTGCACGCACCAGCGGCTCCGAGCGCCAGTCGAAGAGGCCGCGCGCGACCATCGTCTGGCGCGTGCCGGACGCCGTCGAAGCAGTGGCCTGCGCCGCGCTGATGGCCTTGCCGTTGGGGCAGTATCTCGTCGCGTCGCGCCTCGACGTGGGTGTCCTCTTCGTGTCCGCCGCGACGGCGCTCACCGTTTCGGCGCTCGTGACGGGCCGGTCACTCGGGTCGAACGGCCCGGCCGTGCCGTGGTGGACGGGCCTTCGGGACGCCGCTCACGTCGCGTGGCAGCACGCCCCTGCGGCGGTCGCCGTGGCCAACGCAATCGTGACGACCGGTTCTTTGCGCGTCCAGGAGGTGGAGGGCGCCCAGGGAGGTTGGCCTTGGGACTGGCTGGCGTTCCGCAACCCGGCCATGCTCGTCGCCTTCCTCGCGCTGCTGCGCTGTGCGCGAACACGACCGGACGCGCGTGAGCCCACGGGCCTGGCGGCATGGTGCGAGCGTTCCCGCCCAAGCACTCCCTCCCCGCGTGGACTGCTTCTGGAATCGGCATGTCGCGTCCATCGGCTCATCGTTGCAGGTCTGGCGAGCTCCCTCTTCTTGGGGGGCTGGCTCCTCCCCGGCCTCTCGTCGTCGCAGCAAGGCTCGCGCGGTGCGCTCGCCATCGCGGGGGCCGCCTGGTTTCTCGTAAAGACCTCTAGCCTGACGATGGCGATCTCCTGGAGCGAGTGGGCGCTCCCCGGCGGCGCGCTGGCGGAGCGATCGCGTCGCGCCGCGGTATGGCTCGCCGCTTCGGGCGCCTCCATGGCGGCCAGCTTCGCGTGGACGCGCTGGAGCCCCGACCATTCGACGCAGTACGTCGTGAGTGGTTCGCTGGTCGGGATCGTGTTGCTCGCCGCCATGGCGGTCGCGCATCGGATCCATCATGACCTCGCGAGCCCTCAGCAGGGTCGGCTCAGCGCGTTTTTGTAAGCCTCCGACCGGAGCGGCTACCTTGATCGGGTCCGAAGCTTGTAGCCTCACGCACGCCGATGCTCGACTACGCAGGGTCCCTGCAGCGCATCGCCCTCTCACGAACGCTCTGGCTGATCGCGGCGTGGCCTGCGGTAGGGTTCGCGTGGCAGGTCCTCGTCGTTCGCCGGCGGGTAGCGCTCGCACGCGGCGAACGAGCGACCAACGTCGCCCGTGCGTCGGGGCGATTCGCCGGGATCGCGTTCCTACTGCTCGCGACGTCTACGACGCTGGCGCACTTTGCCGTCCTCGAAGGCGCGCCAGGAGAAGCGCGAGTCCTCCTCGAGGAAGGGCCTTTCGTCGGGCGCTTCGGGTGGCTGGATGCACACGTCGCGCTCTGCTTCGACGCCCTCGCCGCGTGGTCCTGCAGCTATGCCTGCGCGGTCAGCCTCGTCGCGGCCTTGGTACTCTCGCGCAGGGCTGCCGCGCAGCGCGGCTGGAAGGAATGGGCATGGCTGCATCTCGCCCTCGAGGGCGCCCTCCTGACCTTTCTCGCTGACGGCTTCGTGGCGACGGCGCTCGGCTGGGCCATCGCCGCTGCCGCCGGGGCGTGGCTCGCAGGCTGGAGGTACCCGCGACGCGTCGCCATCGCGGCGACCCGAAGCGGGGTGGGCTTGGCCGGGCTGCTCGTCGGCGCCGCTGTGCTCTTCTGGGGCCTGGCCGGCTCGTGGAACGCCGACGATTTCAGCGCCGAAGCATCGCCGCGCCTCGTCGTCGTCCGGCACGGCTCTCCAAGCCGACGCCCGGAGGACCGCTCGAGTGAATCGCGGGCGGTGCGCGGGCGGGGCACCCTGACGTTTGCCTTCGCGCCGGGAGCCATGGTGTTCGTCGACGACGCGCGCAGCCCGTCCTTCCGCGCTCCGTTCGTGCGCGCCGACGTGGAGGTGGGGACGCACGTGTTCCACGTCCGGCGCGACACGGAGCCGGACGACGAAGTGGTCGGTCCGGTACACGTCGCGGACGGAGACGAGCTCGCGCTCGTGCCGGTGGGCCCATCGCTTTCGTTCCGCGCCATCGCCGATCAGCTCACGCTTCGCGACGTGACTGGCAAGGCAACGATGCGCAGCGCCCTCGAAGAGAGGTTCGGGCCCGGCGGCTCCGCCGTCGCGGCTGCGGCGCTTGCGGCATGGCTGATCGCGGCCGTCGCGATGAGCGGCTCGGTGCGTTGCGGTGGCGCGCCGCCCGAGCTGATGGGTTCCGCGAGCGCGTGCACGTCCGCCGCCCTCGGTCCCTACCTGCTCGCGCGCGTCTTCGTTCTGTTTCCGCTTGCTCCACACATGGGAGGGGCCGTGGCATGGCTCGGCGGGGCCATGTGGATTGCGGCGATTTGGCGTGCTCTCGCCTTCGCGGGCCAGCATCGATGGGTTACCTTCGCAGGCGGAACACCTGCCGCGCTGGGGTGCGTGGCGCTCGGTGTCGGCGGCGTGGTCGACGCGATGCGGGTGATGGGCTTGGCGGGTTTGGTCGCTGGGGCGGCGCATGCGCACGCCTCCTGGCGAACCGCCGCGTGGGAAGACGCGAAGCCCGAGCGCGACGCCGTCGAAAGCGTAGTGCTCGCCGATCTTCCGGAGCGCGTCGGCGGGCTTCTGGTCCGGATGGACCGCTGGGTCATCGACGCAGTGGCGCGTGCGACGGCAGGCCTGGTTCGCGCCGTCGCGTGGACGCACGCCGAAGCGGATCGGCACCTCGTCTCCGCGCCGGCCGATGCCGCCGCAACGCAGCTCGTTCGCGCCGTGCGAGCGGCCGAGCCTTTCTTGGGCGGGTCGCCTGTCCGCATGGCGTGGGCCTTGATCGTGGCGGCGGCGCTGGCGGGGCTGACGAGCGCGCTGCGGGGCGGCGGGTAGACCATTGGCTATGCGTGCGTCCTCCCTCCGGCTCGGTGTTCGCATCGCCTTCGCGATGCTGGTCGTGCTCGCGTCCGGCGTGTGGTCCTCGCTCGCGCTGGCGTTGGCCCCGCGCCCTGCCGGCACGATCGCGCTCTCGCTCCTCGACGGCCGGCAAGGGCCGCTCGTTCTCGTGGCCGGGCAAGGTGGGTGGTTGGGGACGTTCCGCATAGGCAACGTCGGCTCGGAGCCGCTCATCGTGTCGCGTCTCGCGATCCGCGGCGACGAAGACGACGTGCGATCGCCGCCGCGCGTCTCCGCACGCTTCTTCGACGGGCCCCCGGCGAGCGCGGCCATCGCGCCTGGGGCATTCAAGGATGTCGTCGTCTCCTGGGTGCCGGACAAGGACCCGCGCATGCGTCAGGCGTTCGGGCACGTCGTTGTGACGTCGACGGACGAGCCAAGCGGCGAGGTCGCGATGGGGTTCCGGGCCGAGCTCCCGACCCCGTTGGGGTGGGTGGGATCGCACGCGCTGTCGCTGCTCGTCATGCTGCCGCTCCTCGTCCCGCTGGTGGCCATCGTCGCGCGGCTCTCGGGCCGGCGGGACGATCCGTGGGTCCGGCACATCGCGGCGGGAGTGGCGGTAGCCGACCTCTTGCTCGCCCTCTGGGCTTGCTGCCGCTTCGCGCCCGATGTCGCGCGGTCCGACGGCAATGACGGATTTCAGCTGATCGAGCGCGCGGTCTGGGTCCGAGCGATCGGCGCAGAATGGTACCTCGGTGTCGACGGGGTGAACATCGCGCTCGTGCTGCTCGCGGCGTTGCTCGCGGTCGTCGCCGCGGTCATTGGCTCGCCCGAACGGCGGTCCGACGCGTATTGCGCGACGCTGGGGCTCCTCGTCAGCGGATGCCTCGGCGCCCTCGTCGCGCTCGATCTGCTGCTCCTGTTCGCCGCGTGGCAGCTCGTGCTGATGGCCATGGCGATGCTCGTCGGAGGGTGGAGCGGACACCGCGGGGAGCACGCTGCTGCCAAGGCCGGCGTGTACGGCGCGATCGGCTCCGCCGCGATGCTCGTCCTGTTCATCGCCCTGTCCCGCGCGTCCGGTCAGACCTTCCTCGTCGACGGGACTGCGGTCGCGCACACCCTCTCCATCCCCGAGCTTGCGCGCACCTCGTTTGCCTCCAAGGAGCCACTCGTCGGAATTCCTTTCGTCGAGGTGGCGTGGGGCCTGCTGTTCGTCGTGGTAGCGGTTGCGTCGCCCATCGTCCCATTGCACGGATGGTTTGCCGATGTCCTCGAAGAGGCGCCGGCAGGCGTCGCGGTGCTGATCGCGGGTGTCGTCGTCGCGCTCGGGCCTTATCTTTTCGTACGTGTCGGGCTCGGCGCGATGCCCGAAGGCGCGCGCTGGGCGGGAAGCGCGATCGCCGCGGTGGGGGTGCTCAGCGTGGCCTACGGTTCCCTCTGCGCGATGGCGCAGCCGAACCTGCGCAGGTTCGTCGCTTTTGCGTCCATCGCCAGTGCCGGCGCCGGGCTGTTCGGCCTCGGGAGCCTCACTCCGCAAGGGATCGGCGGCGCGTTGTCGGGCGCGTTCGCACACGGGCTCGGCGCGGCGCTGCTCGTCGGAACGAGCGCCGCGGTCGAGCGGCGGCTTCGCACGTGCGA
>JALYHV010000042.1 GCA_030776205.1 Myxococcota bacterium | reverse complement strand
GTCGATGAGAACGTAGCGCCACCTCGACCGCATCGCCGCCACCAGCGATTCCGCCTGCGCCGACCGGAGCGCCTCGTCGACGAGCCCGAGCATGTCGTCGAAGTCGTACTCGCCATTCTGGCGCTTGCGCCGGACCAGCTGCGCACGCACGGCGGGAAGGAGGGTCTGCGCCAAGCCGCTGGAGAAGGTCGGCGTCGCTCGCGCCAGCTCGACGGCGGCGGCGCACACGCGCCCTGCGGTTCCCGGTCGCGACGTGTCCCCGAGCTTGTCGATCAGGTAAGCGAATTTCGCGTCCTGCACGCGCAGCGCATACGTGGCCACCCCTCCCGAAGTGCGCGCGATCTCGACGGCATCGGCCATCTCTGCCAGGCGAAGGCCGATTGCTTTGGCCGTCTGCGGGTGGAGACCCCAGCCTTTGATCTCGGAAGGCCCGCAGCCCCAACGCGCGTCCTCCACCGGAAACGAGGCGAGCGCGGCTTCGAGCATCGCGGGGGAGAGGACCGGGCGCAGCTCGGCTTTCGCCTGGATGCAGGCCCAGAGGAGCTCCTCGATGCGGTCCATCGACCAGCCCGCGCCGAGGGCGGCCTCGAGCCAAAGGCTGCCCGCACCACATGCCACGTCGCGTCGCAACGCTTCGCGCATCGCCCGCCCGAACGCCTCGCGTCCGTCGACCTGGTGCTCCTCGAACAATCTCCCGCTGGAAAAGGCGTTCTCGCGCAGGACACGTTGGCAAAACGCGTGGATCGTAGCGATGGTGGCGCCGTCGAAGGCGTGAAGGGCACGCGCGAGGCGAGCGCGCGCCGCCTCGTCGATCGTCCAGAAGTCGCCCGACGCGATGTCGCTCGCGGTGGCCGGCTCGCCACCGCCCGAAGAGAGCTCCTCGATCGCGGCGCGGACCCTCTGGCGAAGCTCGTTCGTGGCCTTTTCGGTGAAGGTGACCACGAGGATTTGGTCGAGCGGCACTTCGGCGGTCAGCAGGAGCTCGATAATGAGGTGCTCGAGGGTGAACGTCTTGCCGGTGCCGGCGGACGCCTCGATGACTGCGTGGCGGTCGACCGGAATGCGGCGCAGCACCGAGGGGCGGACGACTCGTCGCGCGCTCACGAGTGCGCCTTTTTGTAAGGGCGATCGCGCCGCGAGGAAGCGGAGGGCTCGCCGCTCGTCGCAAGCTCGATGCGTTGGAAGATCGGTCCGAAGCGATTCGCGATCATCGCCCGCGCGCTCGCCTCGTCGGGCGCCGGATAGTCCTGCGGCCTGGGTACGGGGCCATACGCCGAGCGGAGCCCCAACGGACCGTCGGAATCCCGCAGCTGTTCGCGAGCGTCTTCCAGCCAAGGCGTGATTGGACCTTGCGGATCCTTCCACTCGCGAACGAAAACGGCCTCCGCCGGAAGAAAGTAAGCGTGAGGTCCGCCCAGCAGCTCGCCGACGAGCGTCCGGAGCCACACCGTCGCCTCTGTTCGCGAGATGGGCGCGAAGCGTACGCGCTCGGTGACGGATCCCTGCGGGGTCGCCACGACGACGATGGAAGCGTGTGCGCGCGCCTCGGCGACACCGGTCGCGGCGAGGACGGCGTGATCGACGAAGGCGCGAAGCGTCGCGCGAGCGCGCCCCGCGCGAACCCACTCATCGTTGCCCTCCTTTGCCCGCCTGAACAGGGTGACGGATGCGGCTCCCTCGTCGCCCAACGGGAGCGTCCGACCTCCCACCTCGACGCGGACGACGCGGGACACGCCGGCCCCATCGGTGACTTCAACGTCGAGCGCGAGCGGGTCGTGCGCTCGATCCACAGTCGCGTGCTCGCCGGCCCGACCGAAGCGGCGCACCACCATGGCGCCCAGGCCGACGCCGAGGCCTCGTAGCTCGCTCTCCCAAGTCTCCAGCGTCCGCAAGTGGTCGCTGCGCTCGCCGAGCGCAAACACGCCGGACGGCCCCAGCCCTCGCAGCTCGCGCTCCCGGACCATGTGGTCGTATGCCTCGCGGACCGAGCACCCGGCGGCCGCGGCGCCAAGCGCCACTTCGCGCAAGAGCAGCGTTTCTTCGCGGGTGTCGGTCTCGAACGGCTCGTCCTCACGCGCAAGCACGTCTTCTTCCTCCCGCTCGTCGAGGCCGACGCGGAACCGCGCCCAGCCCTGGAGCGGGAACTCGAGGAACTTCACGAGCGCGTACATGGGAACGACGGCGCGTGCCTCGGACGCGCGATCGCTCGGGGGCAGGCGGGCGATTCCCAGATGGTCGGCCAGGGCGGCCCACGCCGGGTCGCCAGCGGCCCGTTGGACGATCTCGTCGGCGGTGGCCGGCCGTCGGCGTGCTTCCATGCTGCGTCGGAGAGCCAGCGTGCGCGCTTCGCCGTGGGCTTCAGGCAAGCGCATCGTGCCGAGCGCGCCTGCCGCGCCGCCAAAGACCTCGGGAAAGTACTGCGGGTCCCAGCGTCGAAGCGGGTGGCGGCGCCGCAACGAGGCGACGTTCCTGACGTAGCTGCGGCCGAGCGCGTGAAGGAGCTCCTGCACGACGGAGGACGGCGCGAGCGCGTCGCCCGTGAGCGCATCGCGCGAAACATAAGAGAGGTAGAGGCGGTCGCCCACGCCCATGAGCAGCTCGAAGAAAGCGTACTTGTCGCGCTCACGCGCGCTGACGTCGCAGGCGCGTGGACGGGCCCAGCGCAGGTCGAGGGGGTCCTCGCCTCGCGTCGACGGAAAACGTCCCTCGCCCATTCCGCACGCGAAGACCACCCGAAACGGGACGGGACGGAGCGCGTTCAGGCAGGACACGACGACGCCCTCACCTCCCCGGCCCTTCGGCGTCGACGCAAGACGCCGCCGCGCGATCTCGGACGCGACGCGATAGGGGACGGGCTTGTCTCCGATGTCGAGCGCCGCGACAGAACCAAGGCGGCGCAGGGCGCGAGCGAGGGACTCTGCGTCCGCGCTGCTCGTCGGCGCGACGTACGTCGACACCAGCGTGGCCAGGAGCTCTGCCCAACGGGGGAGAGTCAGCTCGGCGTCGCGGACGAAGCGGGCGTCCGCCATCAATGATCGCAGCAGCAGGCCGAACGCTGCCGCGTGGCGCAGGTCGGCCGGGGCGACTTCGTGGGGTACGTACGCCTCGCCGCCGAGCTCGTACGGACGGCGATCGCCGCTCGCATCGCCTGCCATGAAAGCGCCCAGCGCAAGGCGCCGGAGCCCTTGATCCCAGTTGAGGATGTCTCGCTCGATGTACGTCCCCTCGTGGTCCGAGCGATCCGCGCCGTGAACGACGCCAAGGGCGCCGCACCAGCCTAGCCAGCTCCGCGGGTCCACGCCGTCGAGGGCGGCCGCCACGCAGGGATGAACTGCCACGCGCAGCAGATCCTGCCTCGTGAACCGCCCGAAGGGCAGCGCGAGCAGCATCTCGATGACGGAGAGAATGTGCTCGTCTCCCGTGAGCGGCAGGCCCACACGCTGAAAGGGAATGCCGTGCGCCTCGCCAAAGACCGCGGGCAGGTGGGCGAGGTACTCGGCTACGTCCTCATCGGGCACGAGCACCGCGATCTCGTCGAACCGCAGCGTCGCGTCGTGGCGGACGAGCTCCCATATTTCGCTGGCGACCGCCTCGAGCTCGCGTCGCACGCTGGCGTGCTCGAGGACACGGAGGCTCGCGTCGCCATCAAACGCGCGCTGCTGCGCGTCGACGCGCTCACGGGCGGGCTCCCGCCACAGGACGTCGCGCTGCAGCCGTCCGAGGAGCGTTTCACCGTCGGGCTCGACGAAATGGTCCTCGTGGTCGAATCCGGCGATCGCGTCGAGCGCGCGAACATGCTCGCGCCCCGGGCGGCCCCATCGCTGCAGGAGCTCCGGATCCGCGGGGTCCGCGTCCTCCCAAAACCCCTCGCAGGGGCTGAGCGAGTAGAGCACCACCTCTGCTGCTGCCGCGGTGCGCGCGAAGAGCTCGTGGAAGACGGGGGCGAATCGCGCGAAACCAAACACGTGGACCGCGCCCGCATGCGCGGCGCGCGCCGACCCCCACCTCGACATGGCCTCGTGCAGTGGAACGAGCCCTCGCGCGCGCGAAAGGCCGTCGGGGCCAAACATGGCGAGCCACAGCGCGCGCTGCCACCGCTCCGTTTCCGCGTACGGCGCGTCCAGTGCGGTCCCCTCCTGCCAGCCGAGGAGCATGTCGGCGCGCGAATACGTGTACTCCTCGAAGAGCCGCCCGATGCGGCCTGCGAGCTGCGTGCGTCGCAGGGAGACGTCGTCCCTCGACCCGCCTGCGCCGACGTAGGCCCGGAGCGGCGCGAGATCGGGGCCGTCGAGGAAACTTTCGTCGAGCAACAGCGTCAGCGCCAGCCCCTCCAGCGCCTCCGCCCCAGCGAGCCGGGCCCCGCTCCGGGCGTTCACCGCCTCCGCGGCGAACCGCGTGAGGAGCATCGCATCGAGGTTGGCCGCGACCCCGCCGATTCGCGCGATACCGAGGCGCACATACGACTCGACGCTGGCGCTCGGTACCACCAGCCGGACCGGAACGAGCGCTCCGTCACTTGCTTGCTGGGCGCGCACACGCCGCGCGAGCTCTGCAATCAGCTCCTCGGTTCGATTGGAGTAGACGAGACGAATCATGGTCGACGCGACGGCCTACCTTAGCGTCCGCGCCGACGGAGGGCGACGACGCTCCAGGCGCAGGCGAGCGCGGTCGACAAGAGCGCCGCCGCGGCGAGGACGTCGAACGCAGCGGACCACCCCGCACGATCCGAGGTGCGCCCCAGCACGTAGCCCGAAGCACTGGCACCGAGGTAACCGACGCCGTCGATGATCCCCGTCGCCGTCGCCGTGCCGCGCTTGCCCGCGAGGTCGAGCGCGACAGCCCCGGCAAGGAGCGAGTACGGCCCCAGAAGGAAGAGGCCGATGCCTCCGATGAGGAGCGAGGCTCGAAGCGGGTCGTGCACTCCTCCATGGGCGAGTAAGAGCGTGAGGCACACGACTATCGCGAGCGACGCCGCCATTATGGGTGCGCGCCGACCGGCACCGAAGCGGTCGCTCACGGGACCCACCACGAGCGCCCCGACGATGCCGGCGGCGGGGAATATGGCGCTCTTGACGATCGAGCCCGAGATCTCACCGCGGCCGGACATCTCGTAGAGATACGTGGGCGTCCAGGTCAGAAATCCGACGCGCATGAACGTGAGGAGCATGCTCATCGCCAGCGTGACCCAGAACGCGCCCCGAGCGAAGAGTCGCGGGAGAGCCGCGCCGAGCTTCTCGCGTGCGTCAGGAGGCGCGGGCGTGCCTTCCCGAGACGACGCGCTCGGCGAGACCGAATCCGGCGTAGTCGGCGGCGCACCGCGAAGGCACAACGCGACCGTCCCGCCGATGGCCGCGAAGAGCAGCGGGTTGACCACGAAGACAGCGCGCCAACCCCAATGCGCGACGACGGCCGAGACGCTCAGCGCGACGACATTCCCGAGTTCGTAGCTGGTCGAGAGGATGCCCATCACGAGCCCGTAGCGCTTGGGCTCGAACCACCGCGAAACGACGTGGACGACGGCGCCCCACCCGCCTGATTGGAAGAAACGATTGGCCCCGGCGAAGACCACGAGGGCCACGAAGGCGTCCGCCCGCCCAAAAGCGAACGAGCAAAGGACCGACCCGAAAACGGCGATGAGCAGCAGCCTCCGCCCGCCGAGCTTGTCTCCGGCCGCTCCCAGAACGACCTTGCCGATGGCGTAGCTCCCGGTCGCCAGCGACGAGAGGAGCCCGAGATGGGTCTTGTCGTATCCCTCTCGAAGCAGCAGCGGCAGCGCGGCCTCTACGTTCGCGCGGCAGAGGTAAAAACTGCCGTACCCGACGAGGAGAAGGACGAGAACGGATCTTTGTCCGGTTTGCATCGGGGCGGGGAAGCCTGAGGTGCCAGTGGCGCTGCGCCGGTGGCGTGCGCACACGCCGCCCCCGCGCGCTGGGCCTTCGCCCGTGTGGCGTCACTTGCAACCATAGGCGCGCGCGGAGCCGGCGTCCCCCACGAACGAACGAGCGAAACCAGCGACGCCGACTTGTCGGGAGGTGCTTTTGGTGGCACTTTCCCGCGCTCCCATTCTGGGAGAGGTGACCGAGTGGCCGAAGGTACCCGCTTGCTAAGCGGGCGCAGGTCAAAAGCCTGCCGCGGGTTCGAATCCCGCCCTCTCCGCTGAGTTTTCGTGAGTGCATTCCGCCGGGCTGGTGTCGAGACTTCTCTCGAACGCGAGCCGCCGCCGCATGCGGCGGGACCCGCCGGAGCTTCTTTTTCTTGGCTCCGGCGGGCGGCACGCGTCCTATTCTCGGCGTACGGGCGGGCGCGATCGCCGCACGAAAGCTCATGCCACCTGTTGAGGAGTCCCGTGGATCCGCCGTTCGGCTTCGAGGCCTCGAGCGCGTCGTAGCGGGCTTTGCCGCGGCGGTCGTGGTGACGTGCACCCCGTGCGCTCCGGCCCAGGAGCAGCCTAGGGGGTTCGCCGTTGAGCGGCTTTATCGCGCCGCTCCGGGCGCCGGGTGGCTGGTCATGGACGATCTCGACATGCGGGGCGGCTTGGGCGGAGCGCTTTCGCTTGCAGGCGGGTACGCGCACGCGCCCCTCCGGGTGGCCGACGGGGGCCACCGCCTCACCCTCGTGCGCGATCAGGCATTCGTGGACTTCGGACTGGCCGTCACGTTCGATCGATTTCGCGGTTACGCCAACATGACCAGTCCGGTCGTGAACAAAGGCGAGAGCGGCACCGTGCCGTCCCTGACGGCGCCGGCCGTCGACTTGGGCTCCAATCCCGACACCGTGTCGGAGGTCCGCGTTGGCGTCGACGCCCGTCTGTTCGGGGGGCCGAAGAGCGCGTTGCGCGTCGGAGCGGGCGCGCAGCTCATCGTATCGTCGGCGACTCGAGCCGACTATCTCACGGATGGGACGCCCCGAGGTATGGTCCGCCTCCTCTGGGCAGGAAGCATGGGCATGCTCACTTACGCCGGGCAGGTCGGCGCGCACATCCGTCCGCTGGACGAAGGCGCGGTACCGGAAAGCCCCAAGGGGAGCGAGCTGCTCTTCGGAGTCGCGGCAGGTCCGAGGTTGCTCCTGGGAGCTCGCCGGCGCACGGCCCTCGTCATAGGGCCGGAGCTCTTCGGCGAGACGGCGTTCCGAGCCTTTCTGAACCGGGGCGCGACGGGCGTCGAGGCACTCGTCTCGGCGCGCGCCGAGGGTACCGACGACGATGGGCCGCAGCTCCGGGTGCAGGTGGGAGCCGGGGCAGGTCTGAATGCACACTTCGGCGCGCCCGAATGGCGAATGATCATCGGCGTCGAGGTGTTCGATCGCAGCAGCGACAGCGACGGCGACGGCATTTTCGACAGCAACGACGCGTGTCCTCGAGAACCGGGCCTGAAGACCCGTGATCCGAAGACGAACGGGTGCCCTGCCGAACGCGACACGGAGTCCCGTCCGGAGCCCCACGCCGCACTGCCCGTTCCTTTTCACAGCCGATGCGCTTAGGGTTTTCGAGTGCATCGCCTCTGCCTTTCGACCGGGATGATCCTGGTGGCCTGTACCCGCCAGGAGCCCAGGTTGGCGCCGAACGTCGACTGGAGACAGCAAGTGGTTGCGACTGGCCGCAGCGCTGACCCCGACTTGGGCTCGCTGCGGTTCCGGCCGGCCGTCTGCGATCAGTTCGACTTGCAGCCCGAGTATGCGACCTTGAATGAGGCAAGTGTCGTGCGTTTTCTGCAAGGCCAGCACTTCGAAGTTCAGGCGCAAAGGCAGCAAGTCGATCCGAAAAACCCGGAGCTCCACTACGTTTTCGTGAACGTGCCGGGTTTCGCGGAGCCGGTCGCCTTGCGCGTAGCCGTACTTGCGAACGGTGATGACGCTGGTCGTGCGTTGTACGAAGCCCTTCTCCAGCGCGGACCCGGCGCATGGGGAGTGCATCGTGGCAACGTCGCAGTGCTTGGCCCAATAGCTCGACCTCGGATGACATCGCCTTCGCGGCGACGACGAAGCTCGCCTGTTGGGGCACGTTCACGGTCGCAGCCGCAGACGACGTGTTCGTCATCCCCGGTGCGTATGGCGAGCCCTGATCAACTCGACTGATCACACCGCCAAGACATGAGCGCGTGCGGCTCTCGTTGCCCGTGTCACCGCTGCTCTGGTAAGGAAGACGGGTGCTTGCGCGGGGTGGGATTTTGGCGGCGGTGCTGGCAACCGCCTGCGGCGGGGGCTCAGGTGCCGCGAGGAGCGCGACAGTTTTCGACCCGGGCTCCTCCGCGGTGAATGTCGCGCCCGTCGACGTGACGCCCGGCCGGTCCACGGAGGTCGAAGTCCGCTATCCGCCGCTGGATGGTGCTGCCGGACCGGGGAAATGGCCTTCGCTCGGTGTGTCCGTGTTGCACGATGCGGTGCGCTTTTCTCGGCCGGCTCCCTGGATGATTCGAGGCGCAAGCGTCGAGCGCGGTCACGAATACGTCATCTACGTTTCCCCGAGAGGCTATTCGTTCGCAATCTACGAACGAAGTGATTCGCCCAAGTCCTCGTGGACGGAGATCGAGCGCCGTTACGAGGACGACGTCACAGGCGCGGGCGCGAAGGCGACGGGCTGGCGCGTGCCGATGGCTACGCCGACAAACCAGGGGCGCGCATACACCATCGAACGAAAGCAGCCGCTTGCGTCGAGGAGCCGCGAGATTCTTCTGCGGGGCACTCGTCGCGTCGTGCTCGTGCAGGTTGTCAGCCAAGACCCCGATCTGTCCCGTCTCGGTCCCGAGCTGCTCGAGGTCACGAACCATCTCGAGGTGCTCTAGCCATGATCGAGCCGCTTTCGCGCACGTTGCGCTCTGCCTGGTGGCTGGGTCTTCCGTGCCTTCTGCTGCCGGCCGCGACCGGGTGTGGCGGCTCCGTCGTTTCGTCGCGCATCGAAGATAGAGCCCGCCGCGACGTGCCGATCGCAATTTGCCGCAAGGTCTTGGCGCCGACGGACACGACCGAAGGGGGGGCGCCGCGGCTCGAAGCATACTGGAGCGTTCTCTTTCCCGACTTTAACGGATTCGGTTTTCCGCTCCAGTCTTCGACGCGTGACTGCGTCGGCGAGACGAGACTCGCGCCCGGCAGCGGCAAATCGACGGCGCTGGCCCTTGCTCCGACGGATTCTACGATCGCCCCCGGCGAAGGCGGAATTCAGGCCGTCTGGCTGCGCGGCTCGTCGTCCGGAGAGAAGTCTACTGGCGTGCTCGCGCTGGTCAGGCCGAGACCGTCGGAGCTCGATGTATACGCAATTGGGGCGTACAGCGGCAGCACGCGTCATTCGCGGCTGGCCTTCGCTCTTCTCGATGCCGCGCCCGTACTGCTCGCCCGGGACGACAGCTGCGCCGACGCTGCGGCCGGAAGCGAATGCGAGAGCGCCCTTCTGGTGTACGTAGCGGGGGGAGGCCAATTGCATGTCGCTCTTCGGGTGCTGACCGAGCGATACCAGGCTGGCACATCGAAGGACCTGGGACGCGTCTATTGGCGGTTGACGACCGAGGGGCCAGTCTTCGATGCAAATACCATGCACCTCACGGAAAGGCTCTCCTTGCATGACGCACGTGACAACGAGGTCCGCAAGTTCGAGGGCGATCGAATTTTCGTGCTGCGTGGCAGCGAGCTCGTTCCCGCCTCGGATACGTTGTGGTCGCGCGTCGGCCGGTTGTGACGCCGGCCGCTCGACGAAAAAAACGTCTCAGTGCCCAGTCCGCTGCTGACGTGCGAGGTGTTCCCGGTAAGTGGCTGCGAAGTCGCGACCAAAAACGACCTCGAAGGTGCGGGTCTCGTTGGTCAACTCATCGTATTGGGCCTGAAAAGCCCGCCAAAGAGCGCGGTAGCGGCCTAGCAACGCGCTCGGCCCAGCCGACCTCTTCGTCCGAACAATCTGTTCTATTCGGCCCGGCGAGACCTCGTCCAACAGCGCCTTGACGCCCTTCATGACACTCTCAAGGAGCGCCAATTGATGGATCATCAAATCCGCAAAAATCCCCTGAACCACTCCTGGGGCATCGTAATCCTGATTTCGCCAGTCGAGCAAACCGAGTGCGAGTGCCGCCGGGTCGCGCGCGATCTCGACCGCCATCGCGCTCACCGAACGATTGAACGACCGCTGGGAAGCAGCCTTTCGTAGGTCCATGTCAGAAACGAACTGGGCATAACCTTCGCGCAGCGGTACGAAACATCGGCAAAAGACCTCTACGCTGTCATGCAGTTTCGTGAGAAACCGGGCAACATCGCCCGTCGTCTCCAGGGGAACGCCGGGAACGAGTGAGTGCGCGAGCTCGCGAAGACCCATGAGCGCCATCGTTTCGACGCTCATCTGGAAATGCTGCGTGCTTCGACTCACTACGCCCTCGCCCCCCGCCGAGTGCGGGCCTGGAGCCGAAGCGTCTTCACGCCTAGGTTGCCATGGCGGCTGCCCCGACGCCTCAACATGTGCCGGCGTTTCACCGCGGGGCGCGTTGCGCCACGGCGGGACGGCCGAACCGGCGGGAAACGACGGCCTCGCTGGTGGCGAGCTCCCTCTTGCCGCGGGAGGCTCGGCCGGGGTCCCGTACCGCGGCTCGTCCGCAACCGGCCATGCGGGCCGTCCGGCTTCGAGCACCGCGCGGTTGCCGAGCACGGTTCCGCTCATGCCGGACTGGCGCTCGCCGAGCGAACGGTCGTGCTCGAATACCTGGAGCTGGACCTGCAACAGACCGCTCAGCACGAACGCGTTGCCAATTGACGCGAGGGCCGCTGGCACATTTGGCTCCAGCCTGCTGCCGGACGGCGCAAACACGCCATTCTTGCTGTTCAAATCTCGAACCGTCAGCTGGCCGTCGACGAATTCAATGACGGCATGAAAGTCCGAGACGTAAGGCTGTAAAATCTGGACATGGTTGAGGCCATTGCGGCCAATTCGCATCGGCAAGTGGTATGCGATGCGCTCCCCGTTGACGCCCTGATCCGCCGACCAGTAGCGAACGCGAAAGCCGTGCGCCATGCTGCCCCGAGCCTAGCGCCGACCCCGGGTGAAGTACATCCGTCAGGACACGCCACGCGAAGCTACGGCAGGCTGCTGTAGCAGCGTCCAAAGAGTTCGCTGGGCGTCCTCCGGTGCTTCGGCGCTCGGGCCATGTTGGGGATGCCATTCGCGCGACGTCAAATCCCAGACTTGGTCATCGCCCCCGACGCGCCAGAGCGTGGCAAGCGTTTTCTCGTCGGGAGCTCGGAGGAACAGCAGCGCGTCGCCCCCTCGGCCGTCGTGCGACCAGAAGAAGCTCGGAGCACGCGCTGGCGAGAAGGACGCCCGCCGTATGACGTGGAGCCAGAAGCAGAGCGCGCCACCGCCTGCTCTGCCGAGGGGGACACGGATCGCGTGCGCGCTTGCCGCCCGCCCGTTCCGGGCGGGTGTCGCAACTGCGTCCGCGATCCACCGGACCGCACGGTCGAGCCAGGAGACGGGCCGCTCCAGGAGCGCCGCCATTTCGCCGACTCTCATGTGACGCGCCCAATCGACATACGCATCGAAGGCGCCCGTGGCGGATTCAGTGGGAGCTTCGGTGAGCCGCTCGAGGCTTCGGTCTCCGGCTTCCGGCGGGACCGCGCGCAAGGTGAACAGCATCTCGCTCGCGGCTTGCCAGTATGACTCCAGAACGATCGGCGCAATCTCTGGGTGTCTGGCCACTTGCGGACCCATCGTCACCGGGGTTGCGAGCGCGAGTGGAAATGACCGCCCCGCCTGATCACAGCTTGGGCCGATGACACCGGCGATTCCGGTGAACGTTTGGCCGGGTGCATCCGTCTGCATCAGAAAGCCGTACGCGGCGCGCTCCGAAAAGCCGCTGTCTGCCACACCGTCATCTGGCAGCGCTGAAGCATTCTTGAAGAGCCACTCATCGAACGAGTGGAGCTCGGGCGACAGTCCAGACGTTCGCAGAAACTCCAAGCGCCAGCGCGTCTTACCGAGCAGGGCCGCCTGGGATCGCCATATGCTCACGGGACCACCCTAATAAATCGCGGGCGGACATCGCAGCCGGCTCAAGAAGTCCGGGCGCAGTGAATCCGTTTCGCCCAGCGCACGGACTTTCACCGTGAGAGGAGGAGCCTGGACCACGTACACTCCGGAGCCCGCCGGCCGAAGGCCACCGAGGACTCTGAAGAGATCGTGCAACGCAAAGGACTCGTGCCCGCGGACGTCCTGCGGAAGCCCGCCTTGAATCCATTCGAGTGTCACTTCGCTCTCGCCCGCCCATATCACGGGAGACCACTGTTCCCTCGAGAGCGGAGTCGGCTTCTTGCCCAGGAGCATCCTGGCTTCGCTGACTTCGGACCCGGACCAGCCGACCCAAACCGCGATCTTCAGTCCGCCATCCGGGCCGAAAAAAGCGTCGGAAATCTCCCTCGCATCATCTAGGCACTTGATGAGCTCGTCGCGCACTGGCGGGTCTGCATTGGACCGTGCGACGTAATGATCGGCCACCCTTTCGACGCCCTTGAACTTAGCGGCGAAGTCCCACAAAAGCCCCGTCGTGGGCTGAGCAAACGCCTTGAAATCTTCGAAGTTCGCGACCGTCGGTGCCGCGGCAAAAGGCCAGTGAGCGCTCAGCTGCTGATGCCAGAAATCGTAGACAGCCGCCCAATTCTCACTGATAGGTGCCTTCATGGGCTCCTTCGTCATCTGGACGGGCGTCATGAGAAGGCTCGCCAGCTTGCTCCTCGTCGGCTCCACGAAGGACGTGAGCAAACTCTCGATCGCGTGCTGTGTCATCGCGATCTGACTGTCGGCGTCGCCGCCAGATGACGACCCAATCGCCTCCAAAACGAGCGTCAGCTTCTCCAGCTCACTCAGGTATTTATCGAGCGGCGGATCGCCAGCCTTTTCGTCTTTCAGCGCGCCAGCAAAGGCAAGAAAAGGTTGAAACCGCTTTTGAACGGGGGACTGCTCGATCAAGGGCGTTGCAGCATCTGGTTTGAGGACTCCGAGCAGCTTGCTCCCGCATCCTTCCGCGCTGCGGAGCGAGATGCCGAGCGGAAGGCCTTGCTGCGGCGCGTCACCCACGGCGCCGTCCCTGAAGTAACCGAAAAGCGTACGGTAAAAGCCCTTGGGCCCCTTCAGCGCCATCAGCTCGTTCTTGACTGCCGAGGCCGATGCACCTTTCGGTGGACGCTTGACCGTGCACTTGTCGAGGAGCGAGTGTCGCGTTCCGGTGAGCGCCGGGACGTCCATCCAGGCGGAAGAATATTCGTCGTAATACTGTCTTCGCAGCTGCGCCCTGAGGGCGGTTTCGTCCTCGGGTATGGTGACATCGTCCAGCACCCATGGTTCGACACGAGCGTTCCGCGGCAGTGGCACGTCGAGGACGTCGCGAATTTTCAGCCACCCTTTGCCAGTATAAATCGCATCCATCAAAACGTTTCCATATGGGAACTGGAGATATTTGAGAGATTCGGCATCGCCCATGTCTGTTTCGACGATCGGGTCCTGACCATATGCGCGCCGAAGTGCCCAGTGATAGGGCAGTTGCGCCGCCTCTAGCCCCGCGGCCTTCAAGTGCCGTCGCAACCCCTTGGCCGGCTCGGGCGGCCATCGGAGGTCGCGGCTGGCATCGTTCTCGAGCGCAACCAGGTAGTTGGCGGCGTGCCTTCTGAGCCTGTCGTCCGGCACCCGGTTGGCGGCCAGAGTCTGTGCCCACGCGTTTGCCAGGTATTCGGGCGTCCATGCCGGGTCGACGTGCCCTTTTGGATCGACGAGCGTCGTGTAGAGCTTGAGCGTGTCGTACGCGCGACGCAGAGCGGTATTGTCCTCGGGGCTGTTGATCGAATCGGGAAGGCTCGGCGAGACGGCGCTCCTGGAAAGCTGATCCTCGAGCCGTGGTGCCAGCCGGAGACGAAGGGCCGCATGGATCCGCGCTACGTAGGCGTCTCTCAACGGACCGCGAAGCTCGCGGGCAGCGCGCGGCCCGAACCACCCAGGAATGGCGAAGCCCGTCGCCTCGCCATCGAGCCGATCCAGAGTGTCCAGCATCCCCTCGAGGGGGTCGCCAGCCGTCCCTGCTAGCGAGCCTGGCTCGGCGCTGCGCAATGAGCCGACGGCGTACGCGGCCGCGCGCGCAAGCCCAAGGTTGCGGACGTAGCTCACCAGCGCAGGCAGAACCGCGAAAGCCATTAGGCCCAAGGTCACGATCCCGGCGCGAAGCTCCCGACGAGAGCGGCGCTGCGTACCCGCGGCCGAACGGGTCGCCAGGTTCCGATCGGGCAAAATGACCGATCGGAACACGTCCGTCAGAAAGTAGCTGAGCGTCTCCCCCTCGGCCGGTCGGAGTACCGACTGCGCACCTCGCAAGTCGAAAGCGCGCTGCATTCCGGCGAGCACGCGATCCACCGGACGCCCCACCTGGGTACCGCTCGTGAAGTAGAACCCTCGAAGAAGCCGGGCGTCCTTCTCGAGTCGCGGGCGACATAGGCTTTCTATGAAGTGCGTCAACGGGGCACGGAGGGCGCCAAACTCGAGCGGAAACTGCATGAGCCGCGCACGCCGCTCGGGGCTTCTCTCGTGAGGCAGACGCCTAAGCAAGCGGGAATGGAGCGCTTCGACGAGGCCGTCGAACTCGGCTTCGACCGCCCGTCCGATGTCGCCTTGCCTCGGATCGTTCACGGCAAAAGATGCGCCCCACACTTGGGCGCGTTGGGGCTTGGCAAGATCGGACCAGAACTCCACGAAACCCGCAACGAGGTCCGCCTTGGTTAGGACGAGATACACGGGCAGCACGATCTCGAGGCGATCGAGCACTTCGTCGAGACGGTCGCGCAGTTTTGCAGCGAGACTTTCGCGCTCGTCCTCGCTGGCGGCGAGGATATCGGGCGCGCTGACAGCTACGATCAGACCATCGAGAGGTCGCTCTGGGCGCAGGCGGCCGATCGTGTCGAGAAAGGCCATCCACTCGTCACGGTCGTCCTCCTCTGTGGCGAATCGGCCGGCCGTATCCAGAAGAATGGCTTCCTGGCCAAACCACCAATCGCAATTCCGAGTCCCCCCTGTCCCGCGGACTTTGGGAGCACCTGCTACGTTTGAAACGAAGGACAATCCGGAGCGCGCAAGAGCGGTCGTCTTCCCGGCGGCCGACGGACCGATGATGACGTACCAGGGCAGCGCGTACAGCGCGTTCCGCCCACGCGCTGGGCCTGCCGCACCCCGCTTGAGCGCGGCGACGGCCCGTGTCATCTCCGACCGAAGAGCCACGATCTCGGGCCGCGACTCCGGACCGGCGGCCAATGCCTCCTTCAGGAGCGAACGCTCGATCGCGCGGGCTGTCAGCCGCGCTCGAAGCCAGCGCGCGAAAAAGAAAGTACCCACTAGGATGGCGACGAAGCCGGTCGTCAATTCGGGGATCCACCGAAGGTCCGGCGCGAAGATTCCAACCAGCCATGCGGCAAGCAGCAGGAGCGCAACGAAGACGATTGCGAGCCAGCGCATTCACCGCTCCGTCGTGGTGGCCCTGGCCCGTGCGGTCTCGGCGGCGAGGTCGCGCTGCGTACCCAACAGCGTCCGGTTCAACGACCAGCCGAGAAGGATGAGGCCGAAGACCACCACCAGAAGGGAGCTCAGCCCAAGCGCCCAAAGGACGGGAGGGCGAGGCTTCGTCAGCGTATGGTGGTCGGGGGGCAAGGCGTGCGGCGCGATGGCCATCCCAAGGTGCATTGCCGACAATTTCGCGCGTGCGGCATCGACGTACGCCTGGCTGCTTGCGATCGGCAAGGCACCGGTGAAGCCGAGTGTCAGGCAAAGATAGTAGACCTCCAGCGCCGCGGGCGTTCTCGGGTACTGCAGAAGGTTGTTCATGCAGGAGAAAAAGTTCTCGCCTGCAGTGTATTCATGATACAGCTGCAGCTGTAACGGGTTGTTCATCCATTCGGCTCGACCGGCCCAGTTGGACTTGAGAACACAATCGTCGATGAACGCCACGAGCGCGTAGTGGGCTGCCTGAACGTCGGCTTCCGCCACGCCCCTCGCGCGGCAGTCCGCGACCATCTTCTGCAAATTGCCCAGCATCTCGGCGCGCAAGCGCTCGGGTGGAGGCGGATCCTTCTCGAGGTTGAAACGGAGCGCTGCAATCAGCGTTTCTGCGCTCGACAAGTAGACCGCGTTCACGACGCCCATCGTGCGCGCCTCAGCGCAATTGCTCCGGGCTGATGGCGAACGCGTAGCACAACACGTCTTTCCAGTCGTCGTCTACGGGAAGATAGAGGGCAATGGTGCAGCTCTTCGCGATTTCCTCCCAGAAGGGACCCTCGCGCCGCACACGGAAGAAACAAAGGCCTGGCTTTACCGGTAACGCGCCGGAGGGATTCCACTCCACCTCCACTCGCACGGCGTGGCGCGCTTGCTTCACGACCTCGAAAATGTGATCCCACGCAGCGATCTTGAGGAGCTGGGGAACGCGCTCTCGCACCACTTGTTCGGGCAGGGCGGATTTCACCGCGATGAAGAGCTCATGGTTGGCGAGCCGAGGCTCGGGGAGTCTTCCGACGAACATGCCGTCCTGCCGCCGTTGAAGAGGCAGCTCGACGTAAGACTCGTCGATTCCCTGCGCGAGAAGCGAGAGCGTCCGCGCGAAGAGATGCTCGAAGACCTCGCCCAGCTCGAGATAGTTGAATCGCGGCAGGGTCGTGGGATCCGCGTCCGCAGCGAACGTGCCCAGCTGAGCGATGAGGGTCGTGAGGGCGAGGTAGGCTTCCTCTGGATGGGCTTTCTGGGTATCGAGGAGATGTGTGAGCGTAGGTATCGAAGCGTTGAGCGTATGCAGAAGCCAGAACCTGCGCGCATCGGCATAGTGAAAGGCGATATTCGTACTATTTCGCTGCTTCCTCGCTGCCGAGAGCTCGCGTTGGCGCGCCGTCACGGCGCCCAGGACGCGGTGCAAACCGCTCGTAAGGAACGGCGCGGCGGTGACGCTGAGCACGGGCGGGACGAAGTTGTCTCGCGCGATGATCTTCCCCCCCGATTGGCGCGCGAGCTGGGCGACAGGCAACAAGGACACCTTCTCCTGTCGCTCTTTCCCGAAGAAGATGCGGAGGTTCGGTTCGGCAACCTCCACCTCCTGCACGCCGGCACCGGAATTGAAATCGGCCACGCTCTGCGCGACGCGCGAGAATCTTCGGTATGCAGCGGGCTCGTCGGGGCTGGCCACATTCGCCGACGTGCTCTCGGTCGCTATTCCCACGAACACGTCCAGATGAGTGGCATCCGGCGTGAACAGCCCGTCGAAGGCCCGAGGCTCCGGAGTCGCGGGTTCCGAGGGGGCACCGCATCGGACGACGAGCCCATCTGGCCAGACCGCGGCGAGCTTGCGCAGGCGGAACTGGCCAGCCTGCAGGAGGCGCTCGTCGATCTCGAGCTCCAGGACACCCCAGTCGAAGCGATGCAGCGCTCCGAGTCGCTCGCGTAGCAGACCTTCGTGATAGACGTCCTGCGCCTGGAAGTGGTGCTGGCTGACGAAAAGGCCCTCTGCCCAAATTGGCTTATGCGACATCGGCTTGGACCTTGAGAGACGCAGCGGGCGTGCGTGCGACGTCGGGTGCGTTCATTCGCTGCGCGGCGCTTTCTATCATGCCGCGCGCCTCACCAGGAAGAGCGACTTCCCGGCCACGCCCGAAGAGGCCGCGGGCCAGACTTTGCCGGTTAGGCTTCGGATAACAAGTCCGGCGTTTGCATCGACAAAGATCGCGGCACGAGACCGGCTGTCGCGCTACCTTGCCCCTCGCACTCTTGTCGGCGGGGAGGCACGAGACCGGAAAAAGACCTCCTCGACGCGCAAGTCACGTGCTGACGTCTGGGTCCACCAAACGCAGTCGATTCCTAACCTCCGGTCGGTCGCGGCGGAGAGAACGAAAGAGAGTTTCCCATGGCTGAAATGCACGGTCATCTAAAACTGGACGGGGTAACGGGCGAGTCAGCGCACGACGGCTTCAAAGGCCACATGGACATCTTGTCATGCGATTTCGGCGCCGAGAACAACAGCACCATCGCCACCGGAAGTGGCGGAGGGAGCGGCAAGGCCAAGGTGCACGAGCTCACGATCACGAAGAATCCGTGTACGGCGTCGCCCGTCCTCTTCTCCTACGTCTGCACGGGCAAGCACGTCGACAGCGCGGTCATGACCCTCACCAAGACAGGTGGTCCTGCCAACGTCGACTTCGTCGTCGTTACGATGAAGGGGGTGAACGTCACGTACCACAAGCTGATTCATTCGGGTGGCGACACCCAGCCCAAGGAGGAGGTCCGGCTCGCCTTCGGCGAGGTCCAATTCGACTATGTCCCTCAAGACGCCAAGGGGGCCAAAAAGGCCGCAATCTCCCAAAAATTCAACGTGCAAACCGGCAAAGCGAGCTGACGATCGCAGCACGGCGCACGTTGAGGAGCCGGCCCCCGACCCATTACCGGGGGTCAGCGTCCGGACAGCGGCGGGTCGCACCTTTTGGCGTAGACGCTCGTCTCGAAATCACTCGACCCCCAAACGTAGTCTGGAGGCGGGCAGGTGTCTCTCGCATCACCGGACGGCCAGTTGTCGAGCTCTTGCTGCACCTTGAGGGCCTGGTCTACCGAGAGCGGAACGCGTACGGCCGTCTCGCCCGCGGGGACACTGTCGCCAAGGAAATCGAGATTGTATTCTTTGATCTTGGTCGTGCTGGTTCGAACAACACGAGCGACGAGGCTCAGGCGGGTTCCCGGCTTGACAGTCAGCTCGGTGATGCTCTCCGGGGCAGGGCGATCCCGAGGAAATCCGAGCTGCGGCCCGTTCTCCAGGATGATCGCGTACGCCTCGATCGCGGGCACGTAGTCCGCCGTCTCTTTCGGAAGAAGATCGCCCCGGCGCAAATCCCAGAAACCGGCGCTGCGCCCAGCCTGCGCGATCTGCGCGATGCGAAACGTCAACCCGTACGGGCCCATGTTGTACGCCGCAAGCGCCAGATCCCAGGCGTGGAGCTTGCTGCGCAGATCGGTGAGGAAATGAATCGCGGCTTCGGTTGACTTGACCGGACTCAATCGCTCGTCGACGTCCCCTTTTTCGTTCACCAGCAATCCATACGCTCGGGCCGATTCCGCCATGAACTGCCACAACCCCCTCGCTCCTGCATGCGAACCGGCCAGAGGGTTGCAAGCGCTTTCCTGGTACACGACCGCTTTCAGCCAGCTCGGTGCGCCATATTTGACCAGTGTCGCGTCGAAAACGTCGTCGTACTTTGCGCAGTTGAAGATCTTGAGCTGCATGCTCGCGTGACCCGTGGGGTGCTTGGCGCTGTAACCAAAAAACGCGCGCACCGCGGGGTCGTCCTTTGCAGGAAAGTCCAGGGGCAGCTTCAGCCGCTGAAGCCACGCCGCAAGCGGCTGCGCGTTTTCGGAAGACGGGACGAACGTTGCCGCATCGAACGGAGCGAGATCCACGGCGTTTCGCGTCCATTTATCGCACCGGGTCGGGTCGACGCGGCACGCGGCGATGAGTCGGCTTTGTTGTTCGATTAGCGCATGCAGCTCAGCGGTCTCCTGCCCTTGCTGGTGCACGGCTTGAACCACTGGATCCTTCGTCTCCAGAACGGAGGCGTCCTTGGATGCCGCGACCGTCGCATGGGGATCGCCCACAACCTCACGGAGCGGAGGCAGTGGGCCTGGTCCCGGCCAAAGGAACACGACGACGACGATCGCGAGGGCTGCGACGGCAACCCCCGCCGCGAGAGCAAAGACCCAGGAGGGGACCGTCGTTCGCGGCCGGCGAGGAACTCTTTGCGGCAGAGGCCCGACGCGCGGCGGCGACGAGCTGGGAGACGGAAGGGAGGAGCGCCTCCTCGGGGGCGGGATCGGAATGGGAGAGAGCCTTGGTGGTGCCGGAGGAGGCCTCTGCTCCGGAATCCACCCCGGAGGCGGGGTCGGAATGGGAGAGAGCCTTGGTGGTCCCGAAGGAGGCCTCTGCTCGGGGATCCATTCGTTCGGGGCAAGGTTTCCCCTGCCTTCGGCATGCTCTCTCGCTCCTTCGCGAGCGCCCGGCGGGCTGTTCTTCCAAGACGTTTGCAGGCGCAGCATGTTCCTGAACAGAAACTTGGGTGCGGCTGCCGGGGCTGCCACCGGGTCTGGTAGCACCGACGCGTCGGACCGGCCCTCGGACCGCGACCCCAATGGGCGCGGTGGCTCCGACGCCTTCGATCCGGGGTCTCGCGCTCGTGGGTCCATCGTTCGCGCGTCCAAGCCTACGGGCTGTGGCCCCGGGATCCGGGCGTCACTACCATCGAGCAGCGGCGGCAAGGGGGTCGATCCGAGCCCCGGTCGGTCTGCCGCGCCACGCGGCGCGCCGGCCATCGCGACGGTCGCGTGGGGCGCCGAGCCGCGCGGTGGGTCCGGATTCTGCCGGTCCCAATCCAATGATTGGAGGAGCAGACTGACCAGCTCGGGGAGCGCGGCGGGAGACTCCGTTGCGACCCGCTGGAGCTGCTGCAGCTGCTGCGCGATGCCTATGCATCCGTGCGTTCGCGCGATGGCGCACAGTTGGTCCGCCTCCCGCGCAATCTGGCGCGCCAGCTCCGGGTGGATGAGCGGGGTACGACCCTCCGGTATCCGTAGACGTTGGAGCCAGTGATCGACGTTTTCGCGCAGATTGCGACGGAACAACTCGTCCGCGGGCGTTCTAGGAGGGCTACCGGAGCCAGACCACCCTCCCATGCCGCGTTTATAACACGGCACGCATCGGAAGCCGGCGCCTCCCGCGACCCCCGCTCGAAACGCTGGAGCCCCTCTCTTGACAACACATTGCCACTCGTCGCTAACTGCCGGCGATGGTGGTGAGGGCGGGGTCTTTGCTGCAGGTCGAACGTGCGGGTGGCGGCCCCGTGCCGCGCGGCCCGCGCGCGTGCGGCTCGGGATAGGCATGCTGGACACGCAGTCGCTCTTGCGGCCGGCCGCGCTGGAGGGTCCGGGAGGCCCCAATCTCGAGTACACGGCGGAGTATGCCGCGTTGGATCGGGCAGCCCAGGGCCGCGCCGAACGGCAATTGGGTGAGACGATTGTCCCGGCCGAGGGGCCCGACTGGCCGTCGGTCATCGAGAAAGCAGCCGCGCTCCTGACCGTGAGCAAAGATCTGCGCGTAGCGACGCAGCTGGCGCGGGCCCTGCTGGCCACCGATGGCTTCGCGGGACTCGCCGAAGGCCTGACCCTGGTGCGACAGCTCGTGGGGGAGTACTGGGCCGTACTTCACCCTCGGATCGAGGAGGACGACAACGATCCGACGGCGCGAATCAATGCCATGGCATCCCTGACTCACCGAGACATGCTGCAGGCCATTCGTGTGGCTCCCCTCGTGAAATCGAGAGTCTCGGGAGTCATTACGCTGCGCGACGTCGAGGGGGTCGCAAACCAAAAAGACGGCGCGCCACCGACGCCCCGCCCGTCTTCATTGAGGGACGTACCGGCAAACGATGTCGTCGCCGCGGCTCATGCGGCGGAACGCTGCGGCCAGGCTGCCGAAGAGCTCGAAGCCCTTTGGATTTCGCACGCCGGCTCGGCGGGGCCCGATTTCAGTGATCTGCGTCGCCTTCTTGCCAAAGCGAGCCTTACGCTGAAGGCGCAAATCGATGCCGGAGGTGCTCCTCCGGAATTGGATGGCGAGCGCGAAGACAGGCCCGCCAGCGACCCTCTCGTTCGTGGCGAGCCGCGGTCGCGCGAAGAGGTTGTCCGCGCGTTGGACGCCGTTTGCGCGTACTATGCTCGCCATGAGCCTTCGAGCCCGGTGCCGCTGCTTCTCGAGCGCTGCAAGCGACTCGTGACCATGTCGTTCCTCGACATCGTCAAGGACATGGTGCCCGACGGCTTGTCCACCATTCAAACGATTGCGGGCAAAAAAGGCGACTGATCAACCCACGGCGAGGACGGAACATGAGTAGCCAGAAGTTCATCGCTCGGAACCGCGCGCCGCGCGTTCAGATCGAGTACGAGGTGGAGGCCTACGGCGCGGAGAAGAAAGTCCAGCTGCCGTTCGTCATGGGCGTGCTCGCCGATCTCTCGGGAAATCCCTCCGAGCCCTTGCCGCCTGTCGCCGACCGCAGCTTCCTCGAAGTTTCGGTCGACAACTTCGACGACCGGCTCAAAGGGATGAAGCCGCGAGTGGCAATGCAAGTGCCGAACACGTTGACTAACGAGGGCAACCTCAACGTCGAGCTGACCTTCGAGAGCATGGAGGATTTTTCGCCCGCAGCGATCGCGCGCCACGTGCCCGCTCTCGCCAACTTGCTCGAGGCTCGATCGCAGCTCGCCAATTTCCTCACGTACATGGATGGCAAGTCGGCCGCCGAGGAGCTCGTCGGTCGTCTGCTCAAAGATCCGGCGCTTCTGCAGTCGCTGGCCGCGGCTCCGAAGCCCCACTCCGACGAAGAACCGAAGAAGAGCGAGTGACCCCATGGCAGAAAAACAACAAGAGACGCAAGCGGTCCCCCAGGCCGCACCGGCCGAGGGGAACGAATTCGCCGCGCTGCTGACGAAGGAATTCAAGCCACAGACCGACCAGGCGCAGAAAGACGTGCAGTCGGCGATCCACACGCTGGCCGCGCAAGCGCTGGGGAGCACGAAGCTCACGTCGAGTGACACGGTCCAAAATATCCAGGCTCTGATAGCCGAGCTCGACGCAAAGCTGACGGCGCAGGTGAACGAGATTCTTCACCACGAAGAGTTTCAGAAGCTCGAAGGCGCGTGGCGAGGACTCCATCACCTCGTGAACAACAGCGAAACCGATTCGATGCTGAAGATTCGGGTGCTGAACATTTCCAAGAAAGAACTTGGAAAAACGCTGAAGCGCTTCAAGGGAACGGCCTGGGACCAGAGTCCCTTGTTCAAGAAGCTCTACGAGCACGAGTACGGCCAGCTCGGAGGGGAGCCCTATGGCTGCCTTGTGGGCGATTTCCACTTCGATCACAGCCCGCCGGACGTGGAAATTCTCGGCGAAATGTCAAAAATATCGGCCGCAGCCCACGCGCCCTTCATCGCAGGCACCGCGCCATCGCTCTTTCAAATGGAGTCGTGGCAAGAGCTCAGTAACCCGCGTGATCTCACCAAGATTTTCACGACGCCCGAGTACGCACCGTGGCGTTCGCTTCGGGAATCCGAGGACGCGAGGTATCTCGGGCTTGCGCTGCCGCGGTTTCTCGCGCGGACGCCCTATGGGGCAAAGTCAAATCCGGTCGAAGAGTTCGATTTCGAAGAGGACACGGGCGGGCCCGGAACGGACAAATTCACCTGGGCCAACTCCGCCTATGCGATGGCGGTGAACATCAATCGGTCCTTCAAGCTCTACGGCTGGTGCTCGCGGATCCGTGGCATCGAGTCGGGTGGAGCGGTCCCCGGGCTGCCTACGCACACGTTCCCGACCGATGACGGGGGCGTCGACATGACCTGCCCCACGGAAATTGCGATCAGCGACCGGCGTGAGGCCGAGCTCGCGAAGGCGGGCTTCATGCCGCTCATTCACAAGAAAAATTCGGACTTTGCAGCGTTCATCGGCGCGCAGTCTCTGCAGAAACCCACGGTCTACGATGACCCGGACGCGACGGCGAACGCGGCCCTCGCCGCGAAGCTGCCGTACCTTTTCGCCACGTGTCGATTTGCGCATTACTTGAAATGCATCGTCCGCGACAAGGTTGGCGCGTTCAAGGAGCGCGCCGAAATGGAGCGCTGGCTCCAGGGCTGGATCACGCAATATGTGGATGGAGACCCGGCGAACTCGAGCGAGGAGACCAAGGCGCGCAAGCCGCTCGCAGCCGCCGAGGTCGTGGTGGAGGAGCTCGAGGGCGATCCGGGATATTACACTTCGAAGTTCTTTCTTCGTCCCCACTACCAGCTGGAGGGGCTCACCGTGTCTCTGCGCCTCGTCTCCAAGCTTCCGTCCTCGAAGGCGGCAGGCTGACTTCTGTGCGCGGGGGTCGTGTCAAGGCATCCGGAGACGGAACGCGGAGCGATTCGTGGCAGAGCTGACGCCCAGAGAGAGGCTGCAGCCCTCGCTGCTCGATCGGCTGACCGACGAGGAGCCGGGCAAGCGCCACGAAGGTGCCGAGCTGCGCGTGCTGTCTCCGCAGCGCCTCAGGGAAAGCGTTCGCCGCGACCTCACCTGGCTGTTCAATACGTCGAACCTCGCCACCGTGACGGATCTGTCCGAGTACCCCGAGGTCGAACGTTCGACGCTGAATTACGGAATTCCTGACCTCGCGGGCCGCACCGCTTCCGGCGTCGATCCGGTAGCTCTCGTTCGCCTCTTGCGCCAGGCGATATGGGATTTCGAACCGCGGTTGCTCCGGGAGACGGTCAAAGTGCAGGTTCTGGCAGACGACGAGCAGTGCAATCCGAACGCGCTGTCCTTCGCCATCGAGGCGGAGCTCTGGTCGCAGCCCGTGCCGCTGCGCCTTTATTTGCGGACCGACCTGAACCTCGAGGACGGCGAAGCGCGGGTGGTAGAACTAACCGCGGAGCAATGACTTGGATGCGCGTTTGCTCGAGTACTACAACCGGGAGCTCCGCTACATGCGGGATCTCGGCGGTGAGTTCGCCAAGGCCTTTCCGAAGGTTGCGGGCCGACTGGGGCTCGACGCGTTCGAGTGCGCCGACCCTTACGTGGAGCGCCTCCTCGAGGGCTTCGCATTTCTCGCTGCGCGCGTTCAGCTCAAGATGGACGCGGAGTTCCCCAGGTTCACCGAGCAGCTGCTGGAGGCTCTCTGCCCGCACTATCTCGGTCCGACGCCGTCGATGGCCGTCGTGCAGTTCAAACCGGATCCGAAGCAAGGCGCGCTGAGCGACGGCTTCGTCCTCCCACGCGGAACCTCGCTGCTCGGCAACGTCCGTCCGGGCGAGGTGACGGCTTGCCAGTACCGCACGGGTCACGAGGTAACGCTGTGGCCCGTGGAGCTCACCGGGCTGACACACCCGGCGTACACAGGGGACCTCGGGCAGCTGCGCTTTCCGTCGAGGGCGCGTGTGAAGGGAACACTGCGAGCGCGGCTGCGTACCACGAATGGTTTGCCATTCTCGGCGCTCAGTGTCGAGGCTCTCACCCTGTTCGTGCGCGGAAACGACGCCCTCTCGCTTCGCCTCTTCGAGCTGCTGCTCTGCGGAAGCGTGGGGGTGGCCGTGCGCGAACCAGGGACGACGTCATGGGTGACCGGGGCTGCGATTCAGCCGGTCGGTTTCGATGACCTGGAGGCGCTCCTTCCGTGCGGACCGCGTTCCTTTCAGGGCTATCGGCTGCTGCACGAGTACTTCGCTTTTCCCAACCGCTTCCTCTTCGCAACGCTGGTCAACTTGGGGCCTGCCGTCCGCCAGTGCCGGGGCCAGGAGCTCGAAATCGCAATCGCGCTGGATCGACACGAGCCAGCCGTCGAAACGGCGATAAACCCCGGGCACCTTGCGCTGTTCTGCGCGCCAGCGATCAACCTCTTTCCAAAGATGGCCGATCGGATCCATCTGAGCGATCGCGATCACGAGTGCCATGTCGTTGCGGACCGAACGCGCCCCATGGATTTCGAGGTGCAGTCCGTGCTCGACGTGACGGGATTCGGTCCGAGAGGAGACGCGCAGCGTCACTTCGTCCCGCTCTACACGTGCCACTCGACGACCGACATGACGGAAGATCCCGCGTACTTCACCGTCCACCGACGGTCTCGCCGGCTCTCCGCGCGGCAGCAATTGCAGGGGCCGCGCTCCAGCTACGTGGGAGGCGAAATCTTCGTTTCGCTGGTCGACGGGCGCGAGGGACCCTACGGCTCCAACCTCCAGCAACTCGGGGTGAGGACGCTCTGCACGAATCGCGATTTGCCTCTGCGGATGCCGGTGGACGAGGGTCCCACGGATTTCTTCGTCGAAACCGGGGCTCCGGTCGAGTCCGTGCGCTGCGTGGCCGGACCGTCGCCGCCGCACCCATCCCATCCGCCGGGTGACAGGACCTGGCGCCTCATCAATCACCTCTCGCTCAACTATCTGTCCTTGACCGACGCAGCCGACGGCGGCGGCGCGACGGCCTTGCGCGACCTCTTGCAGCTTTACGCGGACCTCAGCGATACAGGCACGCGCAGGCAAATCGAGGGGATTCGTTCAGCGGTGGGTCGGCCAAAGGTCAGGAGGCTACCGTTCGATGGCCCCGCCAGCTTCGCGCGCGGCATCGAGATCACCCTCGAATGCGACGAGTCGGCGTTCGAGGGGACGAGCGTCGTGCTCCTTGGTCTCGTGCTGGATCGCTTCTTTAGCAAATACGTCTCGATCAACTCGTTTGCCGAGACCGTGCTGCGAGGCATGCAGCGGGGGGAGATCGTGCGATGGCCACCGCGGATCGGCCGGCGCCCCGCGACCTGAGCTGGCTCGAAAGGCTGGCACGCGACCCCGGCAGCTTCGACTTCCACGTCGCGCTGCGGCGGTTCGAGGCCTCCTTTCCGTCCGCGGCGCGCCTTGGCGAGGCGGTGCGGCCGGCGGACGAGCCGTTGCGTGTTGGCCAGACACCCTCGTCGAGCTTTCAGCCCACGGCCGTCGCGGGCTTCGAACCGCCGAGCAACGGAGCCCCCGCCGAGCTCCTCGTCAGCTTCTTGGGCCTCTGGGGGCCGCATGGACCCCTGCCGAGCCATGTCACCGAATACGCGCGGGAGCGGGCTCGGCACGTCGGGGATACGACGCTCACTAGGCTGCTCAACATTTTCCATCACCGCATGCTTCTTCTCTTTCATCGCGCCTGGGCGCAAACGCGACCCACCGCGGCGCTCGATCGCGAGGACCAGGACCGGTTCGCCAGGTACATCGGGAGTTTTTTTGGTCTCGGGCTCCCTTCAAGTCAGGGTCGCGACGCCTTTCCCGACCGCGCGAAGCTCGCGTACGCGAGCCGCTTTGCGTCCGCCGCGAGGAATGCCGAGGGGCTTCGCGATATCGTTGCGGACTACTTCGACCTCCCGACGCGTATAGAGGAGTTCGTCGGGGAATGGATCGACGTGCCCGTCGAAGGCCGCTGGGAGCTCGGCATCTCACGCGAAACGGGCACTCTAAGCCGGACAGCGGTCCTCGGTAATCGCGTCTGGTCGCGCAATCACAAGTTTCGAATTGTCTTTGGCCCGCTTTCGCCTGATGAGTTCGAGCGGACGCTGCCGAATTCGGAGATGCTCGGCGTGCTCTCCGCCCTCGTACGACTCTACACGAACGACGAGTGGGACTGGGACGTTCGCCTCGTCCTCGGCACCGAGGCGACCGCGCCCATGCGTCTCGGAGGAGGGAGCCGACTCGGCTGGACGACCCGTATCGGTCTGGCACCCGCCGCCGGGCAGGACCTGCTCATCGACCCGACGTCGGGACGGACACGGAGGGTGCCGTCGCGAGCCGAAGACACAACGACCTTACACGAGAGGAGGGCAAAGCGATCATGGCCGACATAAGCCGCGTGGCGTTGTTTGGAAAGCTGAACGAGCTGGGGTACCGCTCGCTCGAAAGCGCGACGGTTTTCTGCAAGCTGCGCGGCAACAGGTACGTCGAGCTCTCCCACTGGGTGCACCAGCTGCTCCAGCAGCCGGACTCCGACCTGCATCGCATCGTGAGACACTACGAGCTCGACCCGGCGCGGCTTGCGCGCGATCTGCTCGAAGCGCTGGATCGGCTGCCGCGCGGATCCACGTCGGTTAGCGACCTCTCGGTTCAGGTGGAGGAGTCTGTCGAGAAGGGCTGGTTGTACGCGAGCCTCAAGTTCAACCAGTCTCGTGTCCGCGTTGGACACCTCGTTGTCGGGATGACCAAGACGACGAGTCTGCGCAGCGCGCTCACCGCGATCTCGCGGGAGTTTTTGAAGGTCTCGCCCGACGATCTCGTCGAGCGGCTGGAAGGGATCACCCAAGGCTCTCCCGAGGCAGGGGGCGCGACGCCAGGCCCGGAGGCTTCGTCGCGAGAGGACGCGGGCGCACCCGCCCCGGCGGCGCTCGGTCGGCAAGAGGCACTCGGCAAGTACTGCGTCGACCTTACGGAGCGCGCGCGACGAAACGAGTTCGACTCGATCGTCGGCCGCGACGAGGAGATTCGACAGATCGTCCAGATCCTTATGCGACGCCGCCAGAACAATCCCATCCTCACTGGCGAGGCGGGCGTCGGGAAGACGGCGGTCGTCGAGGGACTCGCGGTGCGGATCGCCAACGGGGACGTGCCCCCTTCGCTCAAAGACGTTTCGCTCCGCGCGCTCGACCTTGGCCTGCTTCAAGCGGGGGCGAGCATGAAAGGGGAGTTCGAGAACCGCCTGCGCCAGGTCATCGAAGAGGTGCAGGCCTCGCCCAAGCCCATCATTCTGTTCATCGACGAGGCGCACACGCTCATCGGCGCCGGCGGAGCCGCCGGCACGGGCGACGCGGCCAACCTGCTCAAGCCTGCACTTGCACGCGGAACGCTGCGCACGATCGCTGCAACGACCTGGGCCGAGTACAAGAAGCACATCGAGAAGGACCCCGCGCTCACCCGTCGCTTTCAGGTGGTCGTCGTAGACGAGCCGTCCGAAGACAAGGCCGTGCTCATGATGCGCGGCATCGCCGCGCCGCTCGAAAAGCATCATGGCGTGCAGCTCCTCGACGAGGCGATATGCGCGGCCGTGACGCTATCGCATCGCTACATCCCGGACCGGCAACTCCCCGACAAGTCGGTGAGCCTTCTCGACACGGCGTGCGCGCGCGTCGCGATCAGCCAGCACGCCGTCCCCCCGCCGGTGGAGGACGACCGGCGCACCATCGAATCGCTCGAGACGGAGTTATCGCTCATCGCGCGGGAAGAGGCCGTCGGGATCGATACGGGCGACCGCCGCTCGGTCGCTGAGCACGCGCTCGGCGAAGCGCGCGAGCGGCTCGTCGAGCTCGAAGCGCGGTGGAAGGCCGAGCGAACGCTGGTGGACCGTATCCTTGCGGCGCGCGAAGCTCTTCGGCAAGCGCCAGCGCCGGAGGGCACACGAGGCGAGGACGCCAGCTCCAGCCGAGAGAGGCCCAGCGACCGCGAAGAGGCCCTCCGACAGCTGCGTGCCCTCGAGCACGAGCTGGCAGCCCTTCAGGGCGAAACCCCACTGATTCTGCCCAGCGTGGACGAACAGGCGATCGCCTCGGTGGTCTCGGACTGGACCGGCATCCCTGTCGGACGCATGGTGCGAAACGAAATCGAGACGGTGCTCGCCCTGGCCGATCTGCTCGGAAAGCGGGTCATCGGTCAGGCCCACGCGCTCGAGCTCATTGCCAGACGGATCCAGACGGCTCGCGCCGGACTCGAAAACCCGAACAAGCCGATCGGCGTCTTCCTCCTGGTTGGCCCCTCTGGCGTGGGCAAGACGGAGACCGCGCTCACGCTCGCCGAGGCGCTCTATGGGGGAGAGCAAAACGTCATCACGATCAACATGAGCGAGTTCCAGGAGGCGCACACGGTGTCGACGCTGAAGGGGGCCCCGCCAGGCTACGTCGGCTACGGCGAGGGCGGCGTTCTGACCGAAGCGGTCCGTCGTCGTCCCTACAGCGTCGTGCTCCTCGACGAGGTCGAGAAAGCCCACCCGGACGTCCATGAGCTCTTTTTCCAGGTGTTCGACAAGGGGTGGATGGAGGACGGCCAAGGCACCCGCGTCGACTTCAAGAACACCATCATCCTCCTCACGTCGAATGCCGGCAGCGAGCTCTTGATGCGCCTCTGCGAGCAGGGCCGGGATCGGCCCCCGGACGCGGACCTGCAAAAATCCCTGCGCCCGGCGCTCCTGGAGGTGTTCCCCGCGGCGCTCCTCGGCCGCATGGTGACGATCCCGTACTACCCGCTGAGCGACGACATGCTGGGGAGCATCGTGCGACTGCAGCTCGATCGCGTCGGAAAACGGGTGAACGAGCAGTACGCCATCCCGTTCATCTACGACCAGGCCGTGATCGACCTCATCACGAGTCGCTGCACCGAGGTCGAGAGCGGCGGAAGAATGATCGACGCAGTGCTCACGAACGCGCTCTTGCCCCAGATGAGCCGAGAGCTTCTCAGGAGAAACCTGGACGGCGTGCCGGCGAAGAAGGCGGAAGTGACGGCAAAGAATGGAGAGTTCGGGTTTGCATTCGCGTGAGTCCCCTACATGGCTCGCCGTCACCCACCGGGGTGACGCCGTCACGAGCCGCGAGGGGCTAGGCTGGAATGCGCGCCGCCTGGAGACCGCTCATTTGTCTCGATGGTGATTCCCGCCGCAATAGGGGCAGTGACACGGTAACCATTCCGCTTTCGAGTGGGACTCCCTAATCGACTGGCAATGCTTCTCTACTTCGTTCCGCCGATGCCTCTCTTCGTACTCGCCGTTGCCTACCTATTCCAATTGCGTGCGACCGAGCTGCGTAGCGAGGCCGGGCTGGATGACAGCCGTTCTGTCAGGATAACCCGTGGTGTGGTCCACGCCGCCTTCGTGTTCGGTCTTGCCGTGTACGCTCCCATGGGCCTGGCCGCGATGCTGGCAGCCTTGCGCGTGCCCCCCGATGTCATGGATTCTCCTTTTCGCGCCCTGCCCGGCCTTCTCATCGTCTTCTTCGTCTCGCTCATCGTCTTGGATGCCGTTGCCGACGGAGCTCTCGCCCTCCTTTCGGGTGCACCCTTCGACGCGCTCGTCCGAACCCGACTCCGCCTTTCCGATCTGACGCGATTGGAGGTGCCGGACGTCGTCCTCTTGACGACTCTCTACGGCGTCCTGCACTTGCTAACCCGTTAGCGACGCTGGCCTCGTGGCTCAATTCAAGCTCGCCGGAACGACCGGTGGGTACGTGCGCTACCAAGCCATCGTGCGCCCCGACTGCTGGCTTCTGACGCGCACCGTCGGCGCCTGCCGGAACGGCCCACGATGACCTCGAACTCTACCACTACCCCGGCACATTTCTGAACAACAAGGAGGGGGAGGATCAGGTGCGGGTCCGGCTGGAAGAACAACAGGTCGATTGCGAGGTCTTCGAGGGCGCGGGCGAGGTGCGTGGGGTCGGCAGCGGTCTGCTCTTCACGCTCGAGGACCACCCGCGTGACGACCAGAATCAGGAATATCTGGTCGTCGCCTCCTGATACGATGCCTGCGTCAGCGGCTACGAGGCCGGCGGCACCGATACCGAGTATCGATGCTCGTTCGCCGCCATCCCGAGCAGTCGCCAGTTTCGGACCGCGGAGATGACACCCAAGCCGCGCGTAGAGGACCCTCAGACCGCCATCGTCGTGGGCCCGTCGGGAGAGGAAATCTGGACCGACAAGTACGGTCGGGTGAAGCTGCAGTTTCACTGGGACCGTGACGGCAAAGCGGATGAGAACAGCTCATGCTGGGTGCGTCTCGCAGACGTGGGCGGGGACGAACTGGGGCGCGATGCACATTCCGCGCGTCGGGCAGGAGGTCATCGTCGACTTTCTCGAGGGCGATCCGGATCGGCCCATCGTGACCGGCCGAGTGTACAATGCTGAAAACATGCCCCCCTATGAGCTGCCGAAGAACGGCACGCAGAGCGGGGTGAAGAGCCGGAGCACGAAGGGCGGTGCCATTCCGAACTTCAATGAAATTCGATTCGAAGATCGCAAGGGTCACGAAGAGTTTCACATGCAGGCGGAGCGCAATCAGTCGACGCTCGTCAAGGCGAACCAAACGACGGATATCGGCAAGGACAAGACGGAGCACGTCAAGCAGACGTACGACCTGACGACCGACCAGCAATTCAAGCTAACGCAGGGGAGCACGACGCTCACGTTCCAGTCGAACCAGGTGGCGCTCGATGCAGCCGGCGCGATCACCGTGACGCGCGGGCCAGCCGCCCTCAAAGCCGCCCCGAGCAGTCTGGAGCTGGGACCGACCAGCGCGAAGCTGGCGGGGGCCATGACCTCCGTCGAAGCGACCGCCATCTGCAGCGTCAAGGGAACGGCGATGCTCAACCTCAATTCGTGACGATGCATGGCGGCACCGGGCGATAACCCCATCGCGGCACGGATCGACCGGCTGCAGGATCAGTGGACCCTCTTCGTCCGGACGGCGCAGGCGCGCGTGCTCCGGTGGGTGGTCGCCGAGGACGAGGTGGCGCTCGGCGAAGGGTTCTTCGTCCGTGGAAGCGAGCCAGGCTCCAGCCTTCGAGGCGCTGGCGGTGGCGGAACCGAAGCGCGTGCGGACACAGCGCGGAAGCCTCGACGTGCCGGGTGCGCTCGAAGAATTGTCGGCCTCGGCGGGCAGCCTCGAGACGCCCGGGGGAGCGTTTCGCCACCTCTACGTTCGGATGAGCGGCGCAGCGAAGGACGGGGATCTCGGGGGCGTCGACGCGCTCGGTGCGCAGGCCCTTGCGATTTCCGAGCCCCAAAGGTGGTTCGCGCTGTCGTGCGCCGTGCACTTCCTGCAGGGCAGCCTTCTGATGCGCGCGGGGCGCCACGCCGAGGCGTTCCAGCAGTTCATGGCTGCGGACGGTGCGGGCGCACGGGCGGATGCCGAAGGCGATTCGCAAGGAAAGAAGCTCCGCGTGCAGGCGCGCCTCTCGGCCGGTTCGGCGCTTCTTGGCGGCACGGATCATCCGAACGCCGCAATGGTCTTCACGGAGGTCGTGCCGTTCGCGAGGGAGGCGCAAGACCCGCGCGCCGAGCTCGATGGCTGGCGGCTGGCCGCGCATTGTTATGCGCAGACGGGCGATGCGGAAAAGATGTGGGCAGCCGGTCGAGCCGCGCTCGCGATGGGGCGTTCGATGGACGAAGAGACACGCAGGACCTCGACGCTCAAGAATCTGGGCCAGTCGCTTATCCATTGGGCCAAGGAGCAACAACGCCCGGGCGTCGAATCGACCGTGCAACGCGAGCTCGACGCGATGCTCGGCCAGGGGTGGGCGTCGTGACCGCCGGCGACGCGAGCTGATGCCTCCCGCGCTCAAGCACCTGGATCCAATCGTCGGGGTGGACATTCACCTCATTCAGCTTCCGGCGCCGGGGCCGCCGGTGCCCATTCCCCACCCCTACGTCGGGATGATTCTCGACGTGACCGACTACATTCCGTTCCTCGGCGCGACGGTCAAGATCAACGGGCTGCCGCGCGCGAAGGCCGGCACTTCGGGCCAGGCCCTGCCGCCGCACATCCCGATGGGCGGCACGTTCATCAAGCCGCCGACCAACGAGAGTGAGACATTTCTCGGCAGCGCGACCGTCGCCGCCGACGGAGACCCGCTGGTCTACGCGGGGCTTCCCATCCTCACGTGCCAGGACATCGGGATCCCCGCCCAGCCTCGTGCGGGCAAGCAGAATGAGCCCAAGTCGCTCATGCTGCCGACGGGCCAGGCCATCCCGATCCCGGCGGGGCCGCTCGTGATGGTCGGCGGACCTCCGTCGTTTCTGGCGGCTCTTAAGGGCACGTTGCAGAAGCTCGCCCTATCGATGGCCGCCAAAAAGCTCGCCGCGCTGGCGATGAAGAGCAAGAGGCTCGGCGCGCTGGCCGCGAAAATCGAGCGGGGACTAGAGCGCGCTTCCGAGCTCGCCCACGAAGCGCTCGACAAGGTGCTCGGCAAACTCGGCCTGGGCAAAACGACCGGTTTGCGCAACGCGCTCAGTCGTGCGATCTGCTCGCTGACGGGCCATCCCGTCGACGTCGCCACGGGCAAGGTGTTGACCGAGCAGGTCGACTTCGAGCTTCCGGGGGCCATCCCCTTACGCTGGGAGCGCGTCTGGTACAGCACGTCGATCTACCGAGGCCCACTCGGGTACGGGTGGCACCACCCCTACGACGCGGCGCTGATGCTCGTCGGGACGGACGCGGTGGCAGTCCGCCTGTCCGATGGGCGCGGCGTCGTCTTCTTGGCCGTGCAGGAGGGCGAGGAGCAGTTCGATCGAAAAGAAAAGCTGACGCTCTTTCGCGACGAGCGCGGGTACGGCCTCCGCGACGCTTCGGGCGTCGTTCAGCGCTTCGGCGTCGCGGGCCCTCCCGGCGAGCCGCTCCGGCTCGTGGCCGTCGAGGACGCCTCGCAGAACCGGATCCGCTTCGACTACGACGAACGCGGGCGTCTTGCGCGCATCGTGGACTCCGGCGGTCGCGAGCTCGCCGTGCGCTCCGACGACCAGGGTCGCATCACGGAGATCTGGGGACCCCACCCAACCCACGCGGGGCAATCTGCGCGCCTCGCGTCGTACGCTTACGACGAGGCGGGCAACCTCGTCACTTGGTGGGACGCGCTCGGGCACGCGATGCAGCTCGCTTACCGCGGGCACTTGCTCGAGCGCGAGACCAACCGCAACGGGCTCTCCTTTTACTTTGAATACGACGGCACGGACGAGAACGCGCGGTGCGTGCGGACCTGGGGCGACGGAGGGATATACGATCACAAGCTCACGTACGACGAGGGACGGACCGTCGTGGTCAATTCGCTGGGGCACGCCACGACGTACTTTCACCGCGGCGGGGCGGTGTACAAGACGGTGGACGCGCGCGGTGGCGTGACCGAAACGGAGCGCAATCGCTGGGCGGAGCTAGAAAGAGAGGTCGACCCGCTGGGCGCCGCGACGGTCACCACGCGTGACGCCCGCGGAAACCCTATCGACGTGACGAAGGCCGACGGCGCGAAGCTTTCGATCGAGTACGGCGAACGCGATCGGCCCGAATCGGTCCACGACGAGCTCGGGGGCGTGTGGTCCTGGCAATACGACGAGGCGGGGCGGGTCGTCACGCGCACCGATCCCATGGGTCGGGTGACACGTCTCCAGTGGAGCCACGGACGGCTCGTGTCGATGATCGACCCGGCGGGGCTGACGACGTCCCTCGGTTACAGCGCGGCCGGGCAGATCGCGAGCGTGCGCCTCCCCGACGGGACGGAATGGCGATGGCAATACGACCGGTTGGGACGGGTCGTCGCGGCCGTGGACGCGAAGGGCAACGTGCAACGGCGCGAGCACGACCTCGCGGGGCGCGTCGTCCGGGTCGTCGAAGCCGACGGCAACGTGCGCGACCTCGCCCACGACCAAGAAGGGAACGTGACTCGGGCGCGCGACCGGCAATACGATGTGTCGTTCGCGTACCGGGGCATGAATCGCCTGGCCGAGCGCACGCAAGCCGGCACGAGCGTGCGCTTCGAGTACGACACGGAAGAGCAGCTCGTCGGCGTCCTCAACGAGCACGGGTACGCCTACCGGTTCGTGCACGACGAGACCGGGCAGGTGTCCGAAGAGATCGCCTTCGACGGGGTCTCGCGCTCCTATGCGCGCGACCTCGCCGGGCGCGTCGTCCGGGTGCAACGGGCGAGCGGCAGGGCGACGACTTACCGCTACGATCCGCTCGGGCGTGTCTTGCTCACCGAGCATTCGGACCAGACCGCGGAGTGGTACGCCTACCGCGCCGACGGGGCGCTCCGCGAGGCCGGAAACACGACGACGAGGGTCGCCTTCGAGCGGGATGCCCTCGGACGCGTGGTCAAAGAGACCCAAGGAGAAGACTGGGTCGAGAGCGCCTTCGACGAGCGGGGCTTGCGGGCGAGCGTGCGCTCTTCGAAGGGCGCCCACATCGCCATCGAGCGGAACGCCGTGGGCGAGGTCCTCGCGCTGCGCGCGGCCGAGGGGGGTGCCGTGATCTCGCCCGAGGCCAGAGCCAGCAAGGAGCCGGCGCCCGCTTTCGAGGCGAAGTTCGTCCGCGACTCGCTCGGGCTCGAGCTCGAGCGGACGCTGCCGGGCGGCGTTCGCGCGCGCTGGGAGCGCGACAAGACGGGGCGCCCGGTCCGGCACGAGGTCTTCTCTGGAGCCACGTGGAAGGCCGAATGGCACTACACGTGGGACGTCAACGACCGCTTGCAGAACGTGCTCGACGCCGCGCGCGGCCCGGTGCGTTACCGGCACGACGCCGTCGGCAATCTGGCGGCCGTCATCTACGAGGATGGACACGTCGATCTGCGAATGCCCGACGCCGTGGGCAACTTGTTCCGGTCCGAAAAGCGCGATGACCGCACGTACGGGGCGGCAGGGCAGCTGCTCGAGGCCCGCGGGCCGGAGGGAGTGACGCGCTACGGCTACGACGGTGACGGCAATCTGATCGAGAAGGTCGAGCCCGACAACCGCGCCTGGCGCTACGAGTGGAACGCGGCCGGAATGCTGGCGCGCGTCGTTCGTCCCGACGGGTGGGTCGTCGAGTTCGGGTACGACGTGCTCGGGCGGCGCACGTTCAAGAAGTTCCGCGGAAAGGTCACGCGCTGGGTCTGGGACGGCAACGTGCCCCTCCATGAGTGGACCGAGAAAGAGGTGTCTCCGCCGCGACGGGTCCAGGCGCCGCCGGCTCAGACTGCGGAGGCCGACGAGATTGCCAGCACACAGCGCGACATCGCGCTCGTCACCCAGCCGGCCCAGGGGCCGCCGGAGGGCACGGCGGAGGCGCCGATCACCTGGCTCTTCGAGCCGGAGAGCTTCTCGCCGCTGGGCAAGCTCGTCGGGGGGCAGCGGTTCGGGATCGTTACGGACCACCTCGGCACGCCCGTGCAGATGTTCGACGAGGACGGACGCGAGGCCTGGAGCGCCAGCGTGGACGGCTATGGGGGCCTGCGCCACGTGCGCGGTGAGAGCCAGGCGTGCCCGTTCCGGTGGCCCGGTCAGTACGAGGACGAGGAGACGGGGCTCTATTACAATCGGTTCAGGTATTACGATCCCAGAACCGGGACCTATCCCAACACCGATCCAATCGGTCTGCGCGGCGGAACTCACACCTATGCGTATGTTCGCAATCCACTCAGGTGGATTGACCCGTTGGGATTGGCTAGTTGTACGAAATACGGTCCACACGTTCCCGCAGGAGAGGCGGGCGCGGCCTCCAGAGCAATTGTTCCATATTATCCCGCCGACAACGGGTTCTTGAGGACTACTACGCCGACCGTCTTACAGCCACGGCAGGTCATTGACCGGGTTGGTGGAAGTGCTGCATCGCGATTCTTCTCACCGGTAGGGACACCTCTGGCAGCACGCGCGCTACCCCCAGGAACCACAGGTGCCCTTCGTACTTTCGAGGTTCTGAAGCCGATCGACGCACAGTCTGGAACGGTCGCTCCGGCCTTTGGTCAGCTTGGTCTTGGGACCCAGTTCCGCACGGCAAGTACTCTCGAAGACCTGCTCAATGGCGACTTCCTACGCGAGGTGACGCCATGAAGCGAGCGTTCGACGATCTCCCTGGGTGGGCGTTCGAGATCGAGGAGGTTTCGGCGAACGTTTATGAGGTAACCGGAACGGACAAGTATGGCCACCGCGTGCAGGTGAAGGGCACCGACTTGGGCGCGCTGCTGGATGAGGCGCGGCAAGGAGCAACACGGATCCAGGAGGGGATTTCATCCCGATGACGGCCAGCCTTAGCTTGGCTTACGCCCTCCCAGGACACAAACCCTACCGTGGGAACCACGATCGACAGGTTTGGTCGACGGGGTGGTGCATTCGTGGCACCGAAGGGAACACCTTTTCCTATGCGCGCGCTTCCCCCTGACTCTTCATCTTCACCGTACGAGGCATATCGGTTGCTCAAGCCCATCAAGGTTCAATCTGGACCAGCCGCCCCGGCATTCGGTCAGATTGGGATGGGGATGCAACCCGAACTTCCGGCATCCGTGAGCGACCTACTCGAGTCTCAGCATCTCGAGGTTATCAAGTGACCCGAAGGAAACTTATTGCGCAATTTAACTCAGCTGGTGTTAATCCGCGCGCCTACGCCCTCGATGGCGGCACAGACCTCGATGAGGCGTACGTCTTGGCCCACGAGGGCGGACAATGGTCCGTGTATTACAGCGAACGGGGGATCCGCTCTGGATGCGAATCTTCGCAACCGAAGAAGCCTCCGGTCCGTCCCACCTTCAGGCACCCCGTCACCGACGGTGATGCGCGAAGTGATGGAACGAGGAAGGTCGGACTCCTTACTCCTTGGTAGAGACCACCATCTTTGAAAAGTAGGTACGGATGATCAAGAATATCACACGCGGTTATGTCGACATCGAGATAGACGGTAAGCTGGCGCGCATTGGGGGTGAGGCGTATCACCGTGGATATGGTTCACCAGACTTCGTTCTCTACGCCAATTCCTTGGAGCGATGGGAGCCTCCTCACAATACAGTACGCTTAGACGATGCGGCACGCGACGCAATACTCAATCGCGCTGCCAAGGAAATGCGTGAACGGGGCATGACGGTGGAAATCGAATGTCCCTCTGCGTAAGGATACATCGCCGCCTCAGCCCGACCCTCGTGGCGGGCGGTGGTACTCAACACGAGCCACCAAATACTGTCAGATATTACCTGGACCATCAATTCCTCATCCAGAGGTAGGTTGCCTTAATGGAGGTGCTAGATGCCGTCGCCCAATCTGCGAACGATTCGTTCCAAGGTGAACCATCTCGCTGGCTTAGTAGGAGCGTCTGAAAGCCAGCTCCCCACTTTTGGACCCAAGGGCGAAGACAGTCGACATCATGTCGAAGTGACAGGCGGAGAGTTGCACTACGTGTTTGTGGAGCGAGGCGAAGAAAAGAGTAGGTTTTCAACCTACGATATCGATGAGCTATTGTACGTAGTTTTGCGCGACGCTACCGCCGAAATTGCCTCAAAGTACGAACTGGCACATCGGGTGCCCGATGAGGACACAAGGCGACAGAGATTTCAAAAACACGAGGACCTTCTCGCCCTCCTTTCGCCCGCCTGGGCGGAGCGGCGAAGGGCTGAGCACAACGAGATTCTGCGCCAATCTCCTTATGACGATGCTTGGCCAGCCCGGACGCGACTATTTGATGAACTGCGCGCAAAAGGATATGCGCACGACCCGGCTTGGGCCCTTGCTGTTGATAGTTACCCCCTTCCTGTCTCATGTCCTTCAGACGGCGGCACTCCGACGAAGCCGCGCTCAGGGTAGTCTTACGCGCGAGCAACTGGCCGTTCACCCTGACTGGAACGAGGCGACGCACTGTTCAAAGATAAAACTTGCGCCCGAACTCAGATCCAATCGGGCATTGCTGGCCCCCAGGCCTTTCCAGGGGCCGAGGGAGGAGCCGGGCAAATTCAAGTGACGTGGTTCCGCCTCTCCCGGAGTCGCGTACGCGCGTGTGTGGAGGACGCGATGGGCGAGGGACGGACAGGGGACGGGCGGGGGTCGCCGACATGGGGTGAGCCTGAAGCGCGGCGGTCGTTGGCGGAGCTGGCGCGGTCTGGCG
>JALYHV010000041.1 GCA_030776205.1 Myxococcota bacterium | reverse complement strand
ACAACGAAGCTCACCGAGTGAACCGGAACGGACGGAGTCCAGTTCGCTGGATGGTCCGTGGAGGTCCATGAGGGAGCTCCACGAAGTGGAGCGACCGAGTGAACAAGGCCACCCTCAAGAAGTTCAGAACATTGCTCACAGACAAGCGCGACGAGATCCTCAAGAAGGCCAAGCAGACGCTCGAGCAAGACATGGCGCTCGATACCGATGACTTGCCCGACGAGATGGATCTCGCATCGAGCGAATATCTCCAGTCGTTCACGTTTCGGCTCAGGGGCCGCGAAAAGAGCTTTCTCGACAAGATCGAAAAGGCCCTGAAAAAGATCGACGAGGGCACGTTCGGTGTTTGTGAGGAATGCGGAGAAGAAATTTCCGTGAAACGGCTCGAAGCCAGGCCAGAGACGACGCTATGTATCCGCTGCAAAGAGGATCAGGAGCGAATGGAGAAGGACTACTCGTAAGCGGCCGCCTCGGGCCACGACGAGGGCGGCGAGAGCTCACGCTCGCGCGGTCTTCTTCGTGTTGGTCGCGCCCCGAACGAGCACCTGCCGCAGGTAACGGCCCGTGTGCGAGCGCTCCACGGCCGCCACCTGTTCGGGCGTCCCGAGCGCGACGATCTCCCCGCCTCCCTCGCCTCCCTCCGGGCCCAGGTCGATGACCCAATCCGCGCAGGCGACGACGTCGAGATTGTGCTCGATGACGAGGATCGTGTTGCCCTGGTCTCGCAGATCGGTGAGGGCTGTCAACAGGACTTCGATGTCGGCGAAATGGAGCCCGGACGTCGGCTCGTCGAGCACGTAGAGCGTTCGTCCCGTCGCCCGGCGCGACAGCTCGCGCGCGAGCTTCACGCGCTGCGCCTCGCCGCCAGACAACGTCGTCGCTAGTTGCCCCAGCGACAAATACCCGAGACCTACCTTTCGCAGTGCCTCGATCTTGTCCGCGATCCGCGGCACGGCTCCAAAAAGGTCGCTGGATTGCTCAACGGTGACCCCGAGCGCGTCGGCGATGGAGAGGCCGCGGTATTTGACCTCTAGGGTCTCGCGGTTGTAACGCCGCCCGGCGCACGCGTCGCAGGTCACGAACACATCCGGCAAGAAGTGCATCTCTACCCGAAGAACGCCGTCCCCTTGGCACGCCTCGCATCGACCGCCCTTCACGTTAAAGGAGAAACGCCCCGCCTTGTAACCGCGTGCGCGGGCGTCTGGTAGGGCAGCATAGAGCTCGCGCAACAGCGCGAAGATGCCGGTGTACGTCGCTGGATTGGAACGAGGAGTGCGGCCGATGGGAGCCTGGTCGATCGAGACCACTTTGTCGACGAGTTCCAGACCCTCGACCCGATCGCACTCGCCCACCGGCGACGTCGCGTTGTACAGCTTGGCGCGCGCGGCGGGCAGCAGCGTGTCCACGATCAGGCTCGACTTGCCGCTGCCGCTCACCCCGGTGATGCACGTGAAGAGACCGAGCGGGATTTCGGCGTTGACGGCCCGCAGGTTGTGAGCCCGCGCGCCCACCACGCGCACGAAGGCCTTCTTTGGCGGCGTCCGCTTGTTTGGGACTGGCATCAACCGTGTGCCGTTCAACCACGGTCCGGTGATGGACTCCGGATTTGCCATGAGCTCGTCAGGCGTTCCTTGCGCGACGATTCGTCCACCGTGGACACCAGCGCCGGGGCCCATGTCGACCACGTGGTCGGCTGCAAGAATGGCGTCGCGGTCGTGCTCCACGACGATGACGGTGTTGCCGAGATCCCGGAGCCGAGCCTGCGCTTCGATCAACCGCGCGTTGTCACGAGCGTGCAGGCCAACGCTTGGCTCGTCGAGGACGTAGAGTACACCGACGAGCGCCGCGCCGATTTGCGTCGCGAGCCGAATGCGCTGACCCTCGCCCGAGGAGAGAGTCTGCGCGCTGCGGTCCAGCGTCAGGTAGTCGAGACCTACGTCGATGAGGAAACCAAGACGGGCGGCGACGGCCTTGAGCAGCGGTTCCGCGATGGCCCGCTCGCGCGCTCCGAATGGTTGCGCAGACTCTGTGCTGCCGAGCGCGGTCACGAAATGGCGTACGTGGCGCAGTGCCATCGAGCCGACCTGGGCGATGTCCTTCTCGCCGAGCTTCACCGCCAGCGCTTCCGGGCGGAGTCGCTTTCCTTTGCACGCGTCGCACGTTCGCGTGACGAGAAAGCGCCCGAGCTCGTCATCGGCTATCCCGCCCTCGCTCGCGTCCGGGTCATCGTCGTCCGCTGCATCGGCGCGCGCGTCGGCGAGCGACGCGATTCGATGCTCCAGTCTCGGGACGATCCCTTCGTACACTCTGCGTTTGCCGGTCGACCTGCGTCCGCCTTCTGTTGCTCCCGTGCCGGACCCTCCCGCGCGGCTCCCCAGGAGGACGGCGGCGCGATGGTCCTCCGGCAGCTCTGCCCAAGGGACGTCCGGCGTGATGCCCAAAACCTCCACCGCACGCGCCAGCTCCGCCGAAAGCGCGACGCTGCCGCGGCGGCCCCACGCGAGCACGACTCCCTCGCGAAGCGAATGACGGGGATCGCCTATGCACCGCTCGGGATCCACGACATCGCGAGCGCCTAGCCCGTCGCAGCTTGGGCAGGCCCCATGAGGTCCGTTGAACGAAAAAATGCGAGGCTCGATGGGGGGCAGCGAGACGCCACATTCGGTGCAGGCAAACCGCTCGCTCATCCAGAACGGCTCGTCTTCACCCGCCTGGACCAACAGACGCCCCTCTCCGAGTTTCAGCGCCAGCTCCACGCTGTCAGTCAGCCGAGACTTTAGACCGTCCTTGAGCACGAGCCGATCGATCACCACGTCGAGGTCGTGCATTTTTGCTCGGTCGAGCTCCAGCTCGTCGCCGAGGTCGACGACCGAGCCGTCGATGCGTGCGCGGACGAAGCCCTCACGCCGAAGCCGCTCGAGCTCGAGCTTGAGCTCCCCTTTTCGCGCACGCGCAATCGGCGCGAAGATGCTGAGCCTCGTGCCGTCGAGAAGCCCAAGGATGTGGTCGACGATCTGCTGAACGGTCTGCGCTTCGATGCGGTTGCCGCAGCTCGGACAATGGGGCACTCCCACGCGGGCGTAGAGCAGACGCAAATAGTCGGCGATCTCGGTGACCGTTCCGACGGTGGAACGGGGCGACTTGGACAGCGGACGCTGCTCGATCGCAATGGCAGGGCTGAGGCCTTCGATTCGTTCGACGTCGGGTTTGGCGAGCTGCTCCAAAAACTGCCGCGCGTACGCGCTGAGCGACTCGACGTAACGCCGCTGTCCTTCAGCGTAGATGGTATCGAAGGCGAGTGACGATTTGCCCGAGCCACTCGGCCCCGTGAACACCACGATCTTACCGCGCGGTAGACTTAGGCTGATGTCCTTCAGGTTGTGCTGGCGCGCACCGACGATGACGAGACGATCGACCAAGAGGGGAGACCGTTAGCACGCCGAACGGAGGAGGGTCACCCTCACGCGATTTGAACCCCGGGCGATTCGTGGGCTATCCGGGTGCGCGCGCCTCCAGCGCGGTTCGCAAATCATTCCAAACATCAATCGGTGGACTCGATACCGACGCTGAGGCGAAGCAGTCCGTCGCCGATATTGGCTACAGCACGGGCCGCCGCCGGCATGGTGACATGCGTCGTCGAGGCAGGAGGGACGGAGCACCGCTCCGCTGAGCGCAGCCATTCCGCTGGCGGTCGCGCACGCGTCCTCGGTCCGCTCCAGATTCGCGAGCCGTGCTTCGAGTGCGTGCACCGTCGGATTCTTCAGCGCCCGTAGATGTGGGCATCGTTCTCGCCGAGGAAGGCGCCGGCAGCCTCCTCCGTGCTCCCAAACGCAAACGCGCTCGAAAGCACGATGGGCATGTCGAGCGGGTTGCCGACGAGGGTCGAGCCCCCGCGGGGCGCGAGCGGAGGCTCGTTGCCGTGGACGCGACGCCGTCGCCAGACTCGCCGCCGGTGCGTCGAGCTGCTCCTCGTATGATCGGTCCCGATCACGCACGGCGGCCCAGCGCGGCCCAGCGTAGCAGCGCGCGCGAGGGCAGGAGGAAAACGCCGCCGTGATAGGTTTGGGTGCATGACCGACGAGGCGAAGCCGCGTGCGCGTCGCGCCGCGCTCCGAACGAAACCGTTCGACGACGATTCGAACAGCCTGCGCGAGGCGTTGCAGCGCGAGCTACGTAGGGCGGTCGCGCCGTCGCTCGTCGTGATTCTCGGTCCCGACGTCGGCGCGCGCGTCGTGCTTCATCGGTCGGTCGAAGTGGGCCGTGACCCATCGTGCGAGCTCCCATTGCGAGACGAGAACGTCTCGTGGCGACATGCCCGGATTGAGGACCGCGGCGATGGCGAGTGGGTCGCCGTCGATCTCGCGAGCACGAACGGCACGCTCGTCGACGGCCACCCTTGCGATGGCTCGGTGCTGAAGCCCGGCAGCCATGTGTTCCTCGGCACCACGGTCATCGAGCTGCAGCAGGATGCCCTCCGCGACGCGCAAGCTGCGGAGCTGGAGCGCCTTCTGTCCATCGACGACCTGAGCGGTCTGTGGGTCAAGAGGCGCTTCGATGCGCAGCTCGCCTCGAGTGTGGATGCCGTCCTGGCCGGGGACGTCCCCACCCTTGCCGTCATCGTGATGGACATGGACGGCGTGAAGGAGATCAACGACACACATGGTCACCTGATGGGCGCCTTCGTGATCGGCGAAGCGGGTCACGTCATAGGTCGCGTCATCGAGAGCGAGGCTCGCGCTCGAGGATTCGCGACTCGTTTCGGCGGCGACGAGTTCGCAGCAGCGTTGCCAGGGCTCAACAAGGAGGACGCGCTGGCGATGGCCGAAGCCCTCCGCGTTGCGGTCGTAGGGCACGTTTACGAAAAGGACGGCGTGCGTGTGCGTCCGGGCCTTAGCTGCGGCGTCGCGACGATGCCTGGCGATGCCTCGGACGCGGAGTCGCTGTTCAGGGCGGCGGACCAGGCCATGTATCGCGCCAAACGTGCAGGCAAGAATCGCGTCGCCGGCTGACCGCGTGTTATCCTCTTGCTCGCGCGATGCTCAAAGTGGAGTGCGAGTCGTGCAAGGCGCCTTACCAAATCGACGAACGGCGCGTGCCGGCCAGCGGGCTGAAGATGCGCTGCCCGCGCTGCGGGCATTCCTTCGTGGTCACCGCCACCGCGGTTGACCGTTCTCGCTTGCCCGAGCCTAGCGTCGCGCTGCCGAGCCTTCGCATCGCTCAGCCGACCATGGTCGGTGTGGCCCCTCCAGCGCCCATCGCCGCGCCGCAAAGCCCTCCGTGGTCCGGACAATCAGCGCAGGCGCCTCCCCGGATGGTCACTCCGCTGCCGTCGGACTTCCCCGCGGCCCTCGGCTCGCTGGACGAATCGGATCTTCCCGTCGTGGCACCCGGGCTGCCGACGCACAAACCAGCGACGCCGATGGCTCCCGCCCCGAACACGGCCGTGGTCAACAGAGCGGTTCCCGGCGCGCACGAGCTAACGCTCGACTTACCCGTCCTTGCGGATGACCTCCCGGCCGCGAGGCGCGAAACGCCGGGGGCCGCTCGTCCCTCGGCATCGTTCGATTTGGATCTTCCAGCGGCACTGTCCGATCTGCCGCAAGTGCAGGGGTCGGACCTGCCGCAAACCAAGCATGCGGCGGCGTTCCCTGCCGAACGACGGGAGGCGCCAAAGAGCGCCGACCTCCTGGACCTGCCGTCGGTGCAGAGCGACTTGCCGGCGGCATCTGCGGGCCTGCCGTCGGTGCAGAGCGACTTGCCGGCGGCCTCCGCGGGCCTGCCCGCCGTCTCTGCGTCGCACCCGTCGTTCACCCTCGAAAGCCCCGCACCGCCAGCCAGCCTGCGTCCGCTGACGCGCACCTTCGGAGATCTCGATCTTCCGTCGGAGCTGAATGCGCCGTCCCGCGTCCCCACGGCAGATCCATCCCCTGCATTGGGGTCACTACCGCCGCCGGCGGCAAGAGCCCAGGACGCGGAGGCGATCGCCGACCGAACGGGCGACGGCCGTGCTGAAGACGCCGGAGCTTTTGGTGAGCTCGACTTGCCGCGCGAGGCGCCGGTGGTCGCGCCGGTCATCGTGCAACCCGCTGGACGCTCTGCGGACCCTACCGATTTCGGCGATCTGCAGCTCGATGAGAAGCCTCGCACGAGCAAGGTGTCCGTGAGAGCGGCGCCCGCTCGGCCGGAGACGGCCCACGCGGGCGGCGGGATGTCCTTCGGCGAAGTTCAGTTCGGCGAGGCCGATCCGGTGCAGGAGGGGAAACCACAAGCCGTCGAAGTAGCGCCGCAGCAGGCTGCGGTCGCCGTCGCGGCCATCGAATCGGCGATCCCGAGCTCGGTCGTGCCGCAAGCGGCTGCGTCGGCCCGCGTCGAGAGGCCACGTCCCGCGGCTCCCCCGAGAAAGCGATCGATTCGCAGGCAACTTACCGGTGCCCTCGTCGTCTTGGCGCTGCTCGGCGGCGCCGCGCTGCAACTGACGCCCGCCGGGGCGTACGGGTACCTTGCATTGAACGACATCGTCCACGCGAAGGACTACGAACGCGCGATGGCCGCTACCATGGCGGAGACCGAGCGCGCGCTAGCGCTCGACACGTACGACGCGGCGAGAGGGGCAGTCGATTCTGCCGCAGCAGCGCAGAGCCGGATGCGACGAGCCAAGCCCCTCGCGGCCTACGCGGCGCTGGTCGACTTCGCGATGGCGGTGCGGTTCGGCCCGGACATGACGCGCGCTTCACGCGGCAGCCAGCTTCTGGCAGCCCTTCCGCGCGATGAGCCAGTGAAGTACAGGGACGTGGCGCTCGCGGCCCAGGCAGCGGAGAACGACGACCTCGATAAAGCACGCAAAACGCTCGAAGAGGCTAGCCGACGAAACGCCGGTGATCCGATTCAGCTCGAAATCGCGTACCTTCGAGGCGACATCGAGCTCGCCAGTCGCGATGGCGCAGCGGCCCTCGCCGCGTTCGACCGCGCTGCGGCGTCCTCGAACGATGCGCGGGCGCATTTCGGTCTTGCGCGCTCACACGACTTGCTCGACGATTTGATCAAGGCCTCGAACGAGATCGAGGCCACTCTCGCGCTCTCTCCCTCGCACCCAGGCGCGTTGACCCTTCGCGCGGCCGCGAGGATGAAAAGCTCGCCGGCGGACGACGGCCAAGCGCTGAAGGATCTCGCGGCGGTGCTGGAAGGGCCTGCCCGTGCGAAGGCGTCGCCAAACGAGCTTTCCACTGCGTATGCCCTCAAGGCCCGGATCAGCCTCGACCGAGGCAGCTCGAGTGAAGCGCGTGACGCCTTCGGCGAGGCGGTGAAGCTCAATCCAAGAAACCTGGATGCCTTGAACGGCGAAGGCCGCCTCTTCCTTAACGAGGGGCGGTTCACGGAGGCCCTTACGCGCTTCGAAACAGCGCTGCAGCTGGACGCCGCCTCGGCCGAGACGATCGCCAACGATGCCGAGGCGAAGATCGCACTCGAACGTTTCGCCGAGGCGAAACAGCAGCTGGTCGGGGCTCGTCAGCGCTTCCCGAAGAACATGGCAGTCCTCTCCTTGCTCGGAAAGGTCGAGGAGCATCTCGGCAACAAGAACGCCGCCTCGACCATCCTGCGATCAGCCATCGCGCTCGTCGACCCTTCCCGCCGCGACGCTGTCCTTCCTTACGTTGCGATGTCCCAGCTGCTGTCTTCGCAGGGTCAGTGGAGCGAAGCCCGGGCCGTCCTCGACGATGCGCGGAGCAAGCTGCCTTCCTCGGCTGCGCTGGACCGCGCCTTTGGTGATCTTGCCGCGCTGCAAGGGGACTACGAGAAAGCGATTGCAAATTACCGATCGGCGATCGCGAGGGATCCTCACGACGCGGGCGCCCACTTTCGTCTGGGCTCGACGCTGTGCAAGATGCGAAGATTCGACGAGGCCTCGGCGGAGTTCGACCACGTTGCGGCGGTAGACAGGGACTACCCAGGCCTTTCGTTGGCGCGCGGCCTGTTGTTCGAGGAGTCCGGTGACGTCGAGAAGGCGATCGATCAGTTCAAGAGCGCGCTGGCGAGGGCGCCCGAGGATCCTGACCTGCAGCTCCGTGTCGGCAGCGCGTACGTGGCCATCGGCCAGCCGGAGAGCGCCATTCCAATGCTGCGAAAAGTTCTGGACAAACGGCCAACCAGCGCTGAGGCGCATCACTACCTTGGACGCGCCCTCATGCTTCAGGGCCCCTCGCTCGAAGTGGAGGCCCTGCGCAATTTGCGGCGCGCCGTCGACCTCGACGGAAACCGCGCCGAGTACCACGTGTACGTCGCATGGGCGGCGAACGAGGCCACTCCCGCGCAGCTCGAGCTCGCACGCGACGAGGTCGACAGGGCGCTGGCTCTCGACAGCCTCAACGCCGAGGCTTACTGGCAAAAGGGCGTGCTCGAACGCATGGAGGGCGCGATAGAAGACGCCATCAGAGACGAGAAGAGGGCGCTGGAGCTCCGGCCCTCCCGCTACGAGGCCCACGCGACCATGGCGGAGTGCTACCAGGATAGGAACGACGACGCCGCCTCCATATCCGAGTGGGCGAAGGCGATCAGCAACGACGCCGCCACGCCCCAAGGTGAGGTGCGGCATCCGTACTGGCGCTACAAATACGGCAAGCTGCTCGCCGAGCATGGGAACTTCGCTGCCGCGCTGCCGCTGCTTCTCGGTGCGGCGAACACGGTGGAGAAGGGCGCCCTGCGAGCTGGATGGATCGCACCACTCGAGTTCTTGACCGCGGAGGCGCTGCGCAAGAGCGGCCGCAAGGTGGAAGCGATCGACCACTACAAGCGCTTCCTCGAGATCGCGCCAGCGACCTCTCCCGACCGAACCGATGCGCAGAACGCGCTGGCCCAACTCACCGCGAAACGCTGAGCTCCTCCAGTGCTTCGGCCATGCGGGCAAAGGACTCCACGTCCAGGGACTCGCCGCGTGACTCGAGCGCCACGCCGGCTCGCGCTGCGGCGCGCTCGAGGGTCGCGCCATCTGCTTCGAGACGCGACCACGCGTTGCGAAGGGTTTTTCTGCGCTGCTCGAAGGCACCCCGGACCAGCGCTCGAAAGCGCGCGGTCTCGCGCGCGCGCGGAGGGCGCAGCGGCGAGAGCTCGATGACCGCGCTGGTCACGTCTGGAGCCGGATGGAAGGCGCCGGGAGTAGCGCGAAGAACGCGCCGCACGCCATAGGCTGCACGCACGAAGACGGTCAGAGCACCCCACTCCTTGGTGCCCCGTTGCGCCCCGAGGCGATTGGCGACCTCCTGTTGCACCATGAAGACGACCCGCTCGAGGTCGGCGGCATTTTCCACGGCGCGGCGCAGAAGTGGTCCGGTGAGCGCATAGGGGAGATTGCCGCAGAGAATTCGCGGCGAGCTCTCGTCGGCGTCCCCCAGCAATGCCGCGAGGTCGGCTGATTGCGCGTCCGCCTCGAGCACGGTGACGCCCGTTTCAGCGAGCTCCCGTCTCAGGATTGGCACGAGATCGCGATCGCGCTCGATGGCGACGACCGAACGCGCCCGCTCCGCGAGCCACCGCGTGAGGGCGCCCGTGCCTGCGCCGATCTCCACGATCCTCGCCTTGCCGACGTGCTCGTCGGGCACGCATGCGACCGCGATGGCTCGCGCTACGGGCTCGGCCACCAGGAAGTTTTGGCCGAACGCCTTCTTGGGACGCAGCCCGGCGTCTCGCAGCAGCGCGCGCGGGTCGCGGGAGCTCACCGCTTCACCTCGCCCATCGTTTCGTGTTCGCTGGTCCGCGCCGCCTCGCGCGCTCCACGCGCGAACGTACGGCGCACGATGCTTCTAGTCATCACGTGCACGCCGAGCCTCTGGAGCAGGCGCTCGCCCCGGACTCGCATCGCGCGACCGCGGCGGCGAACGGCCTCGTCGACCACGTCCGCGACGGGGCTTCGGCGCGCGCGGTCGCACGCTATTCCTGCATCCAGCGGCGGCACGCTCCACCGTAGCTCTACGCGCCTTGCCCGCAGCGCCGCAATGGCTTTGGCCGTGTCATCCGGCCGGATGGGCGGCGGAGCCCACACATGCACGGTCGCTGCACTTGGTCTTTCCAGCGCGATTTTCCGGAGCACCGCCGCGAGCGTAGCCTCGGCCCTCTCTCGCTCGCCAAGCGCACGCGGTGGCGATTCCACTCCGAAGGCAGCCAGGTATTGGCGTAGCACCCGCTCACGAGGCGACGTCGCAAAGGGCAGCGCGGGTGAGAAGGGGCCGCGCGCCTTGAGCTTTTCCAGTCGCCGCGCGAGGCCGTCGAGGTCGCCTTTTTCCAGCCCGGCGAGCGCGCCGGCGTCGAGCGGGCGCGCATGTTCGATCGCCCGTCGGGCTACTTCGCTCTCGTCGAGTTGCGAGCGATCTGCATCGAGGAAACACGCGCCGTCGGCCAGCGCGAGCGCAATCGCGGCGGCCTGCGCGCTACGCTTTTGCGGGACGATGCGCGCCAGCACGCGGGACCCCACGACCACCAGCCCGACCCGGTCACCGCGGCGCAGGTGAGCGCTCGCCACTGACGAGACTTCGTCGATGACCCGATCGAGCGGCGCCTCGCCGAGCCCGCCTGCCCAGAGATCGACCGAGGCGTCCACGACGAGCCAGACCAACTCCCGTTCCTCGGGTTCCAGCTCGCGAACGAGCAGGCGTCCTCGGCGCGCGCTGGCCTTCCACGCGATCCGCTTGAAGGCGTCTCCCGGCGCGTGGTCGCGAAGCTCGCGCAGCTCGTCGCCTTCATGCGACTGCCCACCCGAGAGGCTTCCGCCTCGCTGCGCGAGCGGCGCTCGCAAGGCTCGTCCTCCACGCACAGAAGAGACGAACCCAGCGAGGCCTCGCGGAAGTACCTCGAGCCCCGCGGGGTTCGCGAAAAGCAGCGGGACCTCGTACATACCCTCGCTCCCGAGGTGCGTACAGCGCGCCTCCAGCGCGATGCCATGAACGCCCCAGCGACCTACGCGTGGCGCGCGCACGGTCACGTCCACGCGCGCTCGGGCGCGCCCCGGCAAGTCCAGCGTCTTGGGCTCGATCGCCGCGACGAGCATGCTGGACGCAATAGGACGGAGTGAAATCCCGCGGATCGCCTCTTCCCCTCGATTTCGCAGCTCGGCCTCGAGCACGATCACGTCGCCGCGCGCTACACAGTGAGCTCGCGGGCCAGCCGTCCACACCATCTCGAAGCCCGCCGCGCGCAGCCGCGTCACCGCGACGAGTGCGAGCGCGCGTCCGACGGCGACCGCCAGCAACATCGCGCCACCGAAGGCGACGACCGGTGCGAGGCGGGAAGCCGCGCCGAGGGCGACCAGTCCCGCTCCTGCAATGGCGACGTGGAAGGTCGCGCGCGTCGGGTGAAGCTGCACACGAGAAGCTTACTTCACGCGGGCCCACGACTCCCGCTCGGCCGAGCCACTGCGAAGGGAAGCGCGCTCGTCATACCCCGCGCACCCCACGGCGGTAGCTGATCTTCGTGAGCGCCTCCTCGACGACTCGCTCCTGCGCCCGTGGTTCGCCGTCGGCGTCTGCCGTCATGAGCATCCGATGCGCGAGGACGCTCGGCGCCACAGCGCGCACGTCGTCGGGCGAGACGAACGGCCGTCCGGCGATCATCGCGCAGGCCTTGGCGGCTTGAATGAGTCCCAATGTTGCGCGCGGACTGGCCCCGAGCGCGATGCGCGCGTGGTCGCGGGTGAACGACGCCAGAGCGACGGCGTAGTCGAGCAGATCGTCGTCGACGAACACGCGCGAAGCCGTCTTCTGAAGCTGGACCACATCGTCCGGGGAGAGCACTGCGCGCGCGACGGGCGGGTCGACCCCGTGCGTCCGCAGCATCTGCGCCTCGTCACGGGCGGTGGGGTAGCTCATCGCCACACGAACCAAGAACCGGTCGATCTGTGCCTCCGGCAGCGGGTACGTGCCTTCGAGGTCAATCGGGTTTTGCGTTGCCAAAACAAGGAACGGGGAGGGGAGCTCGAATCGATCCCCTTCGATGGTGACCTGCCGTTCCTGCATGGCTTCGAGGAGCGCGCTCTGCGTCTTGGCCGGCGCGCGATTGATCTCGTCCGCGAGAACCACATTTGCGAAGATCGGCCCGCGCCGAAGAGCGAAAGTGCCGTCCCGTGGGGAGAGCACGTACGTCCCGGTGATGTCTGCGGGCAAAAGGTCCGGGGTGAACTGGATGCGACGCGCCGTGCACCCGAGCGCCGCCGCGAAGGCCTTGACGAGCGTCGTCTTGGCCACGCCCGGCACCCCTTCGAGGAGGGCATGGCCGCGGGCGAGCAACGAAAGCAGCATCGTCTCGACGGGCAGAGGCGATCCGACGAAGACGCGCCCGACCTCTCGTCGCAGATCGTCCAGCCGTTCACGCGCGGCAGCGATTTCGTTCGCGACGGCGGCGGTCACGTGAGCCCTACCGAGACACATTACCATGCGAAGTGCGTGGGACGTAGCGGCTCCTTGCGGCGGCCGTGTCGAGTAAGTCGCGTGCGACAGCGGCAACCGCCGCCACGTCTGCGTTCCGGATGCCTTGGCCTACTTTGCGCCGTTGGACGAGCAACATTTCGATGTGACTGAGCCTGGTCAGCAGTTTGGAAAGGGCGCGCATGCCCGCTTCGTCGAGCAGGCCGGCCTCGCGCACCTTCGCGATGAGCTGATCATGCGGGGGCGCGCGGTCGAGACCCGCTCGCGTCGCGAGTTCTTCTTCGAGCGCGCTCTTCCACTCGAGCATCGCGAGCACACGAGACGTGCCTGGCGCTCCCAGCACGGCGGCGTGGCCAGCCACCCCGCCCTGGGCGACGATCGGCGTCGGTAGGACGAAGCGCGGCGGTCGCGGTCGGTGCGACTTGCCGGCGTGCGCGCTGGTCCAGACGATGAGACCCAGCGCCACGCCGAGAGCGAGCAGGTAAAGCACGAGAGGCGGCGCTCCCTGACGGCGAAACGTCGCGAGCGCGCCCATCGCTGCGGTGGCCTGGCGTCGCGCCTCGGCGACCCAAACAGCCCGGCGTGATGTGCCCGAGGGCGATCCAAAGGAACCCGTCATTCGGAAGTCATTGACGAGGACGTAGAGCCGGCCGCCTCGCGTGCCCCACGTGTCGTCCTCCGTGGCGTACCGCACGAGCGCGAGCGCGAAGGCGCGGTTGCCGGGGTAGCGGAGCATCGAGTTGATCGCGATCGATCCGTCGCCGACGACCACCAGCCGCCCCTGTGCGACGGATCCAGCCAGACCCACGAGAACGTCCGGCTCGGACTGGCCGCGGACGACGAGGAGCGGCGACAACGACGGCGCCAGCACGCCCGTCCCATGGTTGGTGATCACGCGCGACACGTCGCGTACGAGCGGGTGAGCGTCGGCGGGTACGGCCACGGCGAGCGCCGGATTCCCTCGGAGACTCTCCGCTGGACGGGTGGGTAGAGCCACCCTGCGGATCGCGTACCGCGAGAGGAGGTCTTCCCCCGTGCCGAAGTCGTCGAGGAGGACGACGCGTCCCCCCGCACGCATGAAAGAAGAGAGCTCGTCCACGTCGAGAGCGCCTTGGGGGTGCACGAGGAGGACGCCGTCCTCGCGCTTGAGAGCGCCGACATCGAGCGAATTGGTCACGACCACCCGCTCGCGACCGAGCTCGTTAACGGCCATGAGGATGAGCTCCGAAAGCCCCTCCCAATCGCTGCCGCTGGGGTCGAAAGGGGACGCGTGCGCGACCTGCGACAACCCACCGCAAAGTAGCCAGAGAAAAGTTGCAACGAGGCGACGACAGCATGGCCTCGCGAACCAGCCCGGGCCGGCGTGGGTCTTCCGCGGCGCGCAATGTGACGACGACGACCACGACCGGACGCAATTGGGCACCCGCCCGGAGCGGTACCCGCCCTCTGTAGGCAGCGAGCACCGGCAAGCCGGGCGGAGAAGCGGTCGCCACCTTGACCCTGGCATCGGCATTGCTACCTTGCGATAAGGGATTAGTGGCGCGATTCGTAGCTCTTCTATCCCTGGTCGTCCCGAGACGATCCGCACCCTCTTGCTCTCCTCCGAAGGGAGGTCCGTCATGCTACCTCCGTTTATCATCGAGCAGATCCGACGTCGCGAGGAGCAAGAGCGTGCTCTGCCCGAGCAGCCCCGCGTCGAGCTACCGATCGATCGGCCCGCGCCGCGGCGGCCGCCCGTCTCCGAGGAGAAGAGGGACCGCGGGGTCATCATCATTGACCTGGCCAACGACGACGTCCTCTGACGGTCCATCCGGAGCCGCCTTTCCCGCGCCGCTCGTCACTGCGCGAAGCGCGATGCGGTGCTCGGGGCGCAGCGGGTTTGCGCGGTGACGTCCGCTCGACACTCCCGTCCGGCCTGACTAGTCTCGCGCGGTCATGGCGCTTTTCTTGCGGGCGGGGCACCTTTTGCTCGGCGCAGCCGCTGTCGCAGCCGCAATGCCCTCCTGTTATTCGGCAGGTGCGGGTACCGCCCCGCCTCCACGATCGTTCTATTTCCCGGTAGGTCTCGCCGTCTCCTATGACGGCAAGTGGCTCTACGCAGTGAACTCCGATTTCGATCTGCAGTGGAACGGCGGAACGCTCCAGAGCTACGACCTGACGACCCTCCGCAGCGACGCCTCTGCGCTCATCGCGTCGAATCTCGCCGGCGGAAACGCCCCGCCGGCGCTCCAGCTCCTCGGCCCCGCGCCGGGCGCCTCGTGCGTGAGCACTCCCACGCCGGGGACCCCCCTGGGACAGTCCTGCGCGCCTCCGGTGGACTCGAGGGCCTATTTCCATGACTCCGCTGTCATAGGCGCGTTCGCGATAGACCTGCAGCTTTCGGTCTCTACGCTCGACGGTACGCCGTCGGGACGGCGGCGGCTTTTCGTCCCTGTGCGCGGCGACGCAACGCTCACCTGGGCCGATCTGAACGACGACGGAACCATCGACTGCGGAGCTCGCGTGGACGGCCGATGCAACCCCAGCCATCACGCTGGCAACAACCCGAACGAGGCCCACAACTCGCGGAACGTCACCTTGCCTGGCGAGCCCTTCGGCATGGCGCAGACAGAGGATGGCACGGCCATCGCCATCACCCACCAGACCGACACGAAGGCGTCCCTGTTCACGAGCGGGGTGCCGGCTGCGGGGCAGCCCTTCGCGACCGAGGTGCCCCCGGCCATGCAGTTCGTGCTCGACGGCTTGCCCACGGGAGGAAACGGCATCGCAGCAGTGCCGCACGACCCCGACGCGGTGAACACCAACTGCCAGTCCGCGTCGGGCGCCATCGACTCCGCGCCGTGCGTCCGTCCGGCTTTCCTCGAAACGTCACACGACGCGGCGCAGCTCGTTCTGCTCCGGTATTACAGCGACGACGGCTCGACACTCCACCGGCCCTTCCTCGCGCCGGAGACGTTCTACCCGTTGACTGCGAACGCGGGGGGCACTGACTCGCGTGGCATCGTCATCGACCCGACACCGCGATTGCTATGCAAACGTCGCGTGGGCGGCGCTGGCGCGGCCGCACTGCGAGCGTGTGGTCGACTGCCCGCGCGCGTCTTCTTTGCGAGCCGCACGCCACCCGCGCTCGTCGTCGGCGAGATCGGCGAATCGTCGGTGAGCGGCGCCGCGCAAGGGGGAGCCGCGCCGGCTTCCGACGGCGCTCCTTACGATCCCGATCAGCTCGTCATCACCAAGAACATCCCGTTGCCGAACGGACCTTCGCGCGTCTATCTGGCCCCCATCGTCGATGCGAGCGGCAACTATGCGATTCGCGTCTTCATCGTTTGCTTCGAGTCGAGTCAGGTCGTCGTCTACGACCCCGACGCGCAGGCCGTCGAGAACATCATCAACGTCGGCCAGGGTCCGTTCGCGATGGCGTTCGACCCGTTTCAGCTCGCCGATATCCTTCCGCCGGAAACGCCGCGCGATCCGTCGGCCGCCCGACTCGCCTACCGGTTCGCCTACGTCGCGAGCTTCACGCAATCGTACGTGCAGATGATCGACCTCAACCAAAACGCGAGCCCCTCCACTTTCGAGAGCGTCGTCTTCACGCTCGGTCAGCCTACCAAGCCGAAGGGACAATGATGCGGGCACGGGTGCAGGTCGTCGGTGGGCTCGCCATCATGGCGGCGCTGGGCGGGGCGGGGGCGCTGTCCAGCTGCTCGCAGTCGGCAACGAGCGTCACGGTGCGCACGTTTCAGCAGGCGCAGAAGATTGACGTGGTCTGCATGAAGGTGAACGACGCGAACGGGGTCGCGCTCGATAGCCCGATTCCGACCGTCGAGGAGGAGTGCGCGCAAGTTGCGGCGAACACGACGGGGAGCTCGTTGCCGAACCATTTGTACGCCGTCGTGACGCAGACCAACCGCGGGCTACTCGCGGTCGTCGACCTGACCGCCGGTGTGGTGATCGACGAGGATCGGTCGACGCCAGGGATCAATTTCATTCCCGTCGGCGCGATTCCAACCGACGTGACCGTAACGCCGGACGGCCGTTTCACCTTCGTGTCGAGCGCGAGCGCCGGCAGCTCGGCGATATATGGCATTCCGAACGCTCGTTTACTCGGCGACTCGACGGGGCTGCATCCCCCCGATCCGCTTCGACTCCCGGACCTGCTCTCGTGTGGCCTGCCACAGCCGGCCGAGGCGCTCGCCGTCGTTCCGACGACGAAGGCACCGGTTGGCGGCGGCGCTTCGACAACGTCGTACTTCGTCGTGGCCATTCTCCGCGCTTCGGGCGCGCAAAAGGCCCGTCTCGTCACCATCGACGCGTCTCCGTTCCTGCAGGCGACGAGTCCCGATGGAGGAGCCTCGGGCGCATCGACGATCCAACCAGGACGGCTCGATCCGTGTCCCCAGCTGGGTGCGGCCGTGCTGTCGGGGACGCTTCCGGCGTCGTGGCGTCCCAATCGTTCTTGGCCGGACGGAGTGCCGTACGCGGATGCGGGCGATCTCGCCGCGCAGGAGCCGGCGCCCGGTCCGTCGCCGAGCTGCCCTGCGCCGGTCAGCACGGGGTCCGGCGCCTCCGGAGATGCTGGAGTCGCTAGCTCGGTGGACGGCGCGCCTGCTGACGCGGGGACGGGGAGCAGGGAGGCGGGCGACGACGACGCGGCGATTCCGTTCGCGCTCGGCGTTCCCGTCGACGCGCATCCGACGTCGATAGCGCTGCGCAAAGACGTTCCGTTTCTTTACGTGGCCGACGGCGCGTTGCCGCTGATTCACGTCTTCGATCTTCGCGACCCTGCCAACCCGGCGGAGCTCCAACCTCTTCTCGCGACCAGCGTTTCCGAAACGGCCCGTCGGGTGCCCGTCGGAGCTTTGGCGATCAGCCCCGTCACGCACGACTACAAAACGTATCTCTACGCCGTCGACGCGGGGAAAGGGCAGCTCATGGTCTTCGACATCACCGACCCGGTGGCGCTGCCGCAGACGCCGCTGCTCCGCCCACACGCCGAGCTCAACCCACTCGCGCCTCGCGACCGCCTCGCGTTCGGCGCGCCGGTGGCGTCCGTGACGTTCGTTCGGCACGATTGGCCGCTCGCAGCCTCGACCGACACGCTGCACGAGTACACGGGGTTGCTGTGCAACCCCAACCCGAACGCGCTGGATGCAATGGGCAACGCCCTCGATCGGGGCGTGAGCTATCGGCCCAACAAGGCGAGCACCATTCAGTCGCAGGGGACCGTGCAGAACTTCCCGTTCCGCCTGCGTGGGGTCTTCGCGTTTGCGACGCTCTCGAACGGCACCATCGTCACCATCGACGTCGACGACTGGGATGCTCCGTGCCGCCGGCCCGATCCGATGCGTCGCGCCGATCCCGGCCTCGGGGAGAGCCCGGACGCCGTCGGGTTGACCGGCTTGCTCGATTTGCCGCAGCCCGCCGGCGATTCGACGGACCTCGATCCGTATCACGCACCGCGTACGTTCGCGGGGACTGGCGCGGGCGCAGCGGTGACGCTCGAGCCATTTTTCCCGGTGTCTGCGCCGCACCGTCCGCGATCGGCATTCCTCCTTCTCAACGATCCCAGCGGCGGGCTCCACGTCCCAACCGTATTGAGCACGCCTCAACTGTTCGACTTCAACGGCGCACCCGTGGCCGTTTCCGGGGTCACCGGGTCGCGACCATTGATGCTGCCGACGGCGCTGCCGGACGGCTGGGTGGATCCGACGTATGTCACGCCGACGGCCGAGCCAGATCCGAGCAAGCGCACGGCGACGAGTGTGGCCACCCAGCCGACGAGCGGCTCCGATGGCGGGGTCGCGCTGGCTCCGTCCGCGGCCGTCCGGCTCTCGTTCGACGATCCCACCGCACACCTGGATCAGGACTGGACGGTCACGTACGAAGGCGCGTTGCCGACCGTGTCCGGTATCGAGGCGAGCCTCTCGAGCTCGACTTCGTTCCAAACGCTGCTGCTCTCGTCGCCGGGCGCGAGCTTCTGTGCGCGGGGGATCGAGGACGCGAGCATCGGTCGGATGCGCGCGATGCGCGCGGTGGAGGAGGTCGTGAAATTCGCGCCGACGGCGCTCGCGTCCACGGTCGCGTCCCTGCCGGACTGGACGGGGGACTACGTCGAGATCACCGATGACTTGCTGCCTTCGACCGATGCCTACTGGAGCGCGCGGGGCCCCGTAGACGCCGCGCCGGGGGACGCGTGCTGGGACTTCGATCCATCCCTGGCCGACGACGGCCCTGCGCCGGCGACGGGCACGCGCGCACAGGCGCGGTACGACACCTGTCAGCAGGCGTTCGGCGCGCCGGGGTCGAACCCGGATTTGTATCTCGCTCGCGATCTTCCCATCTTGAACGCATACGACGACCACCTCGTTGTCGGCCGGTTCGGTTGGAACGGTCCCACGGAGAGCACCGCGAACCGGTCCGTGGTCGGTGCCGACCCGAGCAACGTGACGCCACTGAAACGGGTACGATGCTGCTTCCATCACCAGGCTGCCTTCAAGGTTCGGGCAGGGGGTGAGTGGCTCACGGTCGGTACGACCAGCGTCGGGCTCCTGCACCACGTCCGCGCGGATGGAGCTCCCGATTCGAGCGACGGCGGGCGCATATTGACCGGCGGCGCGTGCGTCCCCTCGTGCGAGTCCCACGACACGCTGCTCAACGCGAGGACCTTCGACGTGCCCTGGGCGGACCCGGCCAACTGCGCTTCCGCGGGGGTACCTCCGGCCATCGATCGGAACAGTCCCCTCGCCATGCGCAATCCGATGTTTTCATTCGTGATGTGGGCGGGTTGCGGCGCGCTCGGCCCGAGCGGGGATCACACGCTCTCGACGCGCGATTTCGTGTGGAAATTTCAGGTGCGTTCTGGGTTCACGCCGCTCACCGTGTCGCTGGCGCAGGGCACGACGACGCCGGTGAGCCCCCAGTCGATGCGCTTCATCAACTCGCTGGGGCAACTCGCGGTGGTCGATGGTCAGGCGCAGGGACTGGTGATCATCGACTTGAACACGCTGACCTTCGCCCACTCGCCGTACTTCTGAGAGCAGAGACACCGGACGCGACCCTCAGCCGGGCGCCGCGATCGGTTCTACCTGGTCGAAGCGCGAATAATCCAGCCCGCGCCGGCCGTCCGGCAGCTGCACGACGATGTCGACGAACCGATGCCCGAAGAGGATCTCGCCCGATTTCCAGGCGTAGCGCGCGTGAACGGTCTGGGTCGTGGCCTCCTCCATTCCGACCAGCGACGCCACGAGGTCCGCTTGCGCGCTCTCCAGCGACTCCGGCGTCTCTCCGTAGAGGGGGCTGGTTTCGTCGATGGGATGAATGGCCGTCCAGGAGAGCGCAAAGACGGCCGTGGACGCGCGAGCGAGGTGGAGCGTGTGAAACCGACGTACCGGCTCTCCCTCTGCCGTGGTCTCGTCGCGCACGAGCACGAGTCGAAGCTGCGCTTCGACGAGCCCCGTTTTGCGCTCATTGGCAAGACGCAACATCAACGATTGCACGCCGTCACGCATCGCGACAACGGCGTACTTGCTGAAGATGACGCGCGCCCGCGGCTGCGAGAACTTGGCGAACATGAGCCCCGTGGCGATCGCGATAGCCACCAGCCCGAAGAGCGCTTCGAAGCTGACGACGATGTTGGCGAAGGTGGAGATCGGCGTCATCTTGCCGTATCCGATGGTGGCCATCGTTTGCACACTGAAAAAGTATGCGTCGGCGAAGTTGCCCGGCCGCGCATTCTCGACCCCGCCGCCGAGTAGATAGGCGAGTGCGAAGGCGCTGTTGGAGATCAGGTAGAAGAGGAGCATCGACGCGAAGAGGCTCCACCATCGGGTCGTCAGCAGAAAAACGTAGAGATCGGTCAATGGGCGGCGCACGACGCCCAGCTTGACGAACGACTGGCTGCGGCCTTGC
>JALYHV010000040.1 GCA_030776205.1 Myxococcota bacterium | reverse complement strand
GCTGACGAACGGTGTCCAAGGAGATCTCGCCCTGGAAGTCCAGGTACACGTTCTCCAAGAGATATCGCACGAGCTCTTTCACCGTCGTCCTCCTTCAGCACACGTCCGCAAGGGCTAGACACATATCTCCCGCAGCCGGACAGGCGCAAGACCGTTTCGCAGAGTCTTTCCGGCAGGGGCCTCCGGTTCGGCTCGTTTTTTGGGAGACGGTGTGGGGCCCAGAGGCCCGCCGGCGGCGTCTTCAGCGGCATTGCGCGAGCTCTCCGTCGGTTGGCTGGTGGCAGACGTAGCAGGGCCGCGGATTTCGTCGAAACTGCCTGGCGCAGCTGCTGAGGAATCCGCTCTGGTGGGGGTCGAAGCCTCCACCCACCCCCAGCGCACCGTGACAGGCGACGCAATCGCGCTCGGTGTGGCAGCTCACGCAGGCGTTCAGGTTGCGCTCGGCCTCGAACGCGTGATGCCCCGGCTTGCGCGGAGGATCGCTCCAGACGGACTTGGGCGGATGGAAGCGCCCGCTTTCGCGTGCGTCCGGCGGGCTCGATTCCGCGACGCCCACGCGCATGTGACAGTCGAGGCAAAAGCTCTGCTGCTGGTGGCAGCTCGCGCACTTTTGCGTTGCCATTCGAGCCTCGATGGCATGCATGTTCAGATAGTCATTGGGGTGAATGCTGCGCGGCCGAACACGCCCGTCGTGGCAGTCGGTGCAGAAATCCTCTTTGTGGCAGTTGGCGCAGAACTGCGAGTTTTCTGCGGCGACCTGCTTGTGCCGCTCGATGAAATCTGGAGTGTGCTCGGCGTTGTACAGCCACCGTGGGGGCAGGAGGTTGCCCGTCGCGAACATCGTCTTGATTGGCGTGCCCCGGTCGCCACGAACGTGGCAAACGTCGCACGCGCTCTTCGCCGTGCCGCGTGACGCGGCGTCGGTCATCTGGTGGCACTGAAAACAGCCACGCATCCGTGGAAGCTGGTCACGCGTGGCGAGCTCGAGCTGTTCGACGGCGCCATGGCATTGGGGGCATCCTACGTTGCGCTCGAGGTGCACCTTGTGGTTGAAGACGAGGTTGGCCCGGGGGACTTGGAGCTGAGCGACGGCGTCGCCGTCCTTCGGCTTGTACCCGAGGTGGCAGAATGCGCACTGACCCATGGCTTCGTCTCCAGCCACCACCTTCGAGAGGTTCGAGTGATCGGTGGAATGGCAGGCGTCGCATACGGCACCGGCGGGCAGGAGGGTGTCGCTTGCCGACGCGCTCCGGTAGGCAGCCGCATGGCAGGTCTTGCAGTTCGCACCGATGTCCTTGCTCAAGTGCTTCAGGTGATTGAACCGCACGGTAAGGTGCTGGATCGGAAAGATGACGTCGCTCGGCCCCGGGTTTGCGTCGGAGGAGCCAGGCGGTAAAAGCCGTCGGGGCACCGCTTGATCGTCCGGCAGCGGGGCGATGCCGTGAAGGGTGACGGGTGCCTCCGCGAGGGCCATCGGAATCGCGAACACCATGGCTACAAGCGGCAGCAGAGCGAGTAGGAGACGGGATACGCGGCCGCGCCAGGGCGCCCGGTTGCCCAGCTTTGCAGCCGTCATTTCGCCACCGCCCACGTCAGCCACATCATCACGCGGAACCGCTGGCCGACGAGCTTGTTGATGTCGTGCTCCCACTCGATTTTGGCCTGCGATAGCGGCGCGAAGCGGTAACCCACGCCGGCGACGTAGTTGAAACTCGTCGGATTGTGATCGGGCCGGATCTTGTCGTTCCAGTGCCAGCCCCCCGCGCGTCCAGAGAGGACATAGCGTGTTTCGAACACGTGCTCTGCGGAGACGTCAGCGCCAACACGGTTCCCTTCGTCCCCGGCGTTTCCGCTCCCGCGGAGCGCCCAGGTGGTCAATCCCGTGCGCCAGCGAGCGAAGAGGTTTCCGCCTTCGTCGAATGGATGTCCGTTCGTCGGAAAGTACTCGGAGGCGGCCGAGTAGTTGGGCGAGGGCGAGTATGAGCTACCGACACCGGGATTGAAGGGCCCCGTCTGTACGGTGAACACGCGGACGTGTGCGCCGCCAGCGATGGACAGGCGATCGCTCACGTCGACGTTCGCGCGGAGGCCGAGATCGCTCATCGGCTCGGCAGCGAAGAAGTTGAAAATGCTGTCCGCGTCGAACGAAGGCACGTAATAATCGTAATCGGCACTGACGGTAAGCCTCTTGCCAAGGTAGCCATCGATCGACGCATAGAGTTGCGTCACGTCGGCGCGATAGAGATCGTAGACGACGCCGGCCTTCGCCCCCCCCACGTCGGGCCAATTCGCGTCGACGGCGTAGCCGAGGCGTTCGGAGGAGATGCGCGAGCCGTCGTACCGCGCAGGAGCGTACAAAGCGTTGGGGTACTCCGTTACGTTGGACGCGCCTGTGTTGTATACGCGCCGGTACGTCAGGCGACCATGGATCCACGTGATCCCCGCCGATTCGAGCGCGACCCCGAACGCCGGAGCCACCGTCGCCGGCTGAAAGGCGGTATATAGCGATGGGCCGACGCTACTTCGGCTGCCGCGCCAAACCCCGTCGCGCTCGAAGCGGCTGGTGCTGGCCAGTTGTCCGCCGCGCTGCTCCAGACCGCCATAGGCCTCGGCCTTGACGAAATAAGGCATCGTCAAGCTCACCTCGCCGCCGTCGAAAGACCACCATCCCAAGGCGTCGGTCACGTATTGACGACCGAGCTTGAAACCGAGCCACCCGTCCAGCAACCTACGTCCCTCGATGTACCCGTACATGAGATCGACGTACCCTTGTGAGAAGCCCGGAACGAAGCTGTTGTACTGACTGGGATCCGTCGACGCACCTGTTGCGCCGTAGTCGGCGTCATACCGCACACGACCGCGGAACGAGAGGTCCACCGCCTTCGGGTCTCCCGCCGGCGAGTCGAGCAAATTGTACGCGCTTACCGCGAGCGTCGTCGTGAGGCGGCGCCGGGCGAGCACCGCCTCGCCGGTCGGAGAACGCACGTCATAGAACTGCGCGGCGGTGTCGCTCGCGACCTCCGCATCCATGGCGTAACCTGGAGTCGACACGAGTACGGTGAGCGAGCCGGAGAGGCCAACCGCAACTCCGTTCCACCAGGGTCTATGAGCGATGGCCATCGAAGCGAAGCCTCGGTTCGTTGAGTCTCTCTCTCGCTTCGGTACATACACGTCCTTCGCGCACGGCGACGCCTTATCTGAGCCAGCCCCCTCGCAGCCGCGTCGGGAGGAGCGCCTGCCGGCTCAACGACGCTCGCGACACACGGCGTATCGTTACGGTCCGAGCGTCCTTGACCCCTCGTCACCACGAATGGCACGCTAGGTGCTGAGCCCACGCCAACCATGTCGGACAGCCAGCAACGCTATCGTGTCATCGAGAAACTAGAGTCCGGCGGTATGGCGGAGGTCTTCCGCGCGGAGAGCGAAGGGCTTCAAGGCTTTCGCAAGCAGGTCGCCATCAAACGGGTCCTGCCGAATTTATCATCGAAGAAGAAATTCATTTCGATGTTTCTCGACGAGGCCCGCCTCTCGGCGCAGCTCTCGCATTCCAATTGCGTTCAGGTCTTCGATATCGGGGTCGGCGACAATGCTTTCTTCATCGTCATGGAGTTCGTGGATGGCGCGAACCTGAAGGTCATTTTCGAGCATATCAAGAAGAACGCGCGAGACTTCCCGGTAGAAGCCGCCGTGCACATCGCGCTCGAGATCTGCAAGGGTCTAGCTTATGCGCACGAGCTCACTGACGTCCATGGCATTCCGCTACACATCGTGCATCGCGACATGTCACCTCCGAATGTGCTCGTCACCAAGAATGGCGAGGTCAAGATCGTGGACTTTGGTCTTGCGAAGGCGAACAGCCAGCTCCAGAAGAGCGAGCCCGGAATAATCAAAGGCAAATTCTCGTACTTGTCGCCCGAAGCGGCGATGGGCCAAGACGTGGACGCTAGGACGGACGTCTTCGCGGTCGGGATCATCTTATGGGAGCTGCTTGCAGGCCAACGTCTTTTTCTCGGAGAGTCTGATTTCCAGACCGTAAAAAAGGTGCAGGCCGCAGTCATCCCGAGCATCTCCCAGATCAACAAGCGCGTGCCGGAGGAGCTCGATCGAATCGTCCAGCGCGCCCTGGCGCGAGATCCAGGCAGGCGTTACGCGACCGCACGATCGCTGGGGATGGACCTCTCGAAGTTCATGTTCAAATATGGCGTGCCCGTGAGCACCTTCGATATCGCAGCCCTGGTCCAGGGAACTATGAGGGACCGGCAGCGGCATCGCCCGCAGCAGCCGAGCATCATCGACAAGCTTATTGAGGAGGCGCTCCTGGAATTCACGTCGCTGACAGACAAGGGTGGCGCCCCGGCGGACGGCAATCACGCGCAGGTGCCGCCTGCCGGCATGCTCAAGCACCCCATCGCTGGGAGTCGATCCTGGATCGACGAGATCGGGGTGGGCGCGAACCGGAACGACGCGCTTCTAGCCGCAGCTGCCAAGAGACACGAAGCGCTCACCGCCTCTTTGCCGGCAGGGCTTTCCGAGGGCAACTTGGCTGCGCTTGAGGAAGAGCATCCGTCACAGCCGGCCCCTCGCTCGTCGCACCCCGATTGGCCGTCGGCCCCCCATTCGAGTGTGCCGCGTGCGCTGTTGCCCACGCCCGACTCCGACGCTTCCATGGGCGATAAAAAGTCCGGTTTGGCAACGAAGGTCGGCGTCGTCGTTGCGCTTGCCGTCGTTATGGTGGCCGGCGCGGCAGCGTGGTTCACCCACCTCATTCCCCACCCGTGAGATGGATATGCACTGCGTGGGGCTGGTCGCGTTGGTTGTCCTTGGCACGACCGCTTGCGCTCGCGAGGGTTCCCGCACCCACGCCCCTCGGCTTCCGGCGTGGCCATGTCCCGACGACATGGCGTTTGTTCGAGGCGAGTTCTGCATTGACCGGTGGGAGGCCTCCCTCGTCGAGATCGGTGCGAGCGGGGAGCGGCCCTTTTCGCCCTATCGGACCCCGACGGGCGCCACCATACGCGCGGTTTCGGCCGAAAACACGGTCCCACAAGGCTACATTTCTCGCGACGATGCGGATCGCGCATGCCATCAGGCAGGCAAGCGACTCTGCCGCGACGAAGAGTGGCTGACAGCGTGTCGAGGCGATCCGCCGCACATTTTCCCGTATGGCGACTCGCACCAAAAGGGTGCCTGCAATGACAGCGGAAGATCGCCCCTGCGCGAGCTTTATCCCGATTCTCCGGACACGTATCGTGACGGCCCGATGAACGATCCGCGGTTGAATCAACGACCGGCGACATTGGCGAAGTCGGGCGCCTTTGCCCGGTGCACCAACGGATATGGCGTGTTTGACCTGGTCGGCAACCTGCACGAATGGGTGATGTCGGCGCGTCCGACGTTCCGCGGAGGGTATTACCTAGATACCCATTTCAATGGCGATGGTTGCTCTTACCATACGACGGCGCACGGGGCTGATTACCACGACTACTCGACCGGCTTCCGCTGCTGCCGTGGCATCGAGCCTGGCCGCCCCAGGTTGCGGGAGTCACTCGCAAAATAACGTGTTGCGCTCGATTTGGCAGGGGCTTTTCGTGCATGGGCGCTTTCTTACATACCGGCCTTCTTCACATATTAGCTCTGCGGTCCGGTCGGATGCACAGGCAATGCGCCGGGGTCTGTCGCACGCATCGCCCTCCAGCGAGCTGGAATCGTCGCAGCTGACTTTGGCACCGTCAGGGTCGATATGGCAGCCGCTGGGACCCCTGCATAGCGAACGCGAGGACAGTCGCTCACCATCGCAGAACAGCATGGACTTGTGGTCCACCGAGCATGCGTAGGTCTGGCTGTGGGCGCAGGGATCGCCGGGCTCGCCGAGAGTCGTGTCGCACCGGATGGTGCGCCCGCCTATGACCCGGCACGCGTCTGGGCCGCGGCAACGGCGCCAGAGTCTGAATAGGCCGTCTCGACAGACGAGCGCGTCGGACCCTTCTGCCGAACACGCGTAGTCGAGCGTGGGGTTGCGCGTGCAGCGGTCCCCCTCGTTCGCGATCGTGTCGTCACACTCGTCATCCTCGCCGTTTCGTGCGCAACCATGCGGCCCTCTACACGGCACCTCCACCCAGCTGTTGCCGTCGCAAAGGAGCGCGCGGCCGGTTTCGGAGCACGCGATTTGGTCCGCCACGCGGCACGGCCCCCCCGCGTACGGTCGGTTTCGACACGTCACCATGCTTAGGATCAAAAGAAGCGTCTGCATTGTAATGGCATCCCGCATTGGCTCAATGCCCTCTTGCCGCAAGCAGCCTCGCTGCGGGGCGGCCGCGCGCACCCGACGCCGCAACCCTGTCCGCTGCAAACGCATCCACCTCTTCGATCGGCGCTCCGCGCTCGAACATGAACGCAACGGTACGTCAGCGCAAGGCGACGACGCGGCGCACGGTCGCCAGTTCCGGTGACTTTCGGCTCGTCGAGGCGGCGGGTTGGTGCGCGGAACTGGCTACCGGGCTTTTCGAGCGGTATGAATTGTTTTTCGTGGAGGGAGCGACTTGCCGCAGCGTTCCAATCCATCAAGCTCGTGAGCAGCGGGCCACTGCCACCGGCATGTCATCATGAAATGGCTGCGATTCGGCATTGGCGCGGTCGCGATCGGGTACCTAGTCGCACTCCTGACCATCCTCGCCGGCCTCGAGTTCGTCGCGGAACGCTGGTGGGTGACGGGTGTCGGCCTGTTCCTGCCGCGCCTCCTATTCGCCGTCCCCCTTCCCGGCATTGCCATCGCGCTCGCTGCCGTCGGCCCGCGCAAGCTACTTTGGACCCAAGTTGTCGCCGCACTGGTGTTGCTGTTCCCGCTGATGGGTTTCGTAGTGCCGTCCCCTCGGCCAATACGCCGGGATCAACAAGCGCCGGCCATCCGCGTGCTGAGCTACAACATCAACTCCGGTCACGAGGAAGGTGTATACGACGAGGTAATCGCCGAGATAAATCGTTTGGTTCCCGATATCGTGTTTTTGCAGGAAACAGGGGCGACGGAAAAAGTCGCCGATCTGCTGGGCGGAGAATATCCACACATTTACGCGGCCGATCAGTTTCTGGTGGCAACGCGTTACCCCATGATTACTACGGAGGAGCCTCCCAAATTGTTGTATGACTATGACGGGCGGCTCCACTCCCCGCGATTCGTGCGCGTCGTAATCGATACACCCGTCGGTGCGCTCGCCTGTTATAATGTTCACCCTGTTTCGGCGCGGGAGGCGATCTACCGGGCGAAGTCGCAGGGCAAGATCGGGCTTTTGACTGGCCGTGTGTTTTCGTCTGCATACGCCGCAACCTTCTACGGAAACAGCGGATTGCGTGAGCTGCAGGTCAAAACCTTCAGCGAGTTGGCTGGGCGCGAGACGAACCCTGTCCTAATCGCCGGAGACACGAACCTGCCTGATCTGAGTCTCGTGTTGAGGAATTATCTGGGACGGTATCAAGACGCATTCCTCAAAACAGGTTTCGGCTTCGGTTATACATTTCCCACGAACAAGTGGGCTCCGTGGCTGCGTCTCGACAGAATTCTCGCGAGCAGCGAGTTGCAATTCATTAAATTCGAGCGGTGTGCATCCAAAGCCTCCGATCATTTCTGCGTCGTCGCTGACTTGCAGCGGAGAGCGTGGTGATCGTAGAACGCT
>JALYHV010000039.1 GCA_030776205.1 Myxococcota bacterium | reverse complement strand
CTGGGAGACTCTGCGGCCGCGACGAGGACCCCTGCGACCACGGCGTCCACCGCGTTGCCGAAGGAGAGCACCTCGCGTGCGGCCTGCGCCGCGTTGACGTCCGAAGCCCCCGCTGCGCGCTGCTGCGCGGACGTCATTCCTGCTCGTCGTCGCGGACCACGATGTCCCCCCGCGGCCGGACGAGGCGCGATGCGCCCCCGACGCGCGCCGGCGAGGTGTCGTTCCTTGCGAGCTGGCGTAGCCTCTTCCCCTCGGCCAGCGCCGAGTCGGTCTCGATGATCGCGAAGACCTCTCGACGAGCGCCGACGGACCGAACGATTTTCTCGAGCGCAGCCGGACCGAACGACCGCGTCTCGCCAAGCGCTCGCATCCGCAGGTAGGCGACAGGCGCGCGCGGCACCGGATCGCGTGCGGGGTCCACAGCCAGCACGATTTGCCACTTGCGGGCCTGCGCCGCGGCGTCTTCGGGTTCCCAGACGCCGCCGGGCTCCCACACGAAGTGGGTCGCATCGTGGGGCACGGCCTCGATGATCTTGCTGATGCGGTCACGCCACAGCGCCGTCGGCGTGACTTCGGCTGCGGTGCGCAGCACGAAGCAGCGTGCCTGGAGCGCGTCGATGGCGGCGCGCGCGGCGTCGAGCTCGGCGTCGAGCGCGGCGCTCTTCTTCACGCGGCCTAGGTGAGGCCCGGCGACCACCGCAAAATCGAAGTGGGGGGGCACTGACTTGCGCCAGCGACGCAGCGTGGCGAGTGAGGGCAACGGCGCGGCGGGCTCGCTGCCCTCGGCCTCGTCGAGCGTCACGCGCACCTCGAGCAGGTCGAACCGCTTGGCATACGCCGCGATGGCCCCACGCAATTGCTTCGCACCGATGTGCCAACGAGTCGTCATGCCGAGAGGAGCGCCATGTTGCACGCCTGCGGCGATTGCGCCAGAGGCATCAGTCGTCGTGGAAGTGGAACCACTGCGTCGGATGCTCTAGCAGGAACGCGTCGAGCGAATCGGCGAACGACTGCGCCGCCTCGTCGAGCTCCTTCTCGCCAGCCGTCCGGGCGAGGCGAATCGGTCTGCCGTTGAAGACTTTGTAGCTGCGGTACCCGGTCCGCGCTACGAAGACGGGGAGCAAGGGAGCGCCCGTCAGCGCCGCCAGGCGGACGGGGCCCTCGGGGACACGCCAGCGCTCGCCAAAGAGCGTGACGGTGCGCGCCCGCAGCCCCGCCGGGGCGCGGTCCATCTGGAGGGCGACCGCGCCGCCTTCGCGCAGGTGCCTGACGAGCGGGAGAGCGGAGAGCGGGTCGTGACCCACGTGGACGACCAGCAACCCGTGCGCGCGCCGGGCGTCGTCCTGAATGGCTCGCGAGGCGGCGTCCCGCTCTGGGGCTTCGGCTATCATGATGCGCAGGCCGTGGTCCCGGACCATGAGCGGCCCCACGGCCTCCCAGCCGGCCGTGTGCGCCGTCGCGAACACGATGCCACGCCCATCCGCAAGCGCATCCTGAACATGGGGCTCCCCCCACACGACGACCTCCGGAAGAGTGCCGTTCGGAGAGCCCGCGCTCAGGATTTCGGCGAGGCACGACGCGTACCCTGCGAACGTGCGGGCGACATCGACGGCGTCCCGCCACCCGCTGCGGTCACCGTGGATGCGCCGCAGGTTTCGCGCGACCTGTTGCCGCTCCGACTTCGCCAAGGCGTAAGCCGCGAGGCCGATGACGGGAGGGCTCAGCCGAACGAACCAGCCAGGACCGCGCGTCGCGCCGAGGCGCGCAAGGCGGCGCCAGAAGGCGGCGTCGGGCGACAAGAGGTGGAGCTCTGGCGTGCGTGGCATGAGGCGCCCTCGAGGCACCGGGCGGCGAGCGAGCCGTTCAGACGCGCATCAGGCTGGGGGACGCCTTGAGCAGCTCCTTTAGCCAGGCGCTCGAGAGCTTCTCTTGCATCGAGTTGGCCCGCAGTCGCTCGCGGAGGTTCTTGAAGTCCACTGCGTCGAGATCTTGATCCTGATTGAAGCACGTGAACACCACGCGCTCTTCGCCCGTCCTCGGGTCGCGGAGCTTCTGCAGGCACTGGGCGCAGACCTCCTTCATCATGCATTGCATGGGCGAGTTGATGCTGCCGATCGCGAGGTGCCTAGGGTCTAGGAGCGGGGCCAGCACGCCGTGGCGAGCCTCCCGCACGGCGTTCATCATTCCGTCGCTGCCGATCGCGATGATGCGAGCCACGTCGCGGAGGGCGATGAGCGGAGGGCCCCCGAGGCGACCGCTCGCGTATGCATGCATCGCCTGCACGACGTTTCCGCGAAAATGCCGGTCGTCCGGACGGCGCGGCTCGATGGGCTCTCCTGCGTCGGTGCACCACACGACGAGGTCCGTCCAGCGCTCG
>JALYHV010000038.1 GCA_030776205.1 Myxococcota bacterium | reverse complement strand
CTTCCGGCGAGCGACGGCGGGGGTCGAAACCGTAACGCGGCGTTCGAGACGGAGAGGGCTCCGCTCCGCTCGGCGTATACGACCGTGACGTTCGCGGTCATTCCTGGACGGAGCCGCAGGTCGGTGTTGTCGACGTCGATGACCGCGTCGTAGGTGACGACGTTTTGAACGGTGGTCGCGGAGTTGCGAATCTGCCGAATCTTTCCCGCAAAGCGCTGTCCCGGAAACGAGTCGACCGTGAAGTAAGTCTTCATGCCGACCTGCAGTCGCCCGACGTCTCCCTCGGAGACGTTCGTGTCGACCTGCATCTTCGTCAGGTCCTGGGCGATGGTGAACAACACCGGCGCCGACAACGAGGCCGCCACGGTCTGGCCAACATCGACGTTGCGCGAAATCACGACTCCGTCGATGGGCGAGAGAATGTTCGTGTACGAAAGGTTGACCTCGGTCTGGTGCAGCGCGGCGAGTGTCTGCGCGATGGCCGCCTTCGCAGCATCCACGGAGGCGTGCGAAGTCGCCACGGCCGCCTCGGCCGTGTCCAGGTCCGCCTGCGAAGCGAGGTCCGTGTCGTGGAGCGCCTGGGCACGAGCGAACTGCTTGTCGGCGTTGAGCGCGTTGGCCTCCGCCAACGAGAGGCCGGCCTTGGCGGAAAGATAGTTGGCCCGCGCTTGCTGCACGGATGCCTCGAAAATCTGGGGGTCGATCTTCGCGACGAGCTGCCCCGCCGTGACCTTCGAGTTGAAATCCGCAAAGAGCTTCTGGATGCGACCCGACACCTGCGTACCGACCTGCACGGTCACGAGCGCCGAGAGTGTCCCGCTGGCCGTCGCACGCGCCACGATGCTCCGGCGCTCGACGGGTGCGGTCTTGTACTGGACGTCCGCGGCGCGATGCGCCGCCCGGTAGCGCCAAGCCCCAAGACAAGCACCCACCAGGGCGAGGCCGGCGAGGATCCAGGAGATCCGCTTGGGGAGGGTCATGGGAGGCGAAGCCTAGCCTGCCCAAGGCCCGGCAGACGGCCATCGCCGACCGCTTCCGACTAACTGTCATTCGGGCGGGACGAACCGCTCGTCGTCCTTGCCCCAGCAATCCCCGAACGAAGCGGGGCCGCGGAAGAGGACAGGAAACAGGTCGGGCGGCGCGCGCAAGTCCGCGCGGCCCGTCAGCTCGGATTCCAGGGCTCTCCCGTTTCGCATGCGAAGTGGGCGAGACGCACGGCGGTCCGCGTCACGTCGATGGTGCCGAAGACGATAGGCAAGTGAAACCGTCGTGGACCCGCCGAGCCGGGGTTGAAGACCGAGAGGCTGCCGTCGCGTGCGATGAGGGGCACGTGCGAATGACCGCACACCACCAAGGACGCATCCTTCAAACGCGCTAGGCGCCCGGCGTCCGCGCGCAACCTCGGCCCATCGACGGCGATGTGCATGAGCAGGATGCGCAGCACCGACGCGTCGCCAGCGACAGCGTCGAGCGTCAGGACGTCGGGGAGGTTCGGCCCGCGGCCGTCGATGTTCCCGCGAACCGCGAAGACCGGCGCGATCGCCGCGAGCCCGTCGAGCACGGCGAGATCGCCGATGTCGCCCGCATGCAGGATGCCATCCGGAGCCATCGACGCGAGGTGCTTTTTCATGCCGGGATGAGGCGCGGAGTGTGTGTCTGCCACGACGGCCAGGCGCAACGAGCCGTCGGCGCGGAGCGCGATGCGCGCGCTTTTCTCCACGGTTCTCGTCCGAGCCACGCTTGCCATTCTAGATGAGCGCGCGGGCGGAGGCGGGCCGCGTTTTGGGGGTTTTCGCGCGTCTCCCGAATCGGGGTTACGCTCGCATCCGAGCAAGCCAGGAGCCTGACCCTCGTTTCCAACGGCATTCTAGCCGCCGGATCGAGACGGTGTACTTCGCGCCGGCCAAAGCGATGCTGACGGCAGAGCCGAAAAGGTCCGCAAAGCCAAGTACGACCTCGACATGGACGAGGTGAGGCGTTTTTTTGCAGCTCGACAAGCTGCGTGAGGGCATGTTCTGAGGTGCTCACGCGCTTCGCGGTCGACGAGAAAACGGCATCTAGCCATTTCCTTTAGGGAGGAGTCCAAACATGAAGCTCTACCATCATCCCTTGTCCCCCAACGCTCGCAAGGCCGTCATGGCGGCATCGCTGCTGGGCGTCGAGCTCGAGCTCTCTCTGGTCGATCTCGTTACGGGGGCAAACCAGGCGCCTCACTACTTGAAGCTCAATCCGATGGGAAAGGTCCCGACGCTGGTGGATGGGGGGCTCGTGCTGTGGGAGTCGAGCGCCATCATGATCTATCTGGCGGACAAGACGCCGGGCAATACTCTCTACCCGAGCGCGCCAGAAGCCCGTGCGGACGTCAATCGCTGGCTCTTCTGGGCTGCCACTCACTGGAGTCCGAGCTGCGCCATGCTGGTCCAGCAGAACATGATCAAAAAGATGATGGGCAAGGGCGACCCCGACCCGAGCATTGTGGCGCTCGGGGAGGGAGAAATCGCGCGCTTCGGCAAGGTGCTCGACGACCAGCTCGCGGCACGCGACTACCTTTGCGGACCGGAGCTGACCCTCGCCGATCTCGCCGTCTCCGCGCCGTTCATGTACGCCGTACCCGGCAAGCTTCCCATCGAAAAGTTTGGCAACGTTCAGCGCTGGTTTGCCCGGATTCAAACGCTCGACGCCTGGAAGAAGACCACGCCGGCGACCTGAGTACGGTCATCGCCTCCCTCTCGAGGCAGGGATCTGACGAAGGCGACGCCGATGCACGACTCGGGCGGATCCGTCGCGTGCGCCTCGTACCATGGTGAGGGTGGCGATGACGCCCAAACGTGGAATTTCGACAGGACGAAGCCGCGGCGAACGCCGTCGCTCCGCGGGACCGTGAAGGGCACCGCTCCCTATCATTGGGATGCCGACTTCGTTGCGGAGTTGCACGTGCGCGAAAAGGGGAAATCGGCGTTGGAGCTGCAGAGGTTTTCTTGGATCGACGCGCCACCTGCAAACCCCGTCAGCGCGACGGTGCCCTTGCCGCCGTCGCCGCGCACGCACGCGCACGCGCACGCCGAGATCCGCCGTAGCCGAATCCCACGTTGCCTCCTCCGCGGCGACACAATGCTTTCCGCCTCGCGGCTTTCGGGCTCTTTTGTGACGTCGTCGGCCGGAAGGCGGATCGCCGAATCGTGCACGCGCTCTCGGTGCGCTCTCGAGGAGTGACCCGCCGAGCCCCTTCGGCTCCGGACGCCGAGGCTGAACGGCATTTCGCATCCCCACCGGGATTCGCTTGCGCGCGCCGTACGCCCGCGCGAAGCTCTCCCACATCGGCTCGGCCTCGCTCCACCAGTGCGAGCCGCCCCGGAAGATGCGAATCGGCAATGGCCCTCGAGGAGAGTGACATGAGCGATCGAACCACCGGAGAGCTGAAGGCTGAAATGAAGAAGACCCTCGGGCTTCTTCAAACGCTGCGCGACGAGACCAAGGTGAAGGTCCATCTCGCGGGCATGGACATCAAGACCTCTTGGGACGAGCTTCAGCCCAAGATCGTGGAAGCCGAGCAGGCCGCGCAGCGCGCAGCCGAGTCGCTCTCCGAAGCGACGTTGGAGACCATCAAGACGACCTTGAAGAAGCTCCAGAAGCTCGCCGAGTCGCTCTGACGGCTCTTCTGGAGGGGGGATGGCAAGGGGCTTGCTGCATGGCCCTTCATGAACATCCCTCCGAAGGTCATCCTCGTCCCGACGGACTTCAGTGAGCCTGCCACGCTGCCGCCCACGAGACCATCCACGCTGTGGCACGGATCTCTGCGTCGACCTCATCGTCCTGGGAACTCACGGGGCGCCGCGGTCTCTCGCGCGCTCTTCTAGGC
>JALYHV010000037.1 GCA_030776205.1 Myxococcota bacterium | reverse complement strand
CGGTAGCTCGTTGTGCGGCGGCTCGCGGACATTCTCGGTGAGGTCGACCTCGTCGACCCCGCCGTTTCAGGTGCGGCATCACGGCACTGATGCCGTAGCGCCACGGCTGCGTCATGAAGGCGTAGCCCCTGTCGTTCGGGTGCAAGCCATCGCTGTACAGCCCGCCAGCCGGGAAGCTCGTGTACACATCCGCAAGACTGATTCGCTTTCCGGCGGCTTGGAAGCTCGCGACCTCGCTCGCGACGGCGGCGTTGTAGCAAACGTTGTTCGGGCGGTTGGAAGGCGTGATCTGGGCGACGATGGGCTTGGTGTCGCGCCGCCTTCGTTGTCGGCTTGTCCGGTCTCCGCAGGTCGCGCGATGGCTCGGGTGGGGCTGTCCGCGCTCTGGTCACTAAGCCAGACGAACTCGCCCCGACCAAAGGGCCTGTCGGGGCGCACTCCGACCTGCTCGGTGTGCATCCCGAGGCCATCGAGGTAGTGGCCAAACGTCGCCGACGTTGGGAAACGTCATCGCGCCGTAGTTGTGACCGGCGCCGCCGAGATCGGCGCTGACGGGTCGTGTGGCATCCAGCGCGGTGATGGCCATATAGAGGTCAGTCGCGAACTGAACCGAGTCCGTCGACAACAGGTTCTCCTCGTTGGACTGGCCCAGCGAACGACCGACGGGTGATTTTCCGATCGCGCGGCACCACGGCCCGCGCGTGGTTCACCATGAAATCGTGCCCGCCGACGAAGTCTTCCCCGTCGGTGCCACGATCGCCCCGGAAATCGACGCGAATGCCGTTGAGATAATACCGGGTGTGCTGCGCGTCGGCCCGCCGTTGTTCGATCTCGCGGAAGCCGAAGCGCACGACGCGCGTCTGGAGCGGCGTTGCGCCCTCGGCCAGGGTCAGTCGCAGGTTGTGGAGACTCTGTGGCTATCAGCTCCTCTCGTGGACATTAGGACCGGGGCAGTGTCTGGGGCTGGGCTTCCGCTTCGATGCCGCAATTCGCTGGACTCGCAAGTCGCCGGCATCAACAGGCGACCTGCCTGCGGTCATCGACCTTCGTCGTTCCGCCGCTTGCCGGTCCGACCAGCAAGACTCTTGCGCAGAGTGCCACGACGTCGCGCAAGACGCGCCCGCGGATCTCGCGTCGAAGACCGTCGGGCACGATGCCTAAAGCCAGGAGCTCCTCGTCACGCTCGATCCCCGGCGCTCTCGCCTGCTGCGCCGCGGCCAGCTCGGAGGCAAAGACGCGGATCGCCGTGGCTCGCAGTGCGTCGTCGTTCGACGTGGCCCAAAGGACGTAGTGCCACGCCAGCTCCGCATGGCGCTTCTCTTCCGCGGCGATCTGCGAGAGGACGGCGCGGACGGCCGGGTCCTGCGCGTGCGCGAGAGCCTCCTCCGCCTCCACGGCGGCGATCGTCTCGCCGATGCACCCCTCCAGGATGGTTGTCTTCAAGATCGCTCCGGCGTCGAGGTCGGACAGAGCCCCGCCGACGGGCAGCGCCCCCGGCCCCAGCGCGCGTCCTGCGTAACGGCTCGCGAGGGCGAAGCACATCCGGGCGTGGCGGGTCTCGTCGCGCATCGCCTCGTGGGTCTTCTCCAGGAGCGACGCGGGCGCCCCGACCGACAGGAGCTGGAGCGCGAACCGCGCGAAGGCGGCGATCGACCCATGCTCCATCGCGCCCATTCGCGCCCACTCGCGCGCGAGCGTCTCGCGCTGCTCGGGGTGCAGATGGTCGACCCGTGCTTCGAGGACGCCACCCTGCCAATCCGAACGCTCCTGGGTCGCCGCGGTCCGAGCGCTTCCGTGAACGAGAAACGGCCGGCCGAAGATGCAACTCGGCACGCACTGATGGCGCGATTGGGTGTAGTCGCAGACCGCCAGGCCACCACCGGTGCGGCCCGTCCCGTTGCAATCGGCGTTTCCGCCGCACGAGTCCGCGGCGGTCTGGCAAGCAAAAGGCGCCGACCTGGGGCAAGTACCGGGCGGCGTGCTCATCGTGCAAAGCTGGCCGCCGGGACAGTCCGCGTCGCTGTTGCACGAAGAGGCGATGCACTGGTTGACAGCGTCTCCGCAAAGACAGACCTGTCCGGGGCCGCAGTCCACGTCGGACGTACAACCGTAAAAGCAATGGCAACCAGGCGTCGGAAGTTGACCCGACGGGTCGAAGCCCAGGCAGGAGCCGCCGGGCTTCGCCGTGCAATCGCCATCGGTCGAGCAGACGTCGGAGCCACTGAATCCCGCGTCAGCTGGCCATGGGCACGCGTTTGGCGTTGCCAGTGGGCACGCCCGCGCCGCAGGCCTGTGAACGAACCCGGTGTCGCATTGCTCGAATCCCGTGTCCGCCCCCGCCACCCACGGGTGCGGGTTGTTGCATGAATACGTGCGCGTCGGCGTCACGCCCCCACTCGAGGAGCTTCCGCCGGACGAAGAGCTGCCTGCTGACGCCATTCCCGACGAACCGCCCTCGGGTGAACCGGAAACGGTCGAAGAGCCCGAGCTGGCGCCCCCCGAGGAGCTGCCGGAAGCCGACGCAGGCGGTGTGATGGTGCCCTCGGAAGACTTTCCGCCGCAGGCGATGCCGGGGAGAACCCCGAAGGTCGCGAGGAACGACGCGCTCCAGCGGTCGAGCGGGGTGCGCAATCTCATGGTCCGGGCTCGTCGCAACGACTGTGCCGCGCGCAAACGTGAAGCAAGCGCAAATGACGCTGTGCCGTCGTGTGCCTGCGATGACTCGGGTGTCGTGTCCTGAAAGCGGAGGCCGCCGTCGAAGCCATTTCGCACGTGCCGGCCAGCGTCACTGACGCTCCCGAGCTCGTCGATCTCCAGCCCCGCAGAGTGGGTG
>JALYHV010000036.1 GCA_030776205.1 Myxococcota bacterium | reverse complement strand
CTCCTCCGGCACCGAAATCACTCAGGATTTTGGCGTCACCACGGAACGGCCGGCTTGAATCGTCACGGTCCGTGACGATTGCCCGGGTGCCCGGTGGTCGTTTCGGGGGCTGCTTTGGCACCCGCTTCCGCTCCGTCGACACGGCCGGCGAGCGCCCGCCGCGTCCTGCACGTCCCCGCCCGCTTCGAGGCGTGCGACGATTCGCGCGAGCTTTCGCTTTGCGAGCGCCTTGTCTGTTGTGCCCAGCGAGTACAGCGGGCGCGACGTCGAACCATCCGCCTGGTCCTTGGTGACGCGGCCGCGGTGGATCCCGTCGGACAGCGGCCGAACAAGCGTCCCGGTGCGAGCGCGGGCCACGGACCTACCGTCCCTCGTTCGCGCGCTGTATCGTGTGAGCCATCGGAATCACTCTCCGGTCAGGGGCCCCGGGGCGCGTCAACGCTCGCGGGGCTCCATCATTCTAGTCGGTCCGTCCCGGCCGCTCTAACGGCGCGGGGGCACTTCTCATGGTAGCGCGTTCCTCGGCGAGACGTTTTCCACGTCCGGCGGGAGCGCTCCCCGGCGCTGTCACTTGCAGGCGACGCGGACGGGGGACGTACGCCAGGGCCTATTACTCTGCGCCCGCGTCGCAGGGACCGGGCTGGCTGCCACCGGCGTCGATGACCTGGACGAGACACCATCCGGGGCACAACGTCGACCCTGGGCAGTGACATGGCGCGGCGCCTTCGGTTGCACACCACCCACGCCCCGTGAGCGGCGCCGGGCAACTACAGGAACCGCAGCCAACTGTCGCAGTCGGGACGCGGACTACGAAAAGGCCGACGCCAACACCGAGAAGCGCCAAGAATGTGACCACCCCATTTTCATGGGCGGAGTATGACACGCTCCGGCGCGCTCCGTGACGCCCGTCACTTGCAGGTGACGAGGACGACGTACCACGTCACTGGACCCGGGATCGCGTCCGCCAGGGTCCCGCCCATATGCATGCTGCGATCGAGCACATCGTACCCACGCGAGCCGCAAATGTTGCCGGCCTCCTCCCAGCAGTCGTCGAGATCGGGATGGCACTTGATCCGATGGCTCGTTGTTTCATGGGGCCCGACGATGGCGTGAGACGAGGCTCCGGCGCACGCCACCGCGCTGCACGCAACGAGCACGAGCAGAGCCCCCAGACGCGTCCGGGCCATGTTGCCCTTCCGCGCGCCCAACAAGACGCTCACGACTGCGAACGAGGCGAAGCCGTCCGCGGCGCGGCCCGGATCAATGCTGCCGGTGCGAGGCGCCGGCATGGCTGAGCGGGGCCCGATTCGCTGCAATCGCCGGCCGAGCGTCATTCGGGCTTGTCCTCGCGCCCGGGGCTGATCTCGCTTTCGTAGTACCGTTCGCTTTTCGCGGTCAGCTTGCCCGATGTGAAGAGCCGGTCCAGATCTTCGACGAGCGCCCGCGCGACGTAGATCTCGTCGTCCAGCCGCGCACTTCTCTTGTTGACCGACGCGACTTGCATTGTCCGATCGTTCTTCCAGCGTGCGAGGTCGATTGCTTTAGTGAGAATGAGTTCGCGTTTGCGGGCTCCGCGCTCAAGACTCTGCGCCAAAAGCGTTCCGGCAATCGTGAGCACCGCGCTAACGGCCGCGCCTATCGCCGCAGAAGTCAGAATTTGGATCCCATTTTCCATTGTGATACCTCAGGGAGGCTCATCGCTCTTCGCTCATAGGATGGCGGGATCCGGGCTTCGGCCAAACGAGATTCATGCAGTCGTGCTCTCCGTGAACCGCGCCCGGATCGAGCCTCTCTTTGGGCACGGTAAACACTACGTGGGGGTGGAGCCCGTGCAGAATGAGGTACCAGCAGAAAAGACCTTTCTCCGGTATTCCCATGCCTTTGGCGATCAGCACGCTTCCCCGCTGCGAAACGTTGCCCTTTGACGGCACCTCAACCTGCCAATGGGGCGATAGAGCAATTATGTCTTCGTAGTTCGCGACGCGGCCAGTCCACTGCGTCTCTGCGCCAAGCAACGTCTGGCACTCTCGCCAACAGAGACCCTTGACGATCTTCGCGAGGACCCAGGTATGGCGCTCGGTGCCAGCGGGCATCGCCGCGCCACCGCCGGGGAGGTCGACGATATCGGACATAAAACGTTGTCTCAGCCCGTCAGCCTGCGGGCGAAGGAGCGTGCGGATCGATCGGTTCCACCGCTCCGGATTGCGCTCCCCGATCGGGTACGAGAGGCCAAGCGCCAAGGCTATCCATTGCTCCTCCTCGGAGGTCGAAACGTTGCAAGCTTGATGCGCCGGCAAACAGAGCCCCTCCTCGTCCGGAAGTCGCCGGCCCTCGTAAAAGCAGCGAGGAATGAAGTGCTCCTTCGTGCGTTCGCCATGCATCGGCTGGCAGCACAGATAGCAAGTCTCCTCCTCCCTCCTCGGCGCAACCGCTTGCGCGTCTTTCGGGCTCGCAACGCTCGGCGAAGGGGCCTCCACCGCCGCGGCGAACATGCGTTCCGCCGGCTCGGCGACGGTGCGCGGCGGCGCGCGACGCTTGCGCTTCGGTGCGTTCACCGCGCCCCCCGCTCCTTTCGGTCCTGAGCGAGCAGTGTCTTTTTTCTTCGTCGCGCTTTCGCGAATCGCGCGTGGTCGGACTGACGCCCGCTCTGGGCAAGGGCTTCGAGCGCGGGGAGCTCCTTTTTCACTGCGGCAAGCGCAGCCTCGCGATCGAGCTTTTCGAGCAGAGCCGGCGTCCACTGTTCGGCCTGGAGGTCGACAAGGATCGCCCTCTTGTCGCGGGCGAGGTCCTTCAGGCTTTGGGCGTAGGATTCGAAATTCATCCCCCTGGCTGCGTAGTCATGCACGTCCCAGCCAGTGACGTCGCGGGCGAGCTGCCCGAGGTGCCGAAGCAAGCGGCGATAATGGAGGCGCTGCTGGCGCCCCGCTTCGGATGGCTTTGCCGTGGGCGTGCTCTCGCCGTTGGCCGTCGTCCTCGGCGCCGCCGGCGTCGCGTCTCGAGCTCGTCGAGGCCCCCGTTTTCCACTACCGTCGGACATGTCAGTCCTCCAAAGTGACGTTGGAATGACCGCGCCTCCGGCTGTTTCAGCAGCGCGGAGGCTTTCACTTTTACGTCAAGCGCGGCCCGTCCGGCAATGCGTAACGTTGGCCACGTGCGGACCCTGAAAGCCTCGGACGAAGGGGCGGCAGAAGCGCTCCTAGCGCCACCTTGACATGGCCTATGAATAATATTACGCATAAGGTATATGGACGATCGTCGAAGCGCGCGACGCAGCGAAGGCGCTCGACAAGCTCCCGCACCGGGTCGCGGAGAAGTATGCGTTTTGGTGCACGATCGTCCGGCAATCTGGCCCGCAAGGGCTCCGTGCGATCAAGTCGTTCCATGATGAAAAGCTCTCCGGAAAGCTCGCGCACCTCCGCTCGTCGCGCCTCGATCTGCATTGGCGCGTGCTCTACCGCGCGGACGCCGACGTCGTAACCGTCTTCGTCGAGCGGCTCTCCCCCCACGACTACCGCCCCTAAAAAAGGACTCCCGCCCCATGGCCACCAAGACCACGAAAGCGGCGCGCTACGTTCCGGCGCGCGTTCGCGTCAAGCTTTCTCCCGGCGACGCCGTGCGCGTCGCGCGCGAATTGCAGGGAATGACGCAAGCCGAGCTCGCGCACGCGACGGGCATCGCTCAGCCGACCCTTTCGAGCATCGAGAGCGGTCGCGCAACGCTCGGCGCCGAGCGCGCGGAAAAGCTCGCAATCGCTCTAAAGGTGCACCCAGCCGTGCTCCTTTGGCCGAATTGGGACGCGGGCGAGGCGAGGCGCGCGGGGGCACGGGCCACATCCACAAACGTCGTCCCGCCGCGGCGCAAGGCGTCGTGATCGCACGTCCTACCTCACGCGTCTTCGATCGTCGGGCGGGGTGACGTTTCTTACCGTCGCCCGGCGGTCAGGGCCGGTCGTCGGCCACGTCCTGACCTCGCCTGCCGTCCGACGCTCCCCCGTGCGCCCTGACCATGATGGCCTTGCCTCTTGCAGCGTGCGGTCGCTCGCGTGCGGTTCCCGACGCATCCGGTGCTTGCCGGTGCTCTCGTCGCTTCGCTAACGTGGCCCGAATGAACAGCGGGGGCGCGGGCAAGGCTTGGGTTGTTGTCCTGGCGGTTCTCATCGCGCCCGGGTGCTCGACCTATGCGGTCTCGCGCTACGCGGTATCGGCCCCGAACGTAGCCGCGCTCCGAATGCTGCGGGGGCATCCGATCAACGTCGGAGCGTTTTCGGCGGCCGAAGAGGTCTCCAAAATCGATTGCCGGGCGGTTGGTCCGATCAAGACGCCCGATGCGGAATCGTTCACCGAGTACGTTCGTGCGGCGCTCATCTCCGAGCTCGAGATGGCAGAGGTGTATTCGGTAACGGCGCCAGTGACTCTGACGGGAACGCTCGACCAAATCGATTTTTCATCCGTATCGGGGCAATGGAACCTTGGCCTCACCGTTGTGTCTTCCAACGGCAAGCGCCTTCGCGTTGACGAGACGTACGGTTTTACGTCGAGCTATTTCGGCGAGACAGCCTGCAACCAGACCGCTCAAGCATTCATGCCGGGTGTGCAAGACCTGATCGCCAAGCTTGTAAAGGATCCGGCGTTTCGCTCGCTCGTCGCTTCGCCCCAAGGGACGTTGCCGCCAGCAAGCTGACGTCGCTTGGCTCATCGTCGCTTTCGCATGCGCCTCGGCTTCTCCTCGTCCGCGGGCGTCGTGCTGCACTTCTGGTACAAGGCGTATCCCTCGCCGCCGTATCGGGAAACGAAGTGCGTCCAGCCGATGCGCTGAGCTCGGCCCACGCGTGATCTGCGTCAACGGCGGGAACGGGCACGCTGTTGCGGAGGCAGCGCCCGCACGTGCTTTGCCACCGCGAGCCCGTCAGAGGGTGGTCCAACCTCAGTCCTGGCGCCGCGTTGCAGTCTGCACGGTTCTCCGTGACTTTTCGTGACGAATCATCCTGACGCACGGTGAAACAGGCTGGATCACGATTTGAGCTCGAATGGCCGCCAGTGACGCAACTACGCGCAATTGCTGGCAATGCACACGAGGGGTAGCCATTCATACGCGCTAGGTCGGGGGTTCGAGTCCCTCCTCCGGCACCGAAATCATCGGTAAACGAGGGGGTGGCGGCGAACGTGGCCCAAACGACCTCCTCGGGGCGGCCCTTGCGCGGCCCAAGAAGGTCCGCCGGCAAAGGCCCGAATGGGGTGCCGACCCTCCGGCTCAAGTCCTCGGCCATCTTGACGTAGTCCATCGGGCCCAACGTCGCGGCCACCATGACGCGAGTCATTCTGGCTTGCCATCGCGCCAGGTTTGATCTCGCTCTCGCAATACCGTTCGCCTTCGCGCCGTGCTCCATTGGCCGAATTGGGAAGCGGATCGTCCGCCGGGGTGACGCTTCTTACCGTCGCTTTCGCGTGCGCCTCGGCTTCGCGTCGTCGACGGGCGTCGTGCTGCACCGCTGGCACAAGGCGTATCCCGGCCCCCCGTACTGGGAGACGAAGTGCGTCCAGCCGATGCGCAGGAGCTCGGCCCACGCATGATCGGCGTCAACCGCCGGAACGGGCTCGCTGTTGCGTAGGCAGCGGCCGCACGTGCTTTGCCAGCGCAAGTCCGTCAGAAGGTGCAGAGTGACGCCGCGGGGCACGGGAGCGGGCGGGATGGACACGCTCGTATGCGTAGCGCGAGATCGGAGAAGGGGTCACGGCTCGCTCATTCCGCAGCCCGGATTCCGATGTGAAAAGGAAGGTCGCGAAATGGCACCGGAATGTCACGCGGCCGCAGGAGCGCCGCGCCTATACGACACGTCATGAAACGTCGAACTGTTCTTCTTTTGCCGATTGCCCTTATCTCCGGAGCCGGGCTTCTCGCCGCTGCGTGCAGCGACAGCACCTCCTCGACACCCTCCCCCACCGATTCGGGGACGAACGACTCCACGACGCCGAGCTCCGACGGCGCGAAGGAAAGCTCCGTCGCTGACGGCGGCATCGTTTCGGACGCGGACGCCGCCATCGTCGTCGTCGACAGCGGCCTCGAAGCTGGAAACAGCGAGAGCGGCCCTGCCGAGACCGGCCCCGCTGGCGACGCGGCTCCGGATGCCGCAACCGACGGCGCCGTTGAGGCGGCCGCCCCGCTGTCCGTCGTGGCGATTCCGGGGTACACGGTCAGCGTTTTCGCGACCGGCGGGACGGCGTACAAGGGACCCGATTCGCTCGAGCTCGACGGCGCGGGGCACCTGTGGATCGGCTATCAGATGGGCGTCGTCAACCATGACGGCACCGACGGCGGAGGACCCCTCGTCAGCCAGGTCGTTCAGTACAACCTGGACGGCACGCTGAGCGGCAAGTCGTTCCCGATCTCCGGCCATTGCGACGGCGTTCGCGTCGATCCGGTAACGCATCTCGTGTGGGCGACGTCGAACGAAGATGGCAATCCGATCATTGTCTCGTGGGATCCCACGACGATGACGACGAAGAACTACACGTTGCCGGTGATGCCGCACGGCGGCGGTCTCGACGACATGGCGTTCATCGACGGCAAGATGTTCGTGACCCTCTCGGCGCCGGTAGCGGACGACGCGGGCCTCTTCAGTGCCCCGGCCCTCGCGCAGGTGCATGTCTCGGGTAGTGCGATTACGCTGACGCCGATTCTGTATGACAACTCCTCGGCGGTAATCCTCCCGGCCGCGGACGCGGGCCCGACCCTGCTCAACATGGCCGACCCCGATTCGCTCTCGATCGACGACAAGGGACAGCTCGTGTTGATAGCCCAGGGGGACAACCAACTCGTGTTCCTCAAGAACCCCGGCGGCACGGACGCGGGGGCGCAAAGCGTCACAGTGCTCCCCGTTTTCACACAGCTCGATGACACGGTGTGGGCAAAGAGCGCGAGCGGGTACCTGCTCGTGGCGGACGCCAACACCAACACGATTTACACGATCCGGTCGAACTTCACTCCGGGGACCATCTTCACCGAGACTCCCAACGATTCGACCATTCCGGGCATCGTCGGAATCGTGGACGCCACGAACGGCTTCGTAAAGCCGGTGGTCATCAATTTTGGCAAGCCGACTGGCATGATCTTCGTCCCGTGACGTGACGCACCCGGATACCCTCGCCTGGGCGGGAGGGTGTCCGGGCTTCGTCCTCTCCGTTGGTTGGGCTCTAATTCGGCTCCGCGAGGTAGGGAAAGCGAGCGGTGGCTGGCTTGGTCGGGCCCACGATGCCCTGCGTCGGTCGCGTGCCCGCGTCGCGATCGCCGGTGATGAGTAACGCGAGTGTCTTGTCGACGACATTTTCGGCGGGCGTTCGGCCGCCGCAGGTCGTGTGGGGAGGCCCCAACGCATTCGCCTCTCGATCGAGGTCCAGGTATGTCGCGGCGAAGATTCCGCCCTCCCCCACGCACGAGAGACTCGTGTCGACCAACAGCGCGTCCGACAAGAAGAGAGGCAATAGCGGATGGACTCCGCCGTCCGGGACTGGCCAGTCGACGGGATCCGCGCCGCCGTCGGCGAGCGCCACGAGGTCGAGCTGCTCGAGACGTGACTCCAGGGCGTCTTGGAGAATTCGTGGAACGGGATCGAACGTCGATCCTGCGTTGTAATTGTCCTGAAGCGGACCCGGCACGAGGAGCACCGTTACGAGGGGATGTCCGACCCTATCGACCTGGCCCGGACCGGGCGTCGCTGCCCCGTCCGGAACGCCCGACTCGGCCGACCCGTCCTGGCTGAAGGACGCGGATTCGCCGACCGCCTGCTGGCGGCCGCCGTGGCACGCCGCCAACGCAAACGCGCCCGCTGAAAGCAGCCAGCGCAGGATCGTCACCGTCGCGATCGTGCCAGTCGGGTGAAATGGTTGCAACCGGGATCGCGCCCGGCACCCTCCTCTTGGCGCTAGAGAGCGCAAGCGGCGACGGTCGAGAGACGGCGCGGATCGCTACGACGACTGCACGTTGCCGATGGCGGGCGACTTACGGTGCAAGTCTTCAACGCGCGTTTGGTCACTTCACAATCGGGTTCGCAGCGACGAACGGCGCTCGAATCCGCAGGCTGCTCACGCGTAACTCGGGCGGCGGGCGTGGCAGCGGGGCAGCGCGACGAATGGCGTCGGCGCAGTTGCGGTCGAATTCGTCGATGCCGCTCGCGCGGAACGGGGGCCACGAGACGAGCACGTGACCATCGGAGAACACTGTGAACTCAAGGATGACGGTGCCTTGCTTGAGATCGAGGAGCGCGCTTCTTGGAAAGGCGTCGGCCCAGAGCGGATCGATGCGGGCATGGATCCGGCGAAAGTACGGCAGCAAGCGAGGGTCCGTCGTCCAGTAGTCGAACACGTCGCTTTCGCCGACCCCGAGCGGTCGCGCCTCGGCGCCCGGGCCGGTGGTCCCGCCCGCCCCCGCCTCTCCCGGTCCTCCGCTCCCTCCTTGCCCTTCGCCCGGCAGCCCGCCCGCCGTGCTTGCATGAATCAAGGCCCGCACCGCGGTCGCGACTTCCTGCTCGCTGTCGACGTCGTCCTTTGGACGCGCAGATTCGTTTGCCGGCACCGAGACCGGCGCGCGAGCCACGTCGGGGCGCGCCGAGCCGGTGGGGGCCGCGGCGTGGTGGACGACACCGACTCGCGCGTCGAAGAGACCCGTTCCAGGCGCCGGGTCGACGGCGCCCAGCGATGCGGCCCCTTTGGAGCGATACGTGGAGCCGGCTTGCGCCTCCAGGGAGGCCCCCTCAGACCCGCCACGCACCCGAGGCGCGGGCGATTCCACCGTGCCGCGGTTCGGCGACGTGGCCGACGAGGTGCGGCGTTCGACGAGCGACCCTGCCCCGGTCGCCACGAACGTGAGCTCGGCGGGATGTGTCGTCGCGCGGCGGTCGTCCCAGGACTGGCGCACGCGCGCAACCCGCAGGCGCTGCAGCTGGTCTCGATCCAAGCGGCTGAGCAAGTCGGGGGACATGCGCGCGCGGTCGTCGCGATCAGCGAGATTGAGCGCCGGGACGGAGGCGCGAAGGTCACCGCCATGGCCTCGCGCACCCGTGTCGAGATGTGGTCGCGCGTCGCCCCCGGTTACGCGCGGGGGCTCGCCGATCGGGTCCATCACCTCGTGGTCTACGAGGGCACCCTCGGCAACGGCGGGGAGATCGATGTCCACGGCCGCGACGGACCCTGGCTCTACCAACGGCGGTTGGGTTGCTTGTGCGCCGAGCGGGGCGGCGGCGAGCGATCGGTAGGCGACCCACATGAGCAGGGCAGACAACACGGCGTGAATCGCGACCGATACCGCGATGGTTAGCCCCTGCACCTTCGTCGCCACTGCCACTCCTTGCGGCCTCCTCCTCGCCTGCGGCGCGTTGCTGCCAGGATTGGTTCAGGATGCGCCATTGCCGCGGCCTTCGCTACCCGCTCCGGCACTTTCAAACGGTGAGCTCTGCCGCGAGAAAATTTTTGCGAAGCGCCGCTCCGTATTGGCAAGCGTCGCCGCCGCGAGCTCCTCGATGGCGATGCGACGCAGCTCGGCCACGCGCCGGACCGTGTGCACGACGTGAGCAGGCTCGCACCTCTGGCCACGCAGCGGCGTTGGCGCCAAGTACGGGCTGTCGGTCTCGACGAGCACGCGATCGAGCGGCGCCCAACTCGCCACATCGTGCACTGCGTGAGCGCTCTTGAAGGTGACGATTCCGGAGAACGAGAGGTCGAAGCCGAGGTCGAGCGCACGCGCGGCGAAGGCGCGGTCCTCACTGAAGCAGTGGATGATGCCTCCCACATCGCGGGCGTTCTCGCGCTCTAGGATGTCCAGCGTGTCGGCGGCGGCTTCCCGGGTGTGGATGACGATAGGCTTTTGGACCTCGCGGGCGAGCGCGATGAGGCGGGCGAAGACCTGCCGCTGGGTTTCGCGCGGCGAATGATCGTAGTGGTAGTCGAGGCCAATTTCGCCGATGGCCGCCACTTCGGGTTTCAGGGCGAGCTCTTGCAGCTCGAGGTGCGCCGCCTCGTCCCATGCAAGCGCGTCATGAGGGTGAGCGCCAATGCACGCGCACACGCGATCGGGAGCACGCTCGGCGAGCGCGACGGCGTGGCGTGCGGGCTCGAGATCCTTGCCGACGCCTACGACGACGAAGCCGACTACGCCGGCACGGCTCGCGCGCTCCAGCACCGCCGCCGCGCCCTCGGGGAAATAGCCAAGGTCGAGGTGGCAGTGCGCGTCGGCCATCGCCAAGGGCATCGTCATCGCGCGATGACCGTAGCGTGGCGCAAAGCGAGCTGCTAACGCGTAACCCGTGACGGCGCCCGGTAGCGAGCGGACCTACCTCGTCTTCGCTCAGCGCTCTGACGCGCGCGTCGAGATCGATGCGTGGAACGCGCACGCCGTCCGGTTCTTCGCGACGCGCATCGGCTTGACGGCAGAGAAGCGCTACGAAGCGGGCGCTCCATTCCCGCAAACCGAAGAGGCGGAGCTCGTCGTCGCGCCCGAGGGAGGACCCGCCGGGCGGCGCACCGCGTTCGCTCGGCCGTCGAACGACGGCGATCGAGCGCGCGCCGAAGCCATCGATGCCCGCGCCGGCTCGACGGGGCTCGGTCTGCTCGCGCGTCGATGTGGCACGGTGTGGCTCGTGACGAGGGTCGGGCACCCGGACGCGCTGGCGCTGCGACTGGCGGCGATCATGGCGAGCATACTGCTCGGCCCGATCTTGGACGAGACGGCGGAGGAGCTGTTCGGGGTAAAGACGGCGAAAGCGAGGCTGGAGGCGCTCGCGCGGCACTGAGAGGGGAGCCCTGCCGCGACGGCCGCAGGGCTGCCGCCCTACACGGCGAGATCGTGAAAGCGCTTGCGCACGAGGAGGCTGGCCGCATCGGCCGCGCAGTCGCGGCAGTAGCCGAACCGTGCAATCAGGCGCTCGATCGTGCCTTCGGCCTCTCCCCGGCGCTCGCCATCGAGTCCTGCGGCGTCTTCACGGACGAGGAGAACGATGTCTCGCGCGAGAGAAGCCACGGACTGCCTGCGGTCGGCGAATATCGCCTCGCGCATTCGCCTGATGTGCTGAGGGAACACCGTTGCCGCGTCGAACTTTTGCCCGACGTGGTCGAGCGACCATGCCGCGATCGCGCTGATGAACTGACGGCGCCAGTCGGTGGGATCCCCTTTGACGTCGAGCAGCCGCTCGACCTCGCCCATCGCCTTCTCGTCCGGCTCTTCGTACCGCTGCGTCACGCGGTTGTAGAGCCGCTCCTTTTTCACCCAGACGCTGACGTGCTGGACGTAGCGATCGAAAACGCCCGCGTATTGCTCCTCCTGCACGAGGCCGCTCGCTACGTAGAGCTCGTACTCCGAAGCCGAGAGCAGGCGCGCGAAGAGCGTATCGCGGAACGCTTTCACGTCGTGATAGCCCCCGCCAATCGCATCCTGCTGCAACCAGTCGAACTCATTTTTCCGTTCGCAAAGCGACTCGATCTCGTCCAGGACGGCAAGTGGGCTAAGGCAGCGAAAGATCGTCGACTGGGCAGCGTCCAAAAGTGCGACACGCATCTCGCGCGGGCTCGCTCCAACGCGCCCTTCATATATTGGATACGAGTCACTCTCGTTCCAAAGCTCCTTGATCGTGGCGCGCACGAGCTTCTGCGCGTCGGCCTCGAGGCGCTCGGGGGCCTTCCCGATCGAATAGAGGTCCGCCTTCTCGACTGCCGTGAGCGTCGACACGATAGCCGCGATGGGCCGCCCGTACCGATCGGGATTGGGCTTACGCATCCGCGTAAAAACAGCGAAGGACGCCGTCATCTCGGTGGCGTGGGGCGCAACGTGGCGGCGCACCTGCGGGGCGACGTGCGTGTCGTAAATGAGCCGCTCCTGCTCGTAGCTCTTCAAATACGGGACGCGGGCCAGATCCAGCCGCCCGCGGAAGCTCGCGAACTCGGGGTGCTCGCGAAATGCGTCGAGATGCACTTCGTTCGCGCTTCCCATCATCGCGCAGTTCAGCTGCACGTTCTGCGCGTTGAGCGCTACCTCTCCGGTTTCGACGGAAAGCTGCAAGTACTTGAATGCCTCGAGCGGTCGCTTGAGCAGGTCGCTGAACTCGAGCAATCCCCCTGCGGCGTCGATCAGCTCGCCCTTCGCCTCGTAGAGGTTCACCGCTTGAAGCGATGCGGGCAGCGACTGGAGCGAGCGATCCATGGCGATCTGACGCTCGCTCGCGTCGACGCTGAGCTGCGGTCCGACGGTGACCGCACCGATACGATAGCGTCGGGAAATGAAGTAACGCTCCACCTGCACGTGCTTGAGGACATCGGCGTACGAGCCATCGTACGACGACAAGAGCGCCTCGAAGATCTGCTGGCTCTTGTGCGAGAGCTGCCCCCGGAGGATCCACTCGTTCGGGGGCTCGGAGGCTCCCACGCGCCCGTACGCGGCATCGAGGAGCTTTTGCCGATCGGCGAGTGGCACGAGAAAGAGCGGGTGATCGCGTACCTCGACGAGCACCTTGGCGTCGATCTCTTCGTCGGGCAGGTGCGCGTAGGACTGGGCGCCTTTGCCGTCGGCTTTCTCCGGCCCGAACCCGAGCGAGCCACGGACGGTCTTTTGCGACGGAAACACCCAGTTGAATCGGTAGAGGGCCCCTTCATCCACCGTCGAGTAGTGCTCGAGGGCCGCCATCATGCATTGCGCGATCGTGGATTTCGCGGAGCCGTTCGGCCCGTGCAAGAGAATGAGCCGATTCGGACGACCTTCGCGCACGAAGTTCGACAGCGCGCGATAGATCTCCTCCTGAACATGCTCTTGGCCGACGAGGGCACCCCTGGGGAGCGTGCGACGCTTGGGTTGCGTTCCCTGCGACCCCTCGCGCGCGTCGCCGGACGCAGCCGCGCCGGTGGCAGACTCCCAAGGCATGTCGAAGAGCGTAAAGCGAGTCGACTCGCCCCAAGGTTGACGAACGGTGGTCTTGCCGTAATGGTCGAAAACGTCACGCAGATAACGACTCGCGTCGCGCGAATAGCGAACAGGCTGCGCATCGAACAACTCGAGAAACTCGGCGAAGGAGAGAACCCGGCGGCCCGCGCGGAAGCGCTGCTCGACGTGCGTGGCAATCGTGGCTACCTGCGATGCGGCGTCCCGCGCCTCACTCATGGTCTGCAGTCATCCTGCTACGAGAGTAGAACGCATCCCCAGCGCACGCGACACCTCTGGCCCATCGCTTAGCGCACCGTTACGGAAGCCTGGATCGCCTGCTGCTCGAGCTGGCAGCTTTGGGCTGAGCAGACGCTGAGCTTGAAGATGCCCGAGACGACCCTGCTTCCTGGTGAAGCGGCGCGGAACGTGATGGCTATCGTCCCGGTCCTCTCGTCCTTCTTCGTCCAGTCACCGGCAGCCTTGGAAAAAACGTCTCCATCTGCGTCGCTCTTGCCGAGAAAGCGGATGCCCGGGCCGTCATCGGCGCGGAACTTGTACGGGTAGTCATCATTGATGTGATAGGCGCCGGTGGCCACTAGAGTCAGCGTTAAGACGCAGCTTGCGCCTGCTGAACACGCCGAGGGGACAGCCGCGTCCACGAAAAAATTGCTTCCACACGCCGCATGCCCGCAGCTGGCCTGGGGCGCGACGACAGCGATGTCTTTGCCCAGGGGGTCAAGAAGCGCCGGTCGCGACGCGTTCGGATCGGCGTGGCTCTCGCGGCTGCAGCCGGGGCCGAAGGGCGCGATCACGAGGACGCTGGCGACCAACGCGGCGAGCGCGGGGAGCGCAGAATCGGGCCGCGTCATGCTCGAGGGATAGCATCCGACCGACGAACGGTCACTTCACGTAGAGCTCTAGGCGTGGGCCGAACACCGGGCGCGGATCGAGGTCGATTTCGGCGGAGCTTTCTTGCGACGCGGGTCTGACGGGCCCCTCACGGTGAAGACCGGGCGACGCGGCGAGCGCGAACCCGATCCCCGTGAGGCTGCTGCTACTCGCGAGAATGGCGATACCGAAGTCGTCGCCACGTCGGCTCCGCCAACGCTGCACGATCTCGCGAACGTCGAGCCTGACGAGCGGCCCTCCCGAGGGCGATGCGAGCGTGACGGGTGCCCGGACTTCCTCGATGCGCGGCAGCCGTTCCCAGGAGACCCAGCGCCCGTCCCACGGTTCTGCCACGCGCGCAGCGTGCAGCGCGACCGGCGCGGGGTCGGTGTCGACCGAGGTGGCGCGCTCGAGGACCAGGTATGCCTCGAGAACGGTCGTTTCGGCGGGCAGCGGGACGGAAAAGCGCAGTAGCGCCAGCGCTTCCCGCGAGCGGGAGGAGCCAAACGTCGCGACGCCGTCGTTTGTCGCATCTGCCCCCTTTTGCAAATACGCGCGATCCACGGGCGCGAACAGACGCCGGCGAGACTGCGCTATGGCGGGGGTCGTTCCGTGAACGACGCAGCGGCCAGCCAGGCAGGAGGCAGAGGTGCCGCAGTCCGCCTCGAACCGGCACATCTGCTGCGACCGTACGCATGCGCCGACCCCCGCGGACGCCCCCAGCAAAAGCGCGGCGACGAGTGGGCCAGGGCTTCGCGGCATGCGGGGGCTCTTCGCGCTTGCCTTTTCGCACGTCGGCCCAGCGCGGTCGAGCGCGGCAACGGATGACTCACCGGGCCAGGGGGCCGCTCGACCGGATCCCGGCCTTCGTCTATCTCCTTTTTGCCCCGGATGAACGCCTCGCCCCTTCTGTCGGTCCGCGAGCTCGTCACGAGCTTTCGCACCGATTCCGGTTGCCTGCGCGCCGTGGACCAGGTGTCGTTCGACGTTCCCCACGCCACGACCGTGGCGCTGGTCGGGGAGAGCGGCTGCGGCAAAAGCGTGACCGCCCTCTCGATCCTCCGCCTCGTTGCGACCCCCCCCGGCCGCATCGAATCGGGCGCCGTCGAGATCGAGGGCCGCGATCTGCTGCGCCTTTCCGAGCGCGAAATGCGCAAGGTGCGTGGGAACCTGGTGTCCATGATTTTCCAGGAACCGATGACCAGCTTGAACCCCGTCTACAGCGTCGGCTGGCAGATTATCGAGGCGATCGTTCTGCACCAGAAGCTTTCGCGACGGAAAGCGCGGGAGCGCGCGCTCGAGCTCTTGCACCTCGTCGGGATTCCCGAAGCAACGACTCACATCGACGCGTACCCTCACCAGCTGTCAGGAGGGCAGCGGCAGCGAGTGATGATCGCGATGGCGCTCGCGTGTGAGCCGAAGCTGCTCATCGCGGATGAGCCGACGACCGCGCTCGACGTCACGATCCAGGCGCAGATCCTCGAGCTTCTTGCGGATTTGCAACGCCGCCTGGCCATGAGCGTTCTGCTCATCACCCACGACCTCGGAGTGGTCGCAGAGAATGCGCGCCACGTCCTCGTGATGTACGCGGGACGCCTGGTCGAGAGCGCGCCAGTCGGCGAGCTGTTCGCGCGACCGATGCATCCCTACACGCGCGGCCTCCTGGAGAGCATCCCTCGCCCGGGGCGCCGCACGGGCCGGCGCCTCCGCGCCATAGAGGGTCTCGTTCCTGACCTGCGCCACCTGCCTCCTGGTTGCCGATTTGGCGATCGCTGCCCGATGAGAGTCGAACGGTGTGCGCGCGAGGAGCCGCCGCTCGCCGAAATTGCGCCCGGGAGGCTAGCGAGGTGCTGGCGTTCCGACGAGGTGTCTCCGTGAGCGGGCCCGACGATCGCGCGCGCGCCGCCGACGAACGGACCCTCTTCCAACGATCGACCATTCCGCCAGCGCCCGAATCGTCGGCGACCGTGGGTTCCGTCGCACCACCGCGAACGCTCGTCGCCACCGACGACATCAGCAAGTACTTCCCCGTGCGCGCTGGGCTCTTCGCGCGAGGAGGGCGTTTCGTCCGCGCTGTCGAGGGCGTTTCCCTTCGCGTCCGGCGCGGCGAGACGATGGGGCTCGTCGGGGAGAGCGGCTGCGGCAAGAGCACCTTGGGCCGCCTCATCTTGCGCCTCCTCGAGCCCACCTTCGGGCGCGTTTTCTTCGAGGGCCGCGAGCTGACGCCGCTCTCCCAGCGCGAGCTGCGACCGCTGCGCCGGCGGATGCAAATCATCTTCCAAGACCCCTATTCCAGCCTGAATCCACGCATGACCACACGCGAGATCGTCGGCGAGGCCATCCGCATCCACAAGCTAGCGAAGACCAGAGCCGACGAGGAGACCCGCATCGAGCAACTCCTTGAAAACGTCGGGCTGCGGGGCGACGCGATGGATCGCTACCCCCACGAGTTTTCTGGTGGCCAGCGGCAGCGCATTGCCATCGCGCGGGCCCTTGCCGTCGAGCCCGAGTTCATCGTTTGCGACGAACCCACCGCGTCGCTGGACGTCTCCATCCAAGCGCAGATCGTGAACTTGCTCGTTGAGCTTCAGGAGACGCGCGGCCTCACGTACCTCTTCGTGTCGCACGATTTGAACGTGGTGGAACACGTTAGTCACCGCGTGGCCGTGATGTATCTAGGCAGGTTGGTCGAGCAGGCTACTGCCGAGAGCCTCTACGAGCAGCCGCAGCACCCGTACACGCGCGCCCTTTTTGCGGCGGCGCCCATCGCCGATCCGGCTCGCCCGCGAGTGCGCCTCGCGCTCCCGGGCGACGTGCCCTCCCCAATCGATCCGCCAAAGGGCTGCGCGTTCCACCCGCGCTGTCCGAGAGCCATTGCTGGAACGTGCGACCACGACGTTCCGCCACTTCGGGAAATCATTCCCGGCAGCGGGCACAAGGTCGCTTGCTGGAACCCTCATTCGTGAGCCAGTCTTCGGAGAGAGGTTTTGCACCCCCCTTCCCACCCGAAGGCGCCGCCTTATGCTAAGCAGGCGCGCGATGGAGTTGCCGGCGCGCATCGGCCGATACGATATCGAGCTGCTGCTCGGAGATGGTGGCTTGGGCCGCGTTCTCCTCGCACGCGATACCGTTTTGGGACGCCAGGTCGCGATCAAGATCCTGCGTGACGACGTGCCGCAGGCTCCCGAGACGAGGTCCCGACTTGCCGAGCGGATACGGCACGAGGCCCGGGCCGCGGCTTCCCTTTCGCATCCGGCCATCGTGACATTGCACGATATGGGGGAGGACGAACGCGTCGGCTTGTATCTCGTGTTCGAGTTCGTGACGGGGATCACCCTGCGGGAGCGGCTCCAACGAGGTCGGTTGCCGCCGCTGGAGGTCGCCCAGCTCGCGCGGACCCTCGGCTCTGCGCTGACGCACGCCCACTCGGCAGGCGTCGTACATCGCGCGGTCACGCCGGAGAACGTCATGCTCGGCCCTCTCGGCGCCAAGCTCGCCGATTTTGGGATCGCGCGCTTGTCGGATCCGACAGCCACGACAGGCGCGACCACTCAAGGAAGGCCCGGGTACACAGCGCCCGAGGCGCTGGCCACCGGCAGCTTCAGCGCGCAGTCGGACCAATTTTCGCTGGCCGTCACGCTGTATGAAGCGCTGACGAGCGTGCGGCCCTTTTCGGGCGACGATGCCTTCGGCGTGGCTCTCAAGGTCGCCGCCGCCGTCCCCGCGCCGCCGACGTCGGTCGTTCCGTCGCTGCACGGCTTCGTGCACCTCGACGCGATCTTCGATCGAGCATTGGCCAAGGACGCCGGAAAGCGGTTTCCCTCGTGCGAAGGGTTTGCGAGCGTTCTCGCGACGGAGCTGGAGACGCCGCGCGCCTCGTACTTGATGACCCCCCTTTCGTCGCCGGTCATTTCGCGCTCGTCCATCGTTCCTCGCGCGACGCGCCGCTGGCAGAACGCCGTGGCCCTCGCCGCTGTTGGTGTCATCGTCGCTCTGGTCGGTATGGGGCGGCTCCGGCAGTATGTTTACGGTGCCAGCGGGAGCGAGGCTGGCACGACAGAAGGCGTCTCGCTGCGCAGTGTCGCGAGCGCATTCGGAGCCGTCGCCCTGCAGCGCGTCGGACCGCCACTTGGCGCGCGTCACCCGCGTCTTTCGCCCGGCCCACCTCCCGCACCTGCCCGGGCGACGGGTTCGGCCTCCACCGCATCAGCTTTCGCCAATCCGCTTCCCCCGCTAGGAAGCGCTGCGGCCCCGCCTCACGACCCATAAAATCACCGCGACCCCGCCCGCTCCCGTCGGCCTTGCCTCAATGGGGCACCGGCCCTCCCCCGCAACCACATTCGCTCGTTTCGTCTCCTCGGTCCTAGCGGCGCGCCCGCGGGTCGAACTACACTCACCTCCTCCGCTCACGATGCCGGCCCAAAACTCAGCCCCACTCAACGTCGATCCCCCGACGCAAACCACGATGCCGCGTGCCAGCGTCGAGGTCGAGCACCTCACTCGGCTTTACCGCGAGATGCTCCTCATCCGCCGCGTGGAGGAGGAGAGCGCCCGCGCTTACGCAGAAGGCAAAATCGGCGGGTTCCTTCATCTGTACATTGGTCAGGAGGCGGTCGGCGTTGGCGCGCTGGCGGCGCTCCATCGCGACGATTACGTCGTCACCACGTACCGCGATCATGGCATCGCCCTAGCCAAGGGCATGAGCGCCCGCTCGCTCCTAGCCGAGCTGTTCGGCAAAGTGACTGGCTGCTCCCGGGGCCTTGGCGGCTCGATGCACATGTTCGACAAGGAGCATCACATGCTCGGCGGTTATGGCATCGTCGGCGGACACATCCCGCTGGCGGCCGGGGTGGCGTTCGCGAGCAAGTACCGCGAAGACGGGCGCGTCACGCTTTGCTTTTTCGGCGAAGGCGCCGTCAGCATCGGGGGTTTCCACGAGGGCCTCAGCCTGGCGGCGCTGTGGAAGCTCCCCATCGTCTTCATCTGCGAGAACAACGAGTACTCGATGGGCACACCGCTCTCGCGCTCGATGTCGGTAGAGGACGTCTCGCTCAAGGGAGACGCGTATGGAATGGCACGGGATCGGTTCTTCGTCGACGACGTGCTGGAGGTCGAGAGGCGGATCGGCGAAGCCGTCAAGCGGGCGCGCGAGAAAAGCTTGCCCACCCTCGTCGAGGTGCGCACCTACCGCTTCCGCGGTCACTCGATGAGTGATCCGGCCAAGTACCGCACGCCCGCGGAGCTCGAAGAGCGGAAGAAGAGCGACCCATTGCTTCGTGCCCGCTCGACGCTGCTCGAGCAGGGCGTCAGCGAGGCTCGGCTCGATGGGCTGGACAAGGCCGTCGAAAGTGAAGTTGCGGACGCGCTCAAATTTGCAGCCGAGAGCCCGGAGCCCGAGATGTCGGAGCTGGAGCCATCGACTTACAAAGGTCCCTTCGCGTATTGAGGCGGCGATTATGGCTCACACATTGCGATACCGAGACGCGCTCCGCGAAGCGATGATCGAAGAGATGGAGCGGGACGACCGCGTATTCCTGATGGGCGAAGAGGTAGGTCACTATCAGGGCGCCTACAAGGTCAGTGAGGGAATGCTCGAAAAGTTCGGCCCGAAGCGGGTCATCGACACGCCCATCGCAGAGGCCGGATTCACAGGCGTCGGCATCGGGGCGGCGATGGTCGGTCTGCGACCGATCATCGAGTTCATGACTTGGAATTTCAGCGCCGTCGCGTTCGATCAGATCCTGAACAACGCCGCCAAGCTTCGTCAGATGTCAGGAGGTCAGTTCGACTGTCCCCTCGTGATGCGGGGTCCGAATGCGAGCGCTCGCCAGGTCGGAAGCCAGCACAGTCACGCGATGGAGCACTTTTATGCGCAGATCCCAGGTTTGAAAGTCATCGCGCCGGCGTTCCCAGCGGACGCGAAGGGTCTCCTGAAGACGGCCATTCGGGACGACAATCCGGTGCTTCTCATGGAATCCGAGACCCTCTACTCGGTGAAAGGTGACGTGCCCGACGGAGAGCACATCGTGCCCATGGGGAAGGCGCAGATCGTTCGTCCGGGCACGGACGTGACGATTGCCGCTTATTCCCGCATGACGCACGTCGCGCTGGAGGCCGCCGCCGTCCTGGAGAAAGCTAATATTTCTGCCGAGGTGGTGGACCTTCGCACGCTTCGCCCGCTCGACGAAGACACGCTCGTGGCGAGCGTCGAGCGGACGCACCGTCTGGTTGTCGTGCACGAAGGCTGGCCATATGGCGGCGTCGGCGCGGAGATCTCCGATCGGGTGCAGCGCCTCGCGTTCGACGCGCTGGACGCGCCGATCGTCCGTGTGGCCACTTTGGATGTACCCATGCCATACAACGCAAAGCTGGAGCTTGCGTGCATGCCGCACACGGAACGGGTGGTCGCGACCGTACAGCGCTTGTTTGCCCGCGGGAGAGCTTGATGGCGAAGATTCTGGACATGCCGAAGCTCTCGCCCACGATGGAAGAGGGCGTGCTCTCGGCGTGGCACAAGAATGAGGGAGACGAGGTCGATATCGACGATTTGCTTGCGGACGTCGAGACCGACAAGGCCACGATGGAGTTTCGTTCCTTCGACAAGGGAACGCTGCTGAAGCTTCTCGTGCAGGCCGGGGCGCAAGTGAAGCTCGGGCAGCCCGTCGCGATTCTGGGCAGCCGAGGGGAGGATGTTTCCGAGCTCGTCGCCAAAGCCGGCGCCAGCTCCAGCTCGGCGCCCCAGGAG
>JALYHV010000035.1 GCA_030776205.1 Myxococcota bacterium | reverse complement strand
GACGACGTGAACGGCGCCGCGGGCCGGTTTCAGCTCGACGGCCTGCTCGCGGAGCGCTGGCTGGCGGCCGCGGCCAACGAGCAACCCACCGTGGACGCGCTCACCAAGGCGACCGCGTCGGCGAGGGGCGAAGGCGCCACGAAGCGCTGCGACGATCTCGTCAGCAAGATGAAGAATTCGGCGCTCTTCGGCGGGGACGTTCCCACGCTGGTCGCCATCGTGGATGCGAGCGGCCGGATCGTCGGCAGGAACAACTCGAACCTCAACCGCGGAGAGGACCTGGCGAGCACGAACCCCGGGCTCAAGACGGCCCTCACGACGGGCCAGTCCGGTTCCGACGTTTGGTACGAAGGCGACCGCTACCTGGCGACCTACGTCGTCGTTCGCGACGCGCAGGGTCAGATCATCGGCGGGGTGGTCATCGGTCGGCCGCTCAACGACACGCTGTCGCGCGTAAGCGAGGCCACGACCGGTCGTCCCCTGGTCATCGCCGTACCCAAGGGTGACGGCTTCGAGGTCGTCGCCCACTCCGCGCTGCAGTCGGCGCAGCTCGACGAGAGCATCGCCAAGGCTGCCAAAGACACCGTCAAAAACGCGTTCGTTCATCAACAAACGGACGTGGTACGCGACGGCGATCTCCTCGTCGCCGTGGCCCCCCTCACGGCTTTCGAAGACGGAAGGCGCGCGCTGCTGGTGGCTGCGGCGCCGGCGTCGCTCATCGAGGATCCCACCGGTCTCGTCATGCTTCCCATCCTGGGTGCGACCGCGGTCGGCATCGTCCTCGTCATCGTCGGCGGGTGGCTGCTCGGAAACTACATCACTCGGCCGATCAACATGCTGGAGGAGGGTCTCCTCGCGATCCTCAACGGGCAATCGGATCGTCGGTTCGAGCTCAATCATGGCGAGCTCGGAGGGCTTGCGTTTCGTATCGATCAGTTGCTCAACCAGCTCATGGGTGTCGAAGAAGACACCACCGACTCGGAGGGCCGCGTCTCGGGCGCCCCGAGCGCCGCCAACTTCACGGACGCGCTCGCAGTGGACGACAAGCGCATGCTGAGACCCTCCGGTGAGGGCACGCTGGATCCGGATTCGGTCGTTCGACTCGCCGCTGAGCCCCCGACCGAGTACTACTCCCGCATCTACCAGGAGTACATTGCCGCCAAGCGCGCCATCGGCGAGGCGACCGATCACATCACCCAGCAAGCGTTCGCGGCCCGCATCCAGAGCATGGAACAAGACGCCGCGCAGAAGTACGGTCGCCCCGTTCGATACCAGGTGCAGGCACGCAACCAAGAAGTGGTCCTCCTGGCCGTCCCGCTTCCCTGACGCCGCCGTCGTTCGGCAGGCAATCCTGCGCGGCAGGCTTGCGCTTCGTCCACCGATCGGCAGACTTGCGGCGCGCCGAGGGCGGATTGAGGAAAAGAGAATGGGACTGTTCGACTTGTTCAAGGGCGGTGCTCGGAGTGACAAGAGCCGCCCCAAAGGCAGTGCCGCGGCGAAGTGGGCCGACCGGCTTGAGCGGCGTGCGCAGAATTACGATCGGCAGGAGGCGATACACGCCCTCGCGGAAATGGGGACCGCGGACGCCGCGCGCCTCTTGCTCAAGAGGTTCACGTTCCACATCGATCCGTCGATCACGGATCAAGAAGAAAAGGACGCCGCCTTTCGCGGCATCCTGAGGGCGGGGAAGGCGGCGATCGAGCCGGTTCGGGCCTTCGCGGCCAAAGCCGAGAGCCTCGCGTGGCCGATGAAGATCATGCACGAGCTCGTGGACGAGACCGAGTACGTGGAAGAGCTCCTCAGCTGGCTCGGCCTCTGGGACACCGAGTACGCCAAATTCGTCGAGCCCAAGGTGCAGATCCTCGCGGAGCTCGAGGAGCACAAACACGAGCACATCCGGGGGGGGGTCGAGCGCTTCCTCGACGACGTGAACGAGCCGGCCCGTTTTCACGCGGTGGCGGCCTTGCTCGCCCAGGACGATCCGGCGGCCACCCCCGCGCTCGCGCAAACGCTGAACCACGAAGAGAGCGTGCGCGTGCGGCAGAAGGTCATCGAAGGGCTCGCCGCGCGCGGGTGGCCGTTGCCGGAGGCGGAGCGCGAAGCGGGTCGCAAGGCGCTTCCCGCTGGATTCTCCATGGACGGCAGCGGTCGCATCGTTGCGCGACGCTGAGACCACGGGCGCCAGTTCGACCGGCTCGTCGCTCCGCCAGAGCAGCACCGCCTGGGCGGTGGTCTGCTCAGGCGGTCTTCATTGACTGAGCTTGGGCGACGTCGGGAAGGAGAATCCGAGCGCGATGGTCACCATCTGGTTGAACCGCATCGTCTCGTCGTCTGAGTTGACCTGACCGTCCGGGAAGTTCTTGTTCGTGCCGGCGCCGCGTGAGTCGAACCCCGAACGGTTCCACGAGAACGGCAGCATCCGGTATTCCACGCCAAGGGAGAAGAAGCTGGAGGGATAGAACGTCAAGCCGACGGCTCCCGTGCCCGTGATCTTCGTGGAAGACGAAAGCGCGAAGGACGCGGGGTTCGCGCACGAGAGCTGTCCGCTCGCCCCGCAATTCGCGCGCTCCTGAATTCCCACGATGCCGACGCCGCCGGACACCGAGAAGTCCGTGTCGACGAAGATCTTGTTGAAAATGGCGAGCTTCCCGCGAAAGGGAATGAAGGTAACCTGCGGCACGACGACGTACGAAATTTTCGCAGTCTGGTCTCCGAAGGGCCGATAGCCGCCGGACGGGTTGGACGCGTGGTTGACGTTGAGCGCCGTGAGCGTGTCGCGCGGGGCGATGGCGTCGATGCGATCCGTGAGGTCCGTCGTCGTGCTGACGACACCTGCCGCGCCCCAAACTCCGATGCCCAACCAGTCGACGATGTTGTAGTTGAGCCGCGCGCCAACCAGAATCGTTCGCCGGTACTCGTCGAGCAGCGTGAACGACACCGTGGGCGCAAACTCAAGCCGTCCCTGACGATACAAGCGCAAGTGACGCACGGCCGGCGCGCCCTTCAGAGGTCCAGTGAGCTGGATTTCTTGGGCTCGTGCGGCCGCCGTGGCCCCAAGCACGCTGATGGCCGCAAAGGCCGCCAGGACCGACCTGACGAAACGCCGCTTCATCGTCGTCCTCGTCTCCGTTCTCACTTGGGCAACCGGTAATCGAAGGAGGTGGGCAGAAGGATCGACAGACCCAGCTGCATCTGGACGTCGTTCGTGAAGTGGGTGTTGGGGTCGTACCAAAACGCGGGGTCCACGGGACCTCTGGGCGCCGATGGAGTCACCCTCGCGACGTTGATGTTCTCGATTTTCTCGAAGTACATCAGGTCACGCACTTCGAGCACCGCTGCGAGCCAGCGGTTGAAGAAGATTCGGAGTCCGATCCCCACGTCGAAATTGAGGAGCGTGTTCCAGTCGAACTTGCGGTTGTCGGGATCGATGACCGCGTAGGGCCTGGTCCGAATGACGCCCGCGCCGCCTTCGATGAACGCATCGTAATGGAAGATGAAGTCACCAAAACCGGCGAACTTGCCGTACATCGGGACGTACGTGAAGTTGAGGTCGCCGCTAGCTTGGTATTCGTTTAGCGGCACCGCAATGCGCGCGGCGCGACGATTCTGGAAGTTGAACTCCGAATCCGCGTTCAGTCCCTGATAAAAATTGCCGTTCAGGCCCACGGCGAGGACCTGCGTGATGTAGTAATTCAGCGCGAGCCCAGGCGCGTCGTGGCTGACGAATTGATCGTTAACCGTGATCGCGAAGTACGGCATGATCTCGAAGCGCTGCGCCTTGATGACGTATTGCTGCTGGACAGCGTAGATTTCAGCGCGTACCGCTTTTTTCGCCTCAACGCCGAGGTTGATCTCCTTCGCCGCCTGGCACTGCGGAGCGTCGGGGGTGATCTGGCAGATGTCCATGCCGCCCGCCGCGCCCACGTCGCCGCCGCTTTGATCGCCCGCCGTGGAGGCCGGCGTCGTCGGAGTCTGCGGCGCGTCGGCGTCCACAGGGGCGGCCGGCGAACCGTTCGGCGCCGCCGGCGCGCTGCTGTCACTGCTTTTCGACGGCTTCTTTCTCTGCGCATACGCCGCGTGCGGCAGGAGCACGAGGGCTGCCGCGAGTAGAAGCCACCTGCGAGCCTGCTTCATTGCTACCCCTTCCGCATCCTTCGAGGCGTTGACAACGCGTCGTGCCTAAACCG
>JALYHV010000034.1 GCA_030776205.1 Myxococcota bacterium | reverse complement strand
GCGTAAGCCTCGCCGGCGCCAGCCGCGTCGTGAGCCCGCTCCCGCAGCTCGCCCAGGCGCTCGAGCAACGCCGTGCGGCACGCCGCATCCGTGACGCTCGAGGCGTGCTCGGCGATTACGCGAGCAGCGCGATCCAGGGCGCCAGCCTGTTCGAACAACGTCGACGCCGTGGCGATGGCCTGTTCGTCCTCTGGCGTGAGGCGTGCGATGCGCTCCCACGCTTCCGCCGCGGCACCAGGATCGCTGCGCCTTTGTTCGTGGAGCCCAGCGATCTTCTTCTCGAACCCGACCTTCTTCTCGAGATCGCTCTCGGCCGCAGCCTCATCTTCCAGCAGACGGGCGAGATCGTCCCAGCGATGCGCCTTGTCGAAGAGACGTTGCAGCGCCTGTCGGGCGGCGTCGTCCTTCCCATCACCGGCGAGGATCTGCGAATGCGCAGCGATGGCGCCGTCGACGTCGCGTAGTTTGCCTTCGCAGAGGTCAGCGACCTCACGCAGGTAGTCGCTGCGCGCCACGGCGGAAGCGCCGGGTCCGCGTGCGGCCGCAAGGAGGATATCGCGAAGAAGGGCGTACTCCTTCTGGGCGCGCAGGTAATCGCGCGCGCCGGCGACGGCCTCGACATGGCTGGGATCGATCGCGAGCGCGATCTGATACTTTGCGAACGCCTCCTCGTGTCGACCCTCGCTCGCTAGCGCGTGCGCCTCGTCGAGCGCCGCCTGGAACGCATCGACCGCCTTTGCCTCGTCGCCAGACGCGACGGACGACGGCGCCTCCTCCTCCGACCGGCGCGGCTCGCTCTCCTCGTGCGGCGCGGCTTCGCCCGGCTCCTCACCAGAACGCATCGGCTGCCCGAGGAGCGCGTAGAGCTCTCCGAGCTTCGCAACGGCCCTATTGTCTCCCTCCGCTCGCAGCGGCTCCAGAACAGCGATTGCGTTTTCGAGCTGTGCGGCGGCCTCATAGCTCGCGGCGAGGACCCATCGCGCGTCGCTCGCCATCGGTCCTTCGGGGTTCGTCTGAATGTACTTGAGGTACCGGGAGGTGACCTGCTCCTCGTGCTGCGTGACGTGCGCGTAGTACGCGTAAAGCTGAAGGGCGCGGTCGTGGCCAGGATCGATGTCGAGAGCGCCCGCCGAATAGGCCAAGCCATGCTCGCCGTCGTAAGTCTCCGCGAGGCCAACCAGCAGCTCAGCGCCTGTCGTGCGCTCGTGAGCGGGCACGTCCTCGCCGGCCGCGAGGCGTTCGACGATCAGCCCTGCGTACTCCTGCTGCAGCGCCGGGTCGCGGTCGTCGAGCTGACGCGCCAGCGCGAGGGCTTCGCTCGCGCCAGCCAGATCGCCCGCGGCGTGCTGGAGGGACCCTCGCTCGCGCAAGAGGGCGAGCCGGCGCTCGGGATCACTTTCCAGCGCGAGCTCCGCTTCGGAAAGAAGGACCGCGTCGCCCCACTGTCCGAACGATTTGTGGAGCTCACGGGCTCCTCGGATGGCCAGGAGGCTCGTGGGCGTGAGCTCGACGGCGCGCCGGAAATTTTCGAGGCCCTTTTTTGGGTGATTCAGGTAAGCGCTCCAGAGCCGGCCGAGCTCCTCGTGCATCGCGCCGAGGTCTTCCCGAATCTCCATGTTGTTCGAGAGCGGAGCGAGCGCCTTGGCGCGCCTCTCAAGCAGGGCGACGAGAGCCTTCACATCCCCCTTGTCGCGATAAAGCTGCGCCAAGCGATCGGCCGCAATTCGCTGGGTGGGATCGCGGTCGATCGCTTGCATCAGCACACGCGCGGCGCGGTGCGCGTCCCCCAGCGTGACGGACCACACATTTGCGGCCTCGCTCAACCAGTGAGACGCGTAGGCCGGGTCCCGTGTTTCGGCGCCCAGCCGCTCGAGGAGCAGGGCGTACGACTTCGGATCCGACGCGCCGGAGTGGTGCGCCTGAGCCAACGCCTCCTCGTCGTGCGGGTGCGAGACAAGCCGCTGAACGAGGCTATCGATCTGGCTCGAATCCATTCGGCAGGGAGGCTAGCACCTTCCCCTTTTTTGCAGCAATTGCGGCCCGACTCGGCGCGCCAGAGCAGCGGCGGGACCTACGGCCGCGAAGCTACTCCAAGTAGCCGTAACCGACGGACGAGCTCCCTGTCGGCTTGGTACCTTGCGGAGATCGCGTTGGGCGTGCGTGCCGAACGTCTTGCCCGGCAGGTCCTGCGCCTGGTGCGTGCGTCGAGGTGGCTGCGGGTGAGGCGGGGGGCACTGGAGCGCCTAAGGTTGCCTCAGTGTGCTTTGCAGGGCCGGAGGCCGGCAGCGCGACGATGACCGGAGCGGGCAGGTCACGCGCACTGTTGGCAGAGCCGTGAGCCGCCGTTTCGGGTGGCGCCGCGACCGATGATGGCGTCCGTCGCGAGGTGGATCCGATAATGCCAGCCACCAGCCCTGCCGCGGCAGCGCTGATGCCTCCGGCGACCAGCGCGGTGATCGCAACCAGACGTCGGCGCGAGCGAGAGGCGACCCCTGGGGGGGTGGTCAGCGTGTCGTTGGTCTCCACGGCGGCCGGAGGCGGCGCAGGCAGCGACTTGCGCGGTCGTTCGAGCAGCGCGTCGAGCCCGCTCGCAAGCGAGGCACGAACGCCGCTCGTCATCACCGAGCACTCCTTGGCCCGAAGTAGCTCGCCCATCATTGCGTCCGCGCTGTCCGGACGCCCGGCGGGCTCCTTCGAGAGGACGCGCATCACGAGCCCTTCAATCTCGGGCGGGATGCGGAGATCGGGCGCGACCTCGGTCATGAGGCGCGGGACCGTCTTGATATGCCGGGCCATGACCACGATGGCGTCGTCGTCCGTGAACGGCGGGCGGCCCGCGATCATGTGATAGAGGATTACACCGAGCGAATAGAGGTCACTACGCGCATCCAGCGCTTTGCCCTGCGCCTGCTCGGGCGACATGTAGCGAGGCGTCCCAAAGACCGTACCAGCCTGCGTCTCAACTGCGTTCATCGGAACTTCGCCGTCAATCTGCAGCATCTTCGCGATCCCGAAATCGAGAACCTTCACGATCTCTTCGTATTTTTCGTTGGTGCGGACGCGCGCATAAAAAAGGTTGTCCGGCTTCAGATCGCGGTGAATTACTCCCTTCGCGTGCGCCTCCGCGAGCGAACGCAGCGCGTGCTTGGCGGTCTCGATGGCGTCCTCGACGCCAATCCGTCCCTCGCGCTTGATGCGCTGGCCGAGCGATTCGCCCTCGAGGAGCTCCATTGCCAGATAGAAGTCGCCGCCTTCGCTCTGACCAAAGTCGAATACGGTGACGGTGTTGGGCGAGGTGAGCACGCTGTTGGCGCGCGCCTCCCTCAGGAATCGCGCGCGGCTCACTTCATCGACTGCACGGTCGCTGCGCAGGATCTTGATGGCAACGTCGCGTCCGATGGGGGCCTGCCTCGCGCGGTACACGGTTCCCATCGAGCCCGCCCCCAGGCGCGCGAGGATCGTGAAGCGTCCGGCGAGCACGCGGCCGAGCATCGGGTCGCCGTCCGCCGCTGAGTAGTCCGATGCGCGGACGAGGGTCGTGCAGTCGCTCGGGCAAATTTGCAACCCCGACGCCTCTTCGAAGGGCATGCGACATCCGGGGCAGATGAGCCCCTTCGCGGCGCGCTCGGGCGGCGCCGTGTCGCCGGGACGACGGGCAGCGGCAGGGTAGGACAAGACCTTGGATATGTTCGCGCGCGCAGGCCCTATTCGCAAGGCAAGCGTGGTCGGATCCGTCGGCTGGACGATTGTTATTCTTGTAACCTGCGCGGGAGCAGGTTTCTCGGGTCGCAGACGACGCTGTTCTCGTTGGCTATGACGGCTGAGGGAGAGAGCCGCGCCGCATCCACTCCCGCCCGAATGCGTCGCGTTTCGAGGTGCAAGTGCACGAGCTCCGGTGAGCCGGTGTCGCCGACGAATCCCACGACATCGCCGTCCTTGACGCGGGTGCCCGGGCGGACTCCCGGGACAGTGGCGTCGAGGTGGCCGAAGAGCACCAGATAGTCGTGCGTCTGGCCCCCCTCCCGAATGGTGTGGCGCGTGATTAGCGTCGTTCCGAACAGCGGGCCTACATAGATTACCTCTGCCTCTCCACGCTGGTGCTCGAGCGCCACCATGGTGACGGGCGTTCCTTTTGGTTGAAGCAAATCCACCGCCCCGTGGCCTACGTAGCTCAATCGGCGCCCCCGCCGTTGCAGTTCATCGGGGCGGTCGAGATCGTACCCGCTGACGACGCAGCCGTGGTCGCACGGCACGGGGTAGCGATACGCGTCAT
>JALYHV010000033.1 GCA_030776205.1 Myxococcota bacterium | reverse complement strand
CGGTTTAGGCACGACGCGTTGTCAACGCCTCGAAGGATGCGGAAGGGGTAGCAATGAAGCAGGCTCGCAGGTGGCTTCTACTCGCGGCAGCCCTCGTGCTCCTGCCGCACGCGGCGTATGCGCAGAGGAAGAAGCCTTCGAAAGGCAGTGACAGCAGCGCGGCGACCGGTTCACCGGCCGCTCCCGTGGACGCCGACGCGCCGCAGACCGCGACGACACCGGCCCCCGGAGGCGACGATCAAGCCGGCGCAGGCGCAGGCGCCACGGGCGGCATGGACATCTGTCAAATCACGCCAGACGCTCCGCAGTGCCAGGCAGCGAAGGAAATCAATCTCGGGATCGAGGCGAAAAAGGCGGTACGCGCTGAAATCTACGCTGTCCAGCAGCAATACGTCATCAAAGCGCAGCGCTTCGAAATCATGCCGTACTTCGCGATCACGGTGAACGATCAATTCGTCAGCCACGATGCGCCTGGGCTCGCGCTGAACTACTACATCACGCAGGTTCTAGCGGTTGGCCTGAACGGCAACTTTTACCAGGGGCTGAACGCGGACTCGGAGTTCAATTTCCAGAATCGACGTGCCGCGCGTATTGCAGTGCCGCTAAACGAATACCAAGCGAGCGGCGACCTCAACTTCACGTATGTTCCGATGTACGGCAAGTTCGCTGGCTTCGGTGACTTCATCTTTCACTACGATGCCTTCATCGAAGGCGGAGCGGGCGTCATCCGGACAAGGCCTTACGCGGTAATCGACCCAGACAACCGCAAGTTCGATTGGAACACGCTCGTCAATTTCGACGTGGGGATCGGCCTCCGAATCTTTTTCAACCGCTGGCTCGCCGCGGTCTTCGAAGTGCGTGACCTGATGTATTTCGAGAAAATCGAGAACATCAACGTCGCGAGGGTCACGCCATCGGCGCCCAGGGGCCCCCTGGACCCCGCGACTTGGTACGATCCCAACACCCACTTCACGAACGACGTCCAGATGCAGCTAGGTCTGTCGATCCTTCTGCCCACCTCCTTCGATTACCGGTTGCCCAAGTGAGAACGGAGACGAGGACGACGATGAAGCGGCGTTTCGTCAGGTCGGTCCTGACGGTCTTTGCGGCCGTCAGCGTGCTTGCGGCCACGACGGCCGCACGGGCACAAGAAATCCAGCTCACTGGACCTCTAAAGGGCGCGCCGGCCGTCCGTCACTTGCGCTTGTATCGACAGGGACGGCTGGAATTCGCGCCAACCGTGTCCTTCACACTGCTCGATGAGTACCGGCGCACGCTCCTCGTTGGCGCGCGCCTCAACTACAACATCTTCGACTGGTTGGGCGTCGGAGTATGGGGCGCGGGGGGCGTCCTCAGCACGACGACCGACCTCACCGACCGCATTGACGCCATCGCCCCGCGCGACACGCTCACGGCGCTCAACGTCAACCACGCATTCAACCCGTCCGGCGGCTATCGGCCGTTCGGAGACCAGACTGCGAAAATTTCGTACGTCGTGGTGCCCCAGCTTACTTTCATTCCCTTTCGCGGGAAGCTCGCTATCTTCAACAAGATCTTCGTCGATACGGACTTCTCGGTGTCCGGCGGCGTAGGCATCGTTGGAATTCAGGAGCGCGCCAATTGCGGGGCGTCCGGACAGATCTCCTGTGCGAACCCAGCATCCTTCGCGTTGTCGTCATCGACGAAGATTACAGGCACGGGCGCGGTCGGCTTGACGTTCTACCCATCGGGCCTCTTCTCGCTCGGCGTGGAATACCGATTGCTGCCGTTTTCGTGGAACCGGGCGGGCTTCGACTCACGAGGCACCGGCACGGGCGGCAACTTCCCGGACGGGCAGGTCAACTCGGACGACGACACGATGCGGTTCAACCAGATGGTGACCATCGCATTCGGATTCTCGTTCCCGACGTCCCCGAAGCTCAGTCATTGAAGTGATCTGAGCAGCTACGGGTCGAACCCCGGGCGGGCCTCTCAGCGTCGCGCGACGATGCGACCGGCGCCGTCCATCGAGAAACCAGGAGGAAGCGCTTTGCGGCTCGCTTCGCGCTCGGCCTCCGGGAGCGGCCAGCCACGCGCGGCAAGGCCTTCGATGACCTTCTGTCGAACGCGCACACTCTCCTCGTTGTTCAGCGTTTTCGTCAGCGCGGGAAGGGCCGCCGGATCGTCCTGTGCGAGCAAGGCGGCCACTGCGTGGAAACGAGCGGGCTCGTTCACGTCCTCGAGGAAACGTTCTACCCCGCCTCGGATGTGCTCGTGCTTGTGCTGTTCGAGCGCGGAGAGGATCTGCACCTTTGGCTCGACGAATTTGGCGTACTCGGTATCCCAGAGGCCGAGCCAGCTGAGAAGCTCTTCGACGTACTCCGTCTCGTCCACGAGCTCGTGCATGATCTTCATTGGCCACGCCAGGCTCTCGGCCTTGGCCGCGAAGGCGCGAACGGGTTCGACGGCGGCCTTCCCCGCCCTCAAGACTCCGCGAAAAGCGGCTTCCTTCTCTTCTTGATCCGTGATCGACGGATCGATGTGGAAGGTAAACCGCTTAAGCAACAGGCGCGCGGCGTCCGCCGTACCCATTTCTGCTAGGGCGTGGATCGCCTCTTGCCGATCGTAGTTCTGCGCACGCCGCTCGAGCCGGTCGGCCCACTTCGCCACGGCGCTGCCTTTCGAGCGGCTCTTGTCGTTGCGAGCACCGCCCTTGAACAAGTCGAACAGTCCCATTCTCATTTCCTCATTCCGCCGCGGCGCGCCGCAAGTCTGCCGATCGGGCGACGAAGCGCAAGCCTGCCGCGCCAAATCGCCCGAGAAACCAGCGGCGCGTCAGGGTAGCGGGACCGCGAGGAGGACGACTTCTTGGTTGCGTGCCTGTACCTGGTATCGAACCGGGCGACCGTATTTCTGGGCGGCGTCCTGCTCCATGCTCTGGATCCGCGCCGCGAACGCCTGCTGCGTGATGTGATCGGTCGCCTCGCCAACGGCGCGCTTCGCGGCGATGTACTCCTCGTAAATGCGGGAGTAGTACTCGGTCGGGGGCTCAGCAGCGAGTCGAACGACCGAATCCGGGTCGAGCGTACCCTCTCCAGCGGGTCTCAGCATTCGCTTGTCGTCCACCGCGAGAGCGTCGGTGAAGTTGGCCGCGCTCGGTGCGCCCGAGACGCGACCCTCGGAGTCGGTCGTGTCTTCTTCCACGCCCATGAGCTGGTTGAGCAGCTGATCGATACGAAAGGCGAGCCCCCCTAGCTCGCCGTGATTGAGCTCGAAACGACGATCCGATTGGCCGTTGAGGATCGCGAGGAGCCCTTCCTCGAGCATGTTGATTGGTCGCGTGATGTAGTTGCCGAGCAGCCATCCGCCAACGATGACGAGGATGATGCCGACCGCGGTCGCACCGAGGACGGGCAGCATCACGAGGCCGGTGGGATCCTCGATGAGCGACGCCGGCGCCGCCGCAACGAGCAGCGCGCGTTTGCCGTCCTCGATGGCGGTGAGCGGTGCGACGGCGACGAGGAGATCCCCGTCGCGTACGACGTCCGTTTGTTGGTGAACGAACGCGTTCTTGACCGTGTCCTTCGCGGCCTTGTCGATGCTCTCGTCGAGCTGCGCCGACTGCAGCGCCGAGTGGGCGACCACCTCGAAGCCGTCTCCCTTGGGTACGGCGATGACCAGCGGACGGCCGGTCGTCGCCTCGCTGACGCGCGACAACGTGTCGTTCAGTGGCCGCCCGATGACGACTCCGCCGATGATCTGCCCCTGCGCGTCGCGAACGACGACGTAGGTCGCGAGGTAGCGATCGCCCTCGTACCAAACGTCCGAACCGGACTGGCCCGTCGCGAGCGTCGTCTTGAGTCCAGGGTTGGTGCTCGCGAGGTTGTCTCCACGATTGAGGTTCGAGTTGTTCCTGCCGACAATTCGGCCACTCGCGTCCACGATGGCGACCAGCGTCGGAACGTCTCCGCCGAAAAGCGCGGAGTTCTTCATCTTGCTGACGAGGTCGTCGCAGCGCTTCGTCGCGCCCTCGCCTCGCGCCGCCGCCGTGGCCTTGGTGAGCGCGTCCAGGGTGGGTTGCTCGTTGGCGGCCGCCGCGAGCCAGCGCTCCGCAAGAAGGCCGTCGAGCTGGAATCGGCCTGCGGCGCCGTTCACGTCGTCCTGCACCTCCGTCGAACGCTGGCCGTTGTCGTTCGTCGCCAGACTGAGCGCGGCGCGCACCAGCAGGAAAGACAGGAGGCCCACGAGCGCCACGATGAGAGCGTTGACCGCGACGATCTTGATTCGCATTCGCCCTCGGATCCTCCCCTGCTGTGGCTGCAGTCGTATGCACTTTGCCGGGTACGGCTTTCAAAACGCTATCATTCGCGGTGCGAGCGCGGCAACATGCGTCTCGAGGTTGGTGAAGGGGTCATGAGCTCGGAGCCTCCGGAACCGCCCCCCCCGCGCG
>JALYHV010000032.1 GCA_030776205.1 Myxococcota bacterium | reverse complement strand
ACGTAGGGAGGCTCGGCGGTGGTACGCGGTCGCACCCGGGGTCGCGCCCGTGGCTCTGAGGCGGGGTGATTGCGCACTTCGCGCCGTCACACTCCGCGGGAAGCGAAGGCGCCCGATGGGACAGCGTTGGCCGTGGAGCACCCAACGTACGCGGGCCGCGTCGTGGATGGTGGCGTGTTCGTCGGGGGTGCGGGAGCACCCTTGGAGGTCGCGCCGGCGCCGGGCAGCGCTCACTGCCCAGAAGGCGACATCGGCCGGTCCCTATGGCGGCACGGACGCGTCATTTGGCCGCGAGCTCCAGGCGAGCGGGTGCTCGGGTCCGCACGCGAAGACGTTGTAGGCGCTGTGAATTCCTGAATTCCCCTGAGCTAGCTCGTGGGCCCCCCGGTCGCGTCGATCAAGAACGAGCGCCAGCCAATCTCCCTGAACACCTCGACCGCCTTCAATGGCTTGACCCGGGTTTCGCTCAGCGCGCCCAGTGTACGCGCCTTTCGCCGCCAGCGTTCGTGCGCCGCCCTCGCTGGAGACGGCCTCCTGGCGGGGTTCGATCGCAGCAAGCCCATTGGAGCGCCAAGTTTTTCTTGAGCAGTCGAAATGTGTCAGGGGCCGGCTCGAAGCAAAAGCCGGAACGAAAGAACGGCGCGATGAGCAGCGTGAAGAGGCCGACGTGAGCCCCCTCGTTGCACAAGACGCCGCCGGGGACCAGCCACTTGCAGACGAACTCGGTATAGATGGATTCATAAATTCGCGTGTAGATCGCCCCAGTGGTGTTGCCGGGGGATCTCGGCCTTCACCCCGCCCCGTGCTCCACAAACCACCGGTATGTCTGCTCGATCCCCTCCCGCAAGCCAATCCGCGCCCGCCACCCCAGCGCGTGGAGGCGCGACACATCGAGTAGCTTGCGCGGCGTGCCGTCGGGCCGGCTCGGGTCGAACCGCACCGCACCCCGATAGCCCACCACGTCGCTGACGAGCTCGGCCAGCTCGCGGACGGTGATGTCTTCCCCCACGCCGATGTTCAGGATCTGGGGGTCGTCGTACTCGCGCATCAGAAAGACGCACGCGTCGGCCAGGTCATCCACGTGGAGAAACTCGCGCCGGGGCGTCCCCGTCCCCCAGATGACGACCTCGGCGGCCTTCGCCATGCGCGCCTCGTGAAAGCGCCGGATGAGGGCCGGGAGGACGTGCGATTTTTCGGGATGGAAGTTGTCGTTCGGGCCGTAGAGGTTCGTAGGCATGACGCTGATGCCGCGGAACCCGTATTGCTTCCGGTACGAATCGACCATCTCGATGCCGGCGATCTTGGCTATCGCGTAGGCGCGGTTGGTCGGCTCGAGGAGCCCCGTCAGGAGGTACTCCTCCTTCATCGGCTGCGGCGCGTGCTTGGGATAGATGCAGGACGAGCCGAGGAAGAGCAGCTTCTTCGTGCCGTGGCGGTACGCGGCGTCGATGACGTTCGTCTGGATGAGGAGGTTCTCGCGGATGAAGTCCGCTCGGTACGTGTCGTTGGCGATGATCCCGCCGACGCGCGCCGCGGCGAGGAAGACGTACTCCGGCCGCGCGCTCTCGAAGAAGCGGTCGACGGCGTCACCCCGCCTGAGGTCGAGCTCGTCGTGCGTGCGCACGAGGGGCTCGTGCCCCTCGGCCTTCAGCTTTCGCGTCAGCGCGGACCCGACGAGACCGCGGTGCCCCGCGACGTAGAGGCGGTCGCCCTTCTTCACTCTGTGCCCCGGTTCGAGCGCGGGTTGTGCCCTGCGTCGCGCAGCGTCTTTTCTTGTCGGGCGAGGTCGAGGTCGTGGTCGACCATCATCTTCACGAGCTGCCCAAAGCCGACGCGAGGGGTCCAGCCGAGCTGGCGTTTGGCCTTGCTCGGATCGCCGCGCAGGTGGTCCACCTCCGAGGGCCGGAAGTAGCGCGGGTCGATCTTGACGTGGTCCTTCCAGTTCAAGCCCACGTGTTCGAAGGCGATCTGCGCGAGGTCCTTGACCGAATAGGAGTCGCCGGTCGCGACGACGAAGTCGTCGGGCACTTCTTGCTGCAGCATGAGCCACATCGCCTCGACGTAATCGCCGGCGAAGCCCCAGTCGCGCCGCGCCTCGAGGTTGCCGAGAAAGAGCGTGTCCTCGAGGCCGAGCTTGATGCGCGCCACCGCGCGCGTGACCTTGCGCGACACGAACGTCTCGCCGCGCCGCGGCGACTCGTGGTTGAAGAGGATTCCGCTGGCGATGAAGAGGCCGTAGGCCTCGCGGTAGTTGATGGCGTACCAGTGCGCGGCCACCTTGCTCACCGCGTAAGGGCTGCGGGGATGAAAGGGCGTGCCCTCGCTCTGTGGGGGGGCGGCCGCGCCGAACATTTCAGACGAGCTTGCCTGGTAAAAGC
>JALYHV010000031.1 GCA_030776205.1 Myxococcota bacterium | reverse complement strand
CGGCAGCACCGGCTGCCGTCGCGGCGCCCGGCGCGCCCGGCACGGCCTCTTCGACCTCCTTCTCCGGAGCCACGACCGCAACGAGGGTCTGCTCGGGCAAGAGGCTCACGGTCACGCCAGCGGGAAGAACCAGGTCCCGCGTGGAGATGTGCTGGCCAAGCTCGAGGTTCGTGACGTCTGCCTCGATCTTCACCGGAATCCGATCGGGCACGCACTTGACCGGGAGCGTACGATGCACCACCCGGAGAACGCCGCCCTTGGTCACACCGACTGCCTTGCCTATGGCCACGAGCGGCACGTCCACCTCAACGGGGCGATCGAGCTTCACCTCGATGAAATCGACATGCTCGAGGTGTCGCTTCACCGGATGAAGCGAGTAGTCGCGAACCATCGCGAGGAGCTTTTTTCCATCGACGTCGAGCTCGAGCACCGTGTTCTTGCCGCGCTCACTCCTCAAAATCGTGGCCACTTCCTTGGGTGTCACCGCGATGGGAGTTGCCGGTAACCCCTTGCCGTAGGCAATCGCGGGCACGAGCCCCTCGCGGCGAAGGCGGCGCACTTCGCCCTTCCCGGCGAGGACGCGTAGGTTGACCTTGAGCGTGGGCATTTCAGTGGGCATGCGGTACCTTCCATCACCTGTCCGCCAGGGCGTCGTCGCCGGGCATAGGGGATTCGATGTGTGGCGCCTTCCTTACCAGAGGCGGCGCATCACGCAAAGCCCACGAGCGGCGGCTCTGCGCGCGGCCGACGATCCGGTCGCGCGGGTCAGGCAAAAAGCGAGCTCACGCTGTCCGAGCTGTGGATGCGCTTGATCGCCTCGCCGAGCAGGCGCGCGATGGAGAGCGCCTTGATCTTCGGGCAGCCGCGCGCCCCCTCGGAGAGCGGGATTGAATCCGTGACGATGACCTCCGCGAGCGGAGACTCCGAAATACGCTGCACCGCCGGCCCGGAGAGGACACCGTGGGTCGCGCACGCAACGACCTTTTTCGCGCCCTTTTCGGCGAGCGCACGCGCCGCCCCACAAAGGGTCCCTGCCGTGTCGATGATGTCGTCGATGATGATGCAGTCTCGCCCCTTGACCTCGCCGATCAAGTTGACGACCTCGCTGATGTTGGCGCGCTCGCGCCGCTTGTCGATGATGGCGAGCCCTGCCTCGAGGCGCTTCGAATACGCGCGTGTCCTCTCCACACCGCCCGCGTCGGGCGACACGAACACCGCCGAGGAGTCGAACTGCTTTCGCAGATAGTCCTCGAGAAACACGGGCATCGCGTACAGGTGATCGAAGGGGATGTTGAAAAAACCCTGGATCTGACCAGCGTGCAGATCGACAGAAACGACACGGTTCACCCCGGACGTTTGAATCAGGTCCGCGACCAACTTGCTGGTGATCGGCGTGCGCGGCGCCACCTTCCGGTCCTGCCTGCCGTATCCATAGTACGGCATGACGGCCGTGATCGACCCAGCGGACGCGCGCCGCAGGGCGTCGGCCATGATGAGGAGCTCCATGACGTTGTCGTTCGTCGGACAGCTCGTTGGCTGGATGACGAATGCGTCGACCCCGCGGACATTTTCCCCAATTTCGACGAAGCTCTCACCGTCACTGAAGCGGGTGACTTTGCACTTTCCGAGCGGCGTCTCCAGGTATTGTCCGATGGCAACCGCGAGCTGTGGGTTTGCATTGCCGGAGAACAAGCACACCTTTTTGAACACGCGCGGTCCTCCTACGCGCCGCCACGGACGACGCGAGGCCGCTCGTAATCGCGACGCCTGTTTGTGTCAACGTGGTTGAAAGCGCGTAGCGGCCTGCGAACGGCTGCGTGTCGATTCGTGCCTCCGCGTTCAGCGGAGCATCGCCGCGCACTCGGATTTGGGTCCGCGTTTGCCCTGCTGCAGGCACGCTTTGAACGAGCGAACCGCCCCGCTCGCGTCGCCCTTCAGCTGGTAGGCAGCGCCAAGGATCAGCCACGCCTCGCCGTCAGTGGGATCGAGCGCGACGGAGCGCTCGCCCGCCTGCACCGCTGCCGCCGCATTTCCACGCTCTAGAGCGCTCGTTGCGGCTATCTTGGCTTTGGCCGCCGCCTTTGGGTCGGGCGCCGTCTCTGTCGCGGACGCCCCATTGCTGGGCGGCACCGCGCTCGCCACCGCTGGCGGCGCACCGGGCGCGGCGGAGGCGCCTGTCGGC
>JALYHV010000030.1 GCA_030776205.1 Myxococcota bacterium | reverse complement strand
GACCGGGGTCGTGCGTGAGCACGGCTCAGGTCTCGAGACCAACGCGCGCGCGGGGTCGCTCTGGTCGCGATGCATGCGCGCCGTGCTTCTCGCGCTCGTCGCTTTGGCCGTCGTCTACGAGATCGGCATGAACGTCTTTCTCATGACGGGCGCCCTGGGCCGGGTCGTGAGCTTCGATCCGGAGAGCTTCACGGTGCGCTATGCCTCCGCGTGGTCCGTCCTGCCAGGGTACGTGCACGCGAGAAACCTCTTTATTCGCAGCAAGGACGGGCACGTCGAGTTCGAGCTGCGCATCGATCGATGCACGTTCCAGGCGGCGCTCTCGGACCTGATGAGACGCAAGTTCACCGCGACCAGCGTGCGCGGCGAGGGAGTCGTCTTCCGTGCTCGGAGGCGCCTCGCGCCCGAGGACGCGACGCCCCGCGTGCTCGCCGCGCTTCCGCCCATCGAGGGCCTCGAGGCGGTCCCGCTGCTCGGCCCCCAAAAACCACCCCCGGATGACGCGAATTACAAGCTTTGGTCGGTCCAGCTCGCGAATGTCGAGGCCCGTTCCGTTCGCGAGCTCTGGATCGACGAGATCCGTCTCGTGGGCGACATGGACGTCAGGGGAGCCTTTTCGCTCCGCCCGCTCCGATGGGTCACGATCGGGCCGGCGTCCGTCACGCTGCGAAGAGGCCGGGTGACGCGCGGGGATGACCTACTCGCCGAACCGGTGACGGGCACCCTAGACGTGACCGTGGATGGCTTCGACCCGCGCGCGGTCGAAGGCGCCGAGGTCATGCGCTTTCTCAGCGTCCGCTCCGCGTTGCACGCGGCCCTGCCCCGATTCGAATCCGTCGGCGCGCTGCTCGCCCCGGGGACGACTGCCCCTCCGCTGCTGGTTCGTGGCCAGGGCTCCGCGGAGTGCAATCTCATCGTCCGCCGCGGGGTGTTGGCTTCTCCGAGCCACATCGAGCTCGTCGCCGACTCGCTCGCCGTCGAGCTGCAGCACAAGTTGGTCGAAGCCCAGCTCCGCGCAGTCGCCGACATTGCGGAGGTCGCGGGAAGCGAGGCGCTGGACGCCACCGTGGAGGCTCGCAAGGTGCGCCTCGTCGAGCAGAGCTTCGACGTGTCGCCGTTGAGCGCGGAGCGGGCCGAGCTCAAGGTCCGGTCGCGCGAGCTCGACTTGGCGAATTCGCCGTTTCGCGACACGGCCTTTTCGATCAACGTTCCCAGCGTGCAGGTCCCGGACGCCCGCATCCTCAACGCGTGGTCATCGGCCGGTGGCGCGCTGCGCGTCGCAGCGGGGCGAGGGACCTGCGGAGCGCACGTCGACGTGGGGGACGGATCGGCGCACGGAAACCTCGTGCTCGGGCTCGATGGGCTGCGCGTCGTCGAGCAGGACGGATGGACCGTGGCGGGCAACCTCCGGATGCAGCTCTCGCTGCGCAGCTGGAACTCGTCGCCGAGCACACGCGGCACGATGGATTGGTCCGGCAGCCACATCGATCTCGCCGACGTGAGCACGACGGGAGGAACGAGCGGATGGTGGGCGAAGATCGAGCTGCCTTCCGCCGCGCTGGAGCTCCACCCCAGCCCGCTGTTCCGCGCGCATGTCGCCGTCACCGCGCGCGACGCGCGGCCGCTCGCCAGCCTGTTCGCGGCGAAAAGCGGTGTTCCGCCCTGGCTGGTCCCCCTCTTTTCCACGGACGACCTGCGCGCGGCGGCCAACCTGCGTGCCTCGCCGATGTCCGTCGAAATGCGCGATCTCGTCGCGACTGCGGGCGGCTTCCGCGTCGAAGCAGGCTGGGCCAAGCGTGGGCCGAAGACCCACGCACTGGCGCTGGTCGAGCTCGGCCCCCTGGCAGCGGCGCTGGAGACGGACGACGGCGACACACAGTTTCAGCTTCTCGACGCGGACGGGTGGTATCGCCGGCGCGCCCTTGCGTCGCTCGCCAAATGACGAGCTCGGCGACCTTCCTGCGCGCGCGACAAATCACACCGACGCCGGGACCCTTACGCAGCGTCGGGCGCCGGCTTGTGGCATCGTGAGCGCAACGGCATGAAGACGCGAAAACTGGGCAACCAAGGACTGGTGGTGTCGGAGCTCGGCCTCGGGTGCATGGGCATGAGCGAATTCTACGGGGCCCGCGACGACGATGAGTCGATCGCGACCATCGTGCGGGCGCTCGAGCTGGGCGTGACCTTCCTCGACACCGCGGACATGTATGGTCCCTTCCTCAACGAGCGTCTCGTCGGTCGCGCGCTCCGCGGTCGCCGCGAGGGGGTCGTCCTCGCGACCAAATTCGGCAACGAACGCCGGGAGGACGGCAGCTGGATCGGCATCAACGGAAAGCCCGACTACGTGCGCTCGGCTTGCGAGGCGTCGCTGCAGCGGCTGGGCGTCGACGTGATCGACCTCTATTACCAGCATCGCGTCGACACGAGCGTTCCCATCGAGGACACGGTCGGAGCGATGGCGGAGCTCGTCCGCGAAGGCAAAGTCCGTTACCTCGGCCTCTCCGAGGCCGCCCCGGCCACGATTCGCCGGGCCCACGCCGTTCATCCCATCAGCGCGCTTCAGACCGAGTACTCGCTGTGGAGTCGCGAGCCCGAGGACGAGATCCTGCCCACAGTGCGCGATCTCGGTATCGGCTTCGTCGCCTACAGCCCGCTCGGTCGCGGCATGCTGAGCGGAGCCATTCGTCGCTTCGAAGATCTCGCGCCTAACGATCGCCGACGAATCTTTCCAAGGTTTCAGGGCGAGAATTTCGCGAAGAACGTCGCTCTCGTCGATCGCGTCCGTGAGCTGGCCCAAGATCATCACGTCACCCCTTCGCAGCTCGTGCTCGCGTGGGTCCTCAGGCAAGGGCCAGACGTCGTGCCGATCTTCGGAACGAAGCGGCGCGACTACCTCGAGGAGAACGTCCGCGCCACCGAGATCGCGTTGAGCCCTGACGAGCTGGCGCGGATTGCGGAGGCCTCGCCAAAGGGTGCCGCAGCCGGAGCGCGCTACGCCGATATGAGCACGGTGAACCGCTGAGAAGCGAGGACACCCGGTCGCGCGGCGCAGGTCATACCGCGCGTAAAATCCGGCTCGCAACCCCCGGGACCCCTTGCGCATCGGATGTGCCGCGCCAGTCAGTGAGAGCCGATGTCCTTGCCGGTAGCGAGACTACGTTTGCGAGTTGAGTGTCCCCGAAATGCACGCGGCCGCAGCCCGGCCGCAAAAGCGACGCTCGTCGCCTTGGTGTTGGGTATCGCGATGGCTCTTCCAGGCGCTGCGGACGGGCAGGAGTCGCGCACGGGGAGCGTGCAGGATGACCAGCCGGCCCCGCCGCCCGTGTCGGATCCGATGCTCGCGCCGCCGCCCGGGCCACCGCGCTCGATCGGATCTTGGGACGAGGCGCTCACGCTCATCCGCGCGCAATCGGCGGACTACCTCTCGAACTACGAAACCATTGTTCGTGCCCAGGCCCAGACGCGCATCGCCCTCGCCGCCATCCTTCCACAGCTGAATGGCCAAGCGAGCTACACGCACCAGTTCGTGACCGATACCATCGTACTTGGCGGTGCGGCCATCGTCACGCCTCCGCCGGACGTCTTCGGCGCCGGCGCCACGCTGGCTTGGAGCATCGTCAACCCGCGCAGCCTGTATGGCGTGGGCACGGCGGAGAAGAACGTTGACGTCGCGAAATCATTGTTCGCCGATCGCCGACGGCAGATCGCCAGCGGCGCCGTCGGTGCAATTCTGTCGACCCTCGCAACGGCGCGCGTCGCCGAGCTCAATCGCGCCGGTCTTCGGTCCGCGCTCGAGAGGCTTGCTCTAACGCAGGCGCGGCTGCAGTTCGGCCAGGGGACGGCGCTCGACGTGGACCGCGGGGAGCAGGACGTCGCCGCGGCGCGGTCGCTGATCGTCACCGGCGACGAGAACCTGCTTCAGTCGCGCGAAGCTCTCGGCGTGTCGCTCGGTTCGCCCATTCCGATCGCCGTCCCTGCCGATTTGGATCTGGAGCAGTTCGAGGGCGCCGTCGCGCGGACCTGCCGCCTAAACGACACGATCGAACGCCGTCCGGACATTGCCGCCGCGCGCGGGCGACTCGAGGTCGCCGAGCGCAGTGTCCGCGACGCAGAGCTCCTCTTCGTGCCTTACCTGAATGTGGCGTCTCAGGCCGGGTACACGAGCGCAGTCACCTTTGGCCCTCGCAGCTACTGGACCGTTCAGGGCGTCCTCAACGTCCCGCTTTTCGATGGGGGGGCCCGCTACGGCGCGCTCCGCGACAGCCGCGCCGCCGTCGAGCAGGCTCGCCAGGCGCTCACGCTGACGAGGCTCAACGCCATCGTGGCTTCCACGCAGGCCGCGCGCGCGGTCGCTGTGACGAGTGCCTCGAGGCAAGTCGCGATGCAGCAACGCGATCTCGCCGCCCGCATCGATCGACGAACGCGGGAGGGCTACGCGCGTGGCCTCGGGACCAGCCTCGACCTCGTCACGTCGGCGCAGGCCCTGCGCCAGGCGGAGATCAACTTGGCCGTCCTCGAATTCCAACTCGGTGACGCGCGCGCAAACGCAGTTCTAGTCAACGCGGAGTGCCTCTATTGAATCCCGCAGCAAAACTGTCGCTTTTCGGCATGACCGCGCTCGCGCTCTTGCAAGGTGTCTCGTCGATTGGTTGCGCGGAGTCCAAGAAGGCGCCGCCGGCTCCCCCGCCGCCGACCGTTTACGTGATGACGGTGGCACGGCACGACGTCGCGCTCTACATCGAGGCAGTCGGCGCCATAGACGGCTACGACAACGCGGAGATACGAGCCCGGGCGCGCGGATACCTGCGTTCGCAAGCCTACAAGGACGGAGCGCGGGTCAAGGCCGGGCAGACACTCTTTACCATCGAGGCGACGGAATACATCGTGGCCGTGCAGTCAGCCAAGGCGACCGTAGCCCGCGCGGACGTCGCTCTGGCGCGCAATCGGGTGCAGCTCGAACGCGATCAGGGCCTCTTCAAGGCCGGGATGATTTCGCAGCAAGACCTCGACAACGTCGCAGCGAGCGTCGCCGACGCAAATGGGCAGGTGGCTGCCGCGCGCGCCCAGCTGCAGCAGGCGGAGCTGACCCTTTCCTACACCCAGATACGGTCGCCACTCGATGGGGTGGCGGGGCTTGCCCTCGTGCGGGTCGGGAATCTCGTCGGGCAGGATGGTCCCACCCTGCTCACGACGGTCTCGGACGTGAACCCCATCCGCGTCAACTTTCCAATCAGCGAAGTGGACTACCTGCGCTATCCAGAGCGCTTCAAGCACCTCGACGGCCGTGATCTCGCTTGGGCCAAAACGCAGTTCGCGAAGCTCGATTCGGGGGGGACCATCGAGAACGGTGATCCCGGCATCGAGATCGTCCTGTCGGATGGGAGCGTCTACGCGCACCGAGGCGTCATCGTCGCGGCCAACCGGCAGATCGACACGAGCACCGGGACGATCCAACTCCAAGCCCTTTTGCCCAATCCCGACGACGCCCTCAGGCCCGGTCAGTACGGGCGCGTGCGCCTAAAGCGCCAAGAGGTCGGCCACGACGCGGTCGCCATTCCCGAAAAGGCGCTCATCCCGGTGCAGGGGACGTACTCGGTCGGCGTCGTCAATCAGGACAATAAAGTCAGCCTGCGGCGTGTCGACGTGGGTCCTACGGTTCAGGGCACCAGGATCATCGACAAAGGACTCGCGGAGGGGGAGCGCATCGTCGTCGAAGGAGTGCAGAAGATAAGCGACGGCGCGCTCGTCGACCCGAAGCCGGCGCCCGTGACGCCGCGTGTTCCGGCCGGCGCAACTGCCGAAAAGAACTGAGCGACGGAGCCCGCCTATGTCCGAGTTCTTCATTCGAAGACCCATCGTGGCGATGGTCATCGCCATCCTCACCGTCCTCGTCGGGCTGGTGTCGCTCTTCGGGCTGCCCATCGCGCAATTTCCGCAAATCCTGCCGCCGCAAGTGAATCTGACGACCACGTATACGGGCGCGGATGCGCTCACCATCGAGCAGTCCGTCGCGACGCCCATCGAGCAGCAGATGAACGGCGTCGACCGCATGCTCTACGTGCAGTCGACGAACGGTAACGACGGCTCGATGAACCAGGTCGTCACGTTCGACGTGGGGACGGACATCGACGTGGACAATGTCCTCGTCAACAACCGCTACTCACAGGCGCAGCCGTTCCTTCCACAGGACGTGAAGAATTTCGGCGTGACGATCAAAAAATCGCTCGCCTTCCCGCTGATGATCGTCTCGCTCTATTCGCCGGACGGTCGATACGACCCCACATTTTTGGCCAACTACTCGCTCATCAACATCAATGACGCGATACTGCGCGTAAAAGGGGTGGGGGACATCCGCAACCTCGGCGCGTCGGATTACTCGATGCGCATCTGGCTCAAACCGGACCTGCTGGCGCGCCTCGGCCTCACGGTCACTGACGTTCAGAACGCCATCCGCTCGCAGAGCGTCGTGAACCCTGCAGGCCAAGTCGGCGCCGAGCCGGCGCCTCCCGGCCAACAGCTGACGTACACGGTTCGCGCCCAGGGTCGCCTCGTCGAACCGGAGGAGTTCGGCAATGTCGTCGTCCGCGAGAACGCGGATGGCTCGAACGTTCGCGTCCGAGACGTCGCTCGCATCGAGCTCGGCGCACTGAACTACCAGCAATACGGCACGTTCAACGGCAAACCCGCGGCGGTGATCGCGGCCTTCCAATCCCCCGGGTCGAACGCGCTCGAGGTGGCGGCAAACATTCGCAATGCGATGGCGGAGCTCGCCAAGCATTTTCCTCCCGGCATCGAATACCGCGTGTCACTCGATACGACCGCGCCGGTGAAGGCAGGCATCCGCGAGATAGTCCAGACGCTGCTCGAGGCCATTGCCTTGGTCGTGCTGGTCGTCTTCGTCTTCCTTCAGAGCTGGCGAGCGACGCTGATACCGCTTCTCACCGTTCCGGTGTCGCTGATCGGAGCCTTCGCCGTTTTTCCGCTGCTCGGGTTCTCGGTCAATACCCTGTCGCTCTTCGGGCTGGTCCTCGCCATCGGTCTGGTCGTCGACGACGCGATCGTCGTCGTCGAAGCCGTGGAGCACCATATCGAGGAGGGCATGTCCCCGCGCGCGGCGACGTCCCGAGCCATGTCGGAGGTGCAGGGTCCGGTCGTCGCCATCGCCCTCATTCTGGCGGCCGTGTTCATACCCGTCGCCTTCATGAGCGGGGTTACCGGGAGGCTCTACCAGCAGTTCGCCCTGACCATCGCCGTCTCCGTCCTCATTTCGGCGTTCAACGCGCTGACGCTGAGCCCCGCCCTCAGCGCCATCCTCCTGCGGCCTCGCGGCAAGCCCAAGGGGCCATTCGGCGCGATGGCTTCGGCCTTCAACCGAGGGTTCGGCCGCGCCACCGACGGCTACGTCGCGCTGAACCGTCGCCTTATCCGGAAGCTGGTGATTCCTCTCGTCCTTCTCGCAGGCATTGCCGGCATCACCGTGGTCCTGGGCCAGAGGCTCCCTTCGGGCTTCGTCCCGGACGAGGATCAAGGATACGCCGTCATTGGCGTCCAGCTGCCCGATGGCGCGTCGCTCCAACGCACCCGCGCCGTCTACCAGCAGATCGACGACATACTCGGCAAGGAGCCGGGGATCCGTACGTACAATGGCGTCGCGGGGTTCAGCTTTTTCACGAGAACGGCGGCGAGCTACACGGGCACCGGCTTCGTGTCGTTCCAGCCCTGGGACGAGCGCAAATCGCCAAACCTCTCTGCGCGCGCGATCGTGCAGAGGCTCAACGCGCAGTTCTCGGGCATTCCGGAGGCGCGGGTCTTTGCGGTCGCGCCGCCGGCCATTCCGGGCATCAGCGCCACGGGCGGGTTCAGCCTCATGCTCCAGGACCGGGGCGGCGGCACGTACGAATTTCTCGCGCAAAACGTGCAACGTTTCGTCGCGGAGGCGCGCAAGCGCCCCGAGCTCGAGGGAGTTCGCCCCAACTTTTCACCCGCCGTTCCTCAGCTCTTTGCAGACGTCGACAAGGACAAGGCCCTCAAAGAGGGTGTCGCCATCGGTGAGATCTACAGCGCGCTCCAGACCTTTTTGGGCGGCTCGTACGTCAACGACTTCACCCGCTTCGGTCGGCAGTGGAGGGTCTTCTTACAGGCGGAGCCGGGGTTCCGCACCAGTGCCGACGACATCGGGCATTTTCACGTGCGAAATGGGCGAGGTGACATGGTGCCGCTCTCGTCCTTCGTCCGCGTGCGCGCGACGACCGGCCCGGAGTACACCGTTCGGTTCAACCTTTATCGTGCGGTGGAGATCCTCGGCGCTCCGGCCGTCGGCTACAGCTCCGGTCAGGCGATCGCCGCGCTCGAAGACGTTGCCGCCAAGACGTTGCCTCCCGAGATGGGATACGCATGGAACGCGCTCTCGTACCAGGAGAAGGTGAGCTCCGGAGGCTCAGCGCGCGTCCTCGGCCTGTCGCTCGTATTCGTTTTTCTGATTTTGGCCGCGCTCTACGAGAGCTGGTCGCTTCCGTTCAGCGTGCTCCTCAGCACTCCCGTGGCGGTGCTGGGGGCCTACGTCGGTCTCTTTTCGAGGCGTTACGACAACAACGTATACGCGCAGATCGGGCTCATCATGCTCGTAGGCCTGACCGCGAAAAACGCGATTCTCATCGTGGAATTCGCGCGCGATCGCCTCGCCGCCGGCAGACCTCTCGTCGATGCCGCCCTCGAGGGAGCCCGGCTGCGGTTGCGCCCGATCCTCATGACCTCGTTCGCCTTCATTTTCGGGTGCATCCCGCTCTGGATTGCTACCGGGGCGGGGGCCGCGGCGAGGCGGATGCTTGGCACGGCGGTCGTCTCCGGGATGCTGGCCGCGACGTTGCTCGGTATCTTCTTCATCCCGGCCCTCTTCGTCGTCGTCGAACGCATCGCGCGGCTCGGCTCCCGTCGCGCGACAGCCTCGACCGCGCCCGACGCCCCGCCGACTCAGACGCGTCCGACGGACCAGGCCCACGCCGTCCACGCCGAATGAGCGTCAGCCGTGCGCGACGGCTTGCGAAGAAAGCCGCCCGTACCAGACCACCGTTTCGTATGCCAACGTGACGCCCCCGTCGCGCTGGTGTGCGTGGTAGATCTCGCGCGCTCTCGCCGCCACGGCATCATGGCCAGGCTGCCCCGGGCGCGGAACGTACGACGAGGATTCCAAGCGGCCGAGCAGACCCAGCTCGTCGAGCTGTTGCTCGTTGGCAAAGGTCGTCCTCTTCGGCGGCTCGGGTGCGAAGAAGGTTTCCATATTTTCATGCGCGGCCCGCTCGCGCGCGCGCACCGCTGCGTAAGCTGGCGCGAACCGCTCGAGCATGTCCTCGTAGTCGCGGTTGAACGGAGAGTCCTTGCGATCGTTCCAGACGAGTGCGACCCAGCCTCCGCGCCGGAGGATGCGCGCGAACTCTGCGCGCGCGCGCGGTGAGTCGAACCAGTGAAACGCCTGCGCCGCGATGACGACATCGACGCTCCCGGTTGCAAGGGTCGTAGCTTCGGCGCTCGCGTCGATGCTTCGAAAGCGCGCTTCTGCCGCCAGGTCGCGCTCCGCCGCAAGGCGCATCTCGGCGTTGGGTTCGATCGCCGCTACATGAGCGCCGGTCGCCAGCAGCGAGCGGGTCAGTATTCCCGTCCCGGAGCCGACGTCGGCGACGAACGCGCCCGGCCCGACGCCGCACTCGACCCGCAACAGGTCGATGAGCGGCTGGGGATATCCAGGCCGGTACCGGACGTAGTCCGCGACGCGATCGGAGAAGCGCTCTTTGGAACCGATCACATCGACCTCGCGCGCGCGCTTCGTGGCCCCAGCGGTGCTGTGGACGCGATGCTCCAGGCGCGCAAACATACGCCATGAATGATTTGAGCGGTACTCCCGTCGAGCGCCCGTTGTTGCACACCTCGCGGATGACGCCGCAGGCTCTCTCCAAAATCGCCGCATTCCGTGCGGAGGTCGTCCGCGCGGTCGAGGCGGCCGTCGCGGCGTCGCCCGTAGTCGTCATCGGGATGGCCCAGAACCCGCACGTGAAGAACGTGCGAAGGGCGCTCGATCACGCCAGAATCGCGTTCACCTACCTCGAGTACGGTAGCTACTTCTCGCAGTGGAGAGAGCGCCTCGCCATCAAGCTCTGGAGCGGCTGGCCTACGTTTCCCCAAGTCTTCGTGCGCGCCGTTCTCGTCGGCGGCGAAGACCTGACCCTGGCAGCTCTCAACGATGGGAGCCTGCAGCGGATGCTGGGCCCCCAAATCGCAGCTCAGTCCGCGGTCGTCACTCCTGCGGAAACCGGGAGCCGCGCCACCTGAGCGCCGGTCATGTCGATGATGCCGAGGAACGCAAAGAGGCGCATCGCGACATAGGTCGTGTCGAGCTCGAACCAGCGCACGGCGAAGTTGGGGCTCATGGCGAACTTGTGGTGGTTGTTCTGGAACAGCTCGCCGGCCGTCACGAAATCGAAGATGAGCGTGTTGCGAGAAAGGTCGCCGTTGTCGAAGCTACGGTACCCATACTTGTGTCCGCACCAGTTCACGATCGCGCCGTGGATGGGGCCCATGATGAAGTGCAAGGGCAGGAGCGCAAACATCCATGCGTGCGTGGCGAACCGCACGTAGAAAAGAGTGTACGCGGCGCCCCAAGCGACCCGCCCGTACCAGGACTGGCCCAGGCGGTCGATGAACGGCCAGCTCGGCAGGCCGCCCTCGAACCGCGCCTCGGGCTGCACGCGGCCGTAAGCGAAATCGTCGTAGGTCTTCTTGGTCGCCAGCATCATCGACCAGACGCTCTGGTGATTGGCGGGTGAGTGCGGGTCCCTCGGCGTATCGCTGAACGCATGATGCATGCGGTGCAGGATGGCGTACCCGCGCGGCGACAAAAAGCTGGAGCCCTGGGTCAGGTACGTGCAGAGATAGAAAAAGCGGTCCCAGCCCCGGCTCATCGAATACATGCGGTGAGCGCCGTAGCGGTGCAAGTAAAAGGTCTGGAAGAACACCGACAGCTGCCAGTGCGCTATGAAAAAAAGGGCTATCACCATGGACCGGTTTCTCCCGGATGTCGCGCTGGCTTCATTGGCGATGCGCGACGCGTTGGGGGGCCTACTTCGTAGCTCGTTCGACGATGCGATCTAGCGCCGACGCGACGAGGCGACAGTCATCCTTCGGTCATGTCGACTTCGACGAGTCTCGTCGTGTGGCGCTACGACCCGCGTGCGGCGCCGTGACCCGCAGCGGCTAACGCCAATACGGCGCTGTCGTCGTCGCTTCCCCGATCTCGACTTCCAGGGCCGCGGCCGCGTCAGCCGTCTGCTCCGGGGCGCTCTCGACCCGTTTTCTGTAGGTCACGTACGCTGCGTCGAGCTTCTTCATGGCAGCGCACATGGCCGTGACCTTGTTTACGTCCGCGGGCGACCCGAGAAAAGTGCCGGACGAAAGCCGATCGGCCGCACCGATCCGATCGACGAGCTTCGAGACGGCGACGCGGAGCGGCTCGGGCGGCGGCTCGGCGTCGGTCCAACGGGAGACGCGCACGAGTGCATCGAGTGACTCGATCACCCCCTCGATGGCGCCCCGAAAGACTTTGAGCCGTTGATCCTTCATCGGCACACCCTAGCACTCCAGCTCCGTTTTGGGGCCGGAACGCGGCACGCCGCCGGTCAGCGCCCCTTTGAACGCGGCTTGACCGCGGCTTGACCGCGGCTTGACCGCGGCTTTGAAGACCTGCGTCACCGGCTCCGCTCCTTCGCTCGCGGCGCCGCTAGCGCGGCCGTAGAAACGTCGCGGCCGCAGAAACCGAAAGCGAACACTCTTTTGCAAATTGGCAGGTGGCAAGCCGCGCCGTGCGGCTCGTGCTACTGTCGCCGTTCCGTGCGAGTCATCGCCCCCGGTTCAGTCCCTCAGCGCTCCCCGCGTGCGTTCGGCCCCGCCGTGCGCTCGGCGGCAGGCGGTCGCCCCCGTAGAAACGAGAGCTCGTAGATGTCGACGGAGGCAGCGTCGCCGCACGATACCGTGCGCGTTTACCTGGGCCAGATCGGACACCTCGCGCTCCTCACACGTGAGGGTGAGGTCGAGATTGCCAAACGCATTGAGCTTGGAGAGCACGCCGTCATTCGCGCCATTGCCGCGTGCGACGTGGGTGTTCACGAGGTGCGCCTCATCGGAGAGCGACTACGGAGCGGCGCGGCCCGCGTGCGCGACGTAGTCCGCGGCGTCGACGAGGAAGATCCCGACTGGGAGGAGGCCGAACGCAACCGGCTTCTGCGTCTCGTCGACATTGTGGCGACGACCGCGGCAAAGCGCGAGCTCGCCGAGACGGGCCGGCCACCCCCGCGCGCGAAAAGCCGCGCCGCAGCTCTGCAGACGCGCAAGGGCCATCACGAGATTGCCGAGGCGTTGGTGGCCATGCGCCTGAACCAGCGCGCGGTCGATGTGCTGACCCGCGCGCTCAGCAGGATAGAAACGGAGTCGTCGTGGAAGAGCGTTTCGGCCGCAGAGGGCACTCGCATCCGCGCCGCCAACATTGCCATCGTGGAGGCGATCCGCCTAACCACGTCGGCGCGCGCGGAGCTCGTTCAAGCCAACTTGCGCCTCGTCATCGCGATCGCGAAGCGCTACGCAAACCGCGGCCTCGAGATGCTCGACCTCATTCAGGAGGGGAACATCGGTCTAATGCGTGCGGTCGAGAAATTCGAGTATCGTCGGGGCTACAAGTTCAGTACGTACGCTACCTGGTGGATCCGGCAATCCATCTCCCGCGCCATCGCCGACCAATCGCAGACCATACGCATGCCCGTCCACATGTTCGATCTCGTCGGCAAGATTCGTCGGGCGAGCCACGCGCTCGTGCAGGAGTATGGCCGCGAGCCGACAGTCGAAGAGATTGCGCGTGTCCTCGAAACGGGCACGGCCCAGGTGCAGACCGCAATGCGTTGTATGCGTCAGCCGATGAGCCTCGACGCACCGATCGGGGAGGACGAGGGCGCGACGCTCGGCGATCTCCTCGAGGACAAGCGTGCGGCTTCGCCGCTCGAGGGGGCCGCGCACGCGCGGTTGGCAGATCAGACCGAGCGCCTGCTCGAGACGCTTACCCCGCGAGAGGCAAAAGTGCTCAGGATGCGTTTCGGCGTCGGCGAGAAAGGGGAGCACACCCTCGAAGAGGTGGGTGAGCGCTTTGCGGTCACGCGCGAGCGCGTCCGCCAGATCGAGGCGAAGGCTCTCGACCGCCTGCGCCGGGGCGGTCGATCCCGCCATTTGAAGTCATTCATCGAGACCTGAACAGCAGTCTGCTTCGAATAGCCATCCGGCTTTCGCTCGGGAAAGGTTCCCCCACGTATGCCGACCACCCCCGCCAAACGCCAGAAAGAAAAGAATCGTCAGGACCGCGCGCGCGACAAGGAGGCCAAGCGCGATCAGCGTCGCAACGAGCGCGCGAATCGACCTCCGGCCGCCCCGGGAGAGGATCCGGACATTGCCGGGATCATCCCCGGCCCGCAACCGTTGCCTGAGGAATGAGTCACGCCGTTCGTGACGGTGCACGTCGGGTGGAGAACGTGGCAACGAAGCTGTCGGTGAACCTCAACAAGGTTGCGTCCCTCCGGAACATGCGAGAGGTCGGCATCCCCGACGTCGGCCGCTGCGCTCGCATTTGCTTGGCGGCTGGGGCCCACGGCATCACGCTTCACCCGCGCCCCGACCAGCGTCACGTTCGTCCGAACGACATCGTCGACGTCGCGCGAGTGCTCGCAGAATATCCAGGCGCCGAGCTCAACATCGAAGGAAACCCGTTTCACGGCCTCGTCCTGCACGCCGAGACGGTGCGGCCAACCCAGTGCACCCTGGTCCCCGACGAAGTCGGCCAGTCGACGAGCGATCACGGGTGGAACTTCGTGGAGAGCGGCGCGCGGCTCCGACCCGTCATCGCGCGACTTCATGCTCTCGGCAGCCGGGTCAGCCTTTTCGTCGACGCCGTCCCAGCGGCGCTCGTCGCGGCGCGCGACCTCGGGGCAGACCGGGTGGAGCTCTACACCGAGCCATTTGCCGCCGCGTTCGCGCGCGGGGTGCACGCCGAGGTGTTGGCCTCGTTTCGGGAATCGGCGCTCGCTGCCGAACGCGCCGGACTGGGCGTCAACGCTGGACACGACCTAAACCTCGACAATTTGGGACCCTTTCTCGCCGCGGTTCCACGCGTTCTCGAGGTCAGCATCGGGCATGCCCTCGTGGCAGACGCGCTCGAATTCGGGCTGGCCGAGACGGTGACCCGCTACCTCGCTCGCATCGCCTGACTCAATTGCCCCGCCGGGGTGCGCTTGCAGTCGCGCGACGGGTGTTGGTCATACGGAGGGGCGTGCCTAGCGAGCGCCGCAGCAATAGGGGTGTCGCCACCACCGAGGCCGCGCCGCTTCCACTGCTGACGGCGTTGGCGTTCGGCGCCGAGAATCGCTGGCACGGAGAGCTACGCGGCGAGCAAGCGCAGCTGCCCAGCCGCGTCGCGCGCGATCTTTGCAACGTGCCCAACGCGATGGTTGTTGGGATGCGTGCAGTGGCTGAGGTGGGGCGAGATGCGGCCGGTCGCGATGTGAAACCGCTGTTCGAGAGCGCGCTCCTGGGGGGCTTCGAGTGCTCCTGCCACCGCTTGGAGAGCGGAGTTCGGCTGGACCTGCTGTCGGCTACACGCCATGGCGTATTCGCAGATGCGGACTATGCGCGGCTCCGTTCGGTCGGCATCCGGGGCGCGCGTGACGGCGTCTCCTGGATCGAGGCCGCCGGGGCGAACGGAAGCTTCGATTTTTCATTCGTTCTTCCGCTGCTACGCGCGGCGGATCGCCATGGAGTCCGCGTCGTTTGGGACTTGATGCACTTTGGCTGGCCGGACGACATCAACGTATTTGCCCCGCGGTTCCCGAGCGTGTTCGGTGCCTATGCCCGCGCGTTCGCGAGGTGGCTGGCGCTCGAGAGCGACCAGCCGCCAATCATCACACCGATCAACGAGATTTCCTATTTGGCCTGGGCCGGGGGCGATGTCCGGTGCATGAACCCGTTCGAGGCAGCCCGTGGGGTCGAGCTCAAAGTCCAGCTCGTCAGAGCGACCATCGAGGCCATCGAGGGCATTCGCTCCGTTTTCCCCTCCGCCCGGTTCCTCCAGCCGGAGCCGGTCATCCATATCGTCGCCAATCCGGCGCACCCGAAGACCTGGCGCCGCGTCGAGTCGGACAGTCTTTTGCAATACCAGGCGTGGGACATGCTGTCGGGTAGGGTTTGGCCGTCGCTCGGAGGCAACGAGAGCTACCTCGACATCGTCGGCGTGAACTTCTATCCCGACAATCAGTTCACGCCGGAGGGCGAGACCGTGCGGCGAGGCGATCTTCGCTACAAGGCCTTTTCGCGCATGCTCCTCGAAGTCTGGGATCGCTATCGAAGGCCGATGATCGTGTCCGAGACGGGCAGCGAAGGCGAGGACCGGGCACCGTGGCTCCGCTATGTCGCAGCCGAAAGCGAAGCCGCGCTGCGCCTTGGCTGTGAGCTGCACGGGATCACCATCTATCCCATCGTGAACCATCCGGGCTGGGCCGACGCTCGCCACTGCCTCAACGGGTTGTGGGATTACGCAAACGACGCGGGAGAGCGCGAAGCGGACCCCGCGCTCCTCAATGAGATTCTTCGGCAGGGTGGCCTCTTACGCGACGCGCGGCAGGCCGCGTTCGCCGCGCGGGGTCGGGCGTCCCTGCGCCCCATGACCGATCATCGAGCACCAAAGACATGAGTCGGAGGGCACGCTATCCGCTCCTGGCACTCGCGTCGTTCGTGCGGCCGCACCGCCGCTACGCGACGCTCACCGTCCTTTTCGGGATTGCGGGGTTCGCGCTCTCATTCGTGTTTCCGTGGATCATCGGAGCGGCGGTGGATACCATCGCCTCGTCCGCGACGCCGCTGGCCGTACGCGAGCACCGGATCCTGTACCTCGCGGCAGTGGCGGCGGCCGTCGCGGTACTGCAAGCGATCGTCGTCTACGGACGCGGCCATTTCAACGTGCACCTCGGCGACGGCGTGGTGACTGATATCCGGCGAGCGCTCTTCGACCATTTGCAGACGCTGAGCGTCGGATTCTTCAGTAAGTCGCGCACAGGTGCCGTCCTGTCCCGCCTGCTCCACGACGTCCACGAAGCCACGGCCCTGATCTACACGGGAATCATCGTCGCCGCGCTCGACGCAGGGCAGCTGGCCCTCGCGATGGCCATGCTCGCCGTCATCAGCTGGCGGCTCACGGCCGCGTGCCTCGTACTCTTCCCGCTCTATGCGCTGGTCTTCGCCATTCTGAACCCCAGGGTGCGAGCGGCGAGCGAGCGGATGCAGGGTCAATTCAGTCGGATCGCGGGCACCGCGTCGGAGCAGCTCGCCGGGCAAGCGGTCGTCAAGACGTACACCGCAGAAGCCGACGAATCGCGGCGGTTTGGTGACAAGGTTGGCAAGTACCACGTGCTCGTCGTGGCGCAGAGTCATCTCGGACATTTGGTAGCGGCGTCCGGCGAGGTTCTCGTGCACCTCGGTACGACGACGGTCATCGGCTATGGCGGCTGGCTCGCGCTCCGTGGCGAGCTGACACCGGGGACGATGACCCGATTTCTCGGATACATGCTGATCATGTTCGCGCCGGTTCGGCGGTTCGCGGAGCTGAACATCACGTATCAATCGAGCCTGTCTGCGATGCGACGTGTCTTTCGGCTACTCGACGTCGAGCCCGCCATCGTCGAGCCGGTCCGCCCACGGCGGGCGGATCCCCCTCCACGCGGCCACGTTCAGTTCGATGCTGTGCGGTTTCGCTACGGAGATGCGGGCGCGGAAGGCGCGATGCGGCTCGATGACGAAGACGAAGGGCTTTCGCGTCATTCGGCGCCGGACGGGCGCTGGGTCCTCGACGGTGTCAGTCTGGACGTTCGCCCCGGCGAGCGAGTCGCGATCGTAGGGGCATCCGGAGCGGGCAAGACCACGCTCCTGTCGCTCCTTCCTCGACTCTACGACGTGAGCGCAGGACGTCTGTTGATCGACGGAGTGGACGTGCGAGACTACAATCTTCGCGCGCTGCGATCGGCGATTTCTCTCGTGCAGCAGGAGACTTTCCTCTTCAGCGGCAGCGTGCGGGACAACATCGCGTACGGCCGGCCCGAAGCGCATGACGACGAGATAGTGGAGGCGGCGACGGCGGCGTACGCCGATGAGTTCATCCGCGCGCTGCCTCAAGGTTACGACACGCGTCTCGGCGAGCGGGGAATCAACCTCTCGGGCGGCCAGCGGCAGCGGCTCTCGATCGCACGAGCCCTCCTAAAGAAACCGCGCATTCTGTTGCTGGACGAAGCGACTAGCTCGCTGGACGTCGAGAGCGAGGTCATGGTCCAGCGGGCGCTCGAGGCCGCGATGGACGCTCGGACGTGTTTTATCGTCGCTCACCGTCTGAGCACGATCAAAAAGGCCGATCGTATCTGCGTTCTCCAAGGTTCCCGGATAACGGAGAGCGGCTCGCATCACGAGCTGCTGTCGCGATCCGGCGTCTATGGCCGATTGGTGCAGCTTCAGACGGCGGTGGTGGATGAAAGGCCGGCACGGCTCCCGCTCGCTCGACGGGCGTGACCGGAACGCGATCCGACCGCGATCGGGACGCCGTCGGCAAAACACGCCCCGCGACCATTGCCGCGGGGGACGAAGCCGCTATTTGGCAAAGTACGTCGTCGCGCGCTTCTGCCCCTTGCTCTTTAGGGCCTTCGAAGAGAGGCCTTGCTTCAAGATGCGCGGCATCTCCTTCGCTTCCATGCCCAGCTCCGCGCGAATCTGCTCCGCGCGCAAACCGTCAGGGTGCTTCTTCAAAAGGCCGGAAACCTCCTCGAGCGACTGCTGAATGTCCTCGGCGGAGCGGCGGGGGAGTCGGCGGGACGAGCGCGGCCCCTTCGCCGCGGCGGAAGTCGCTCTGGGGGCAGTCTTGGGAGCGGACCTCGCAGCACGTCCATTGTCACCCGCGCGAACGTTCCCTTCGGCAAGGAGCTCCTCGATGGAAGCGCCCTTGATGGCTTGAAGGACCGAGTCGGCAAAAGACGAGGCGAGGCTGTTCAGTTGGGAGCGGAGTGTCGGCATGGGCGCCGAAGATAGCCGATTATTTCGTTACGTACACCATTGTCGTTCGTTTGGTGTCGTCAGAGCGGTCCGGCAAAGTCCTCTTGGCATCTGCACGACCCAAAACTACGCCAAATCGGACGTCGTTATCGGTGGACTGCCCACCCCGTTCGCGTCGTCGTTTTTTCGCTCAGCCGGTCTGTTTCGAACACCCTGCCGCAGAACCAACCCACGGATTGCGGTTTGCCGGATCGGAAGTCGGAGGCGATGCCGGACCGGCACGAACTCACCATACGCGCACGTAGTCTTGCATTGCCCGCGATGCGCCGTGCGCTAATTGCGGCGCGGGAAACCCTCCCGAAGACCGAACGACGGCAATCCGCGTGGGTTCGTGTCTGGGCGATTCTGCCGTCGCAGTAGATGTTCATCAGGGACGGGACAAGCGGAAACAAGCGCCCGCCGCCAGTGCCTGCGCGGTGCTAACGTAAACCACTTATGAATTCGCACCAGCTCCCTGTGGCTCTCCTCACGCGCTCGTTCGCGCTAGTGCTCATCAGCCTTGCCGTGGCATGCGGAAGCTCTTCTTCGGTTCCGGAGACGGACGGGGGAGGCGGCGGCGGCGGAGGCTCGGGCTCGACGGCCAGCTCCGGAACCACGGTGGGTTCGGGAATAGCGGGCAGTGGCTCGGGCAGCGCCTTCCCGGGCACCGGCATGGGCAGCGGGAGCTCGGGCGCAGGGGTCGCGCCTCCGGAGGCTGGCATTTCGGGCGACGATGGCGCTGCCAGCAGCGGGGGCACCGGCGCATTGGCGGACGCCGGCCCCATCGCCGAATCGGGGGCCCCCCCGGAGACCGGCGTCGTCAATTCGCCCGGTGACGGGGGCGTTGGCTGGGGCTCGGTGCCAGGCATCTTGGCCCGTATCGTCCCCCCCACGTTTCCAAACGTGGACTGCGACGTCACAAAATACGGCGGAAACGGGGACGGAGTGACGGACAACACGGCCGCATTCGCAGCGGCGATCGCCGATTGCGTAGCGAAGGGCGGAGGTCGTGTCGTTGCGCCGGCGGGAACCTTCTTCACCGGGCCGATCGAGCTGAAGAGCAACATCAATCTTTATGTGGCGGCAGGGGCGACCATCAGATTCACGACCGACCCGGCGAAGTACTTGCCCCCGGTGGAGGTCTCTTGGGAGGGCAGCCTTGCCCAGAATTATCGGCCTCTGATTTGGGCTCACGACGCGACGAACGTGGCCATCACGGGCACCGGGACGATCGATGGCAACGCGTCCAAGAGCAACTGGTACCAGTGGCTGCAGCTGCAGAAAACCGACCAAGGGAACCTGCGCCAGCAAGACGCAAACGGGGTTCCGCCTGCGCAGAGGATCTACGGCGCCGGCCACTACTTGAGGCCGGGACTCATCGAATTCATGAGGTGCACGAACGTTTTGTTCGACGGCTTCACGGCGATGAACTCGCCGTTTTGGACCATTCACCCGGTGTTGAGCAAGAACATCACGGCTCGGAACTTTCGCAGTGTCAGTGACATTACGGTCGTCAATACCGACGGGTTCGACCCCGAGTCGTGCACGGACGTGCTCATCCAGAATGCCAGCATCCAGGTCGGGGATGACGCCGTCGCCATCAAGGCCGGTCGGGATCGCGACGCAATGACGTACTACAAGCCGAGCGAGAACATCGTCATTCAAAAGTCGACAATGTTGTCGACGTGGGGCGGAGTCACGATCGGCAGCGAGATGTCGGGCGGCGTTCGCAACGTTTACGTGGAGGACTGCACCTTCTCCAGCGCCGCCGGCAACCTGATCTATGGCTTCTTCATCAAGTCGGCCGTGACGCGTGGCGGCTACATCCATGACATCTACGCGAGGAACATCACGGTGGGGACGGTGAGGACGTTCTTGTACCTCACTGGGCACTACGTCGCCGGAGCGGTCATCGGACCGACGAATTTCGCGAGCTTCGACAACATCAACATCGATATGGCGACGGTCGCTCGAACGAGCCAGCAGCCATTCTTCATCGCCGGGTCAGACGCCTCCAAGCCCGCCAACGGCATTCATCTGAGCAACATCACCGTCAACGCATCGGCAGCGCCGGCCCTCGCAGCGGGCTCGGGTCACTATCAGAACCTCACGACCACCAACGTGACAGTCAACGGGTCGCCATTCAGTCCGCCTGCCTCGGCTCCGTGAAGCCTGCGGCGGCCCCCCTACGTGAGCGCCGCCACGACGTGGTCACGCCGCCCTGCCCCCTGCCGGGCGCTCCGTCTTCCGCGCCACGCCGGTGAAGCCGAGCGGTGTCGAACGGGAAAAGGCAAACGAGAAATCAGCGCGTACGCGCCCGGTCCACAGCAGCGCCCAAAACGCCGCTCCGAGGCGGGGTCGCGACCCGAGCACCTCCAGCTGATCGAGGCCTTGCTTGCGGCACATCGCAGTCACCTCGTGCGGCTTCAAAAAGAGCCGCAACACGTGCATGTCCGCCGGAGTGTTCCTCACGAACCATTCGACGCCCTTGATGACGATAAGCCACGAGAGCCAGCTCCTGTTGAACGTGTGGAAGAAGAAGAGGCCCGAGGGCGCGAGGACGCGCGCCGCCTCGGCGATGACCTGCGCGGGGTCGTCGACGTGCTCGAGGAAGTCCATCGCGCAGACCACGTCGAAGGCGCCCGTGCGATACGGCAAGGCCATCGCGTCGCCGCAGTCGTAACGCACGGTCCGCGTCACGTCGTGAGCGCTCGCGACCGCGAGGGACTCGCGTGCGGCGTCGAGACCGGTGACCCGATGGCCAAGCCTCGCCAGGTGGTTCGAGAGAAACCCTCCTCCACATCCGATGTCGAGCACCGCGCACTTCCTCGACCCGAACGCGCGCTCGACGTGGCCTGCCACCCATGGGTTTCGCAGTTGGGATTCCGCGCGCAGGAGGGCTATGGGGTCGTCCTCCGCGTCGTACCAGCGGGACCCGAGCGTCGAGTAAATTGCGTTGTTTACGGGTCGGAGAGGGCGGCGAGGCGTTTGGCTTTTCGAAGGGGATTCCACGGAATGCTCCAGTACACGAGCTGGTATGCGGCGAAGGCGATGGTGAGAGCGAGTTGCGTGCGCAAGAGCCACGCGTTCTTGCCCGACGCCCAGACGATGCCCAAGGCGAGAAAGACGATGGGGTGAATGACGAAGAGCACGGCGTGCAACCAGGTCTCCCATCCCTCGCACGCGCGCTTGTGGACGAGCTCGTCCTTGGTGATGAAGAGACAGGAGAACGCAGCGAGAGCGACGTACACTGGGACCGCGTGCCGCTCGCCGGGCGTGCGGACCAGAGTCCACGCATAGCAAGCAGCGACGGTCAGCGTGTCGAGCGGGTGGCCCACGCGCTCCCACTTCGGGAGCCCCCGCCGGCGGTGAAACCAACCCTCGTCCAAGAGCATCGCCCCCATCTGAACGAACACAGGAACGAAAAGGACACCGAGCGCTGGCATCTCACCGCTTTTCGAACAGAGCGCCGCAGACCGTCAACCCCGGGCCGAAGGCGAGGCTCACGACGAGCGTGCCGGCAGGGGTGCTCTCATCGGCCAGAAGGCGCATCCAGACATGCGGAAGCGTCGCCGATGACATATTGCCGTGCTCATACAGCACCTGCCGGCTGGTCTTCGCCTGCGCCTCGCTGAGCTCCAGCACCTGGCAGATTCCATCGATGATTTTCGGTCCGCCTGGGTGCAACGCGAAGACCGTCCCCCCGAGCCGCGCCGCGGGGTCCAGGCCCGCCTTCTGGTAGAGCGCGGCCACGAACGGGCGGAGCACCGCCGCGATGCGCTGCGGGACGTCGCGCGCAAGGGTCATGTGCATACCCCAATCGGAGAGCACCCAGCCCATGGCCTGTACCGAGTCGGGAATGACTTGTTCGTCGAGCGCGAGCAGACGGAGCCCGGGACCGCCGTTGCGCACCGAGTAGCGGATGAAGCCGTCGGCAAAGAGGCTTTGCACGACCAGCTGCTCGATCGAATGATTGCTGGGATCGAGGTGCAACGTGCATAGCTCCGTATGAACGATGTCGACCCGCCGTTCGCCGGTCGACGAGGCGAGGGCCTCGGGCGCGCAGAGGCTGCCGACCGCCATGCGCAGCGCCGGAAACGCGGCGTAACAGCCCATGTGGTACGCGTGCGTAACGCGGGTAGAGCGGCCCCACCCCTTGTGCTCGACGAGCCGCTGGGCGCCGCTCGGCGAAACGTATCCGGTGCACGTCACGTGGACGATATCGCCGGGCGCGACGAGCTCGTTGTCGTATTCGGCCTCGAAGTACGCGTTGACGGCCTCCGCGAAGACGCGCGATCTCGCTGCGGCGCCCTTGCCGTGCGGGTGGCGCGTGACGTCGTAGATGGCCAGCGCGTCCCAATCCATCCTGCCGAAGTCGGCAAGAACGTGTCCGCGCGATCCGATCTGCGTCGGGTTACAAGCGCAGCGTTCGATTACCTTGCGAAGGCGGGACGCGAACACATTGCGCTCGTCGCGCGTCGCTGAATCGAGCGTGGCCTGGCTTTCCGCGTGCGCTTCCGCGAGCCAATCGAGGGAGCGCTGCTGTCCGGTCCGAAGCGGCGGAGCTCGCACGGAGAACCCCCCGAGCGTGAACGTCGAAGAAAGCGCTGTGTTCATCGTCGGGAGGAATTTCGTCGCGCGACCCGCGCTCCGCGTGCTGGCTGGCCGTTGGTGACGAGCACGAAGCGTTCCCGGGCACCCGCCTCGCGCTGCCGCTGTTTCGTTCCGATTGCAGCCGAGCGGACCCAACCGGAGCGTGGGGCATCGAGGCTTGTTGCGCAAAAATGCCTCTGTGTTGTCGCAGCGAAACGGCCCACTGGCCTCGCAACCCATCGGCGTCAACCCCCGGTTTACACATTGACGCCAGAGCACGCTCTAACCAGGCAGAACGCTGCATTGGCGAACCCGGAGCGAGGTGGCGCGGTACGTGCGAGGTGCGTTCGACCTGTGCGCTGCGACCAGGTCGGTTTACCTGGTTGGTCGGCGACTGCCCGTAAAAGAGACGGAATCGAAGGAACGAGGATCGGCAACGCTTGATGAAATTCCGTTTTGGCGGTGGCGGTGCGGCAACCGCGCTCTGGCTCGTCGGCTGCGGTGGCATGAACCCCACTCAGCTTTTCGGGACTCCGAGCGCAGCGGATGCCATGCCAGAAGTGAGCACGGAGCTGCGCATGGCCGTGGACGCTCCCGACGGCGGGAACATCGTTACGACGACTCAAACGAAATCGGGTCCGGAAGCCGACGGCGCCGCGATGCCGAGCGAGGCGAGTCTAGAAGACTGGGCGGCGTCTCCGACCGGCGACGCCGACGTGGAGGCCGGCGGAGGCAGCTCGACGGAGATCGACGCCCCGGCGGGTGGTCGATCCGCGGAGGGCGGGACGACGGAGGGCCTCGCGCCGCCCGACGCAATGGATGTTTGCCTTCGCTCCGGGAACGGCAACCCCATCGTCGCAGCCACGTTCGAAGCCGACGATGCCAGCCGTTCGCGCTGGTTCTCCTTTGGCGGGTGCGGCTTTCAGGTCACATCGGCCCGCGCCCACTGCGGAACGCATAGCGGCAAGTGCTCCGGGAGGACCGCAGGCTTCCAGGGTCCCGGTTACGAGCTGCCGTCCGCGGCGGGTACCTACCAGTTGTCGGCCTGGGTATTTCAGGACGGCTCATCACCCACGAGCTTGCTATGGAACGTCAAGCTCGTCTGCGTAACCAATGGCGCGACGACGACAACCTATCCTCCGGCTTCGGTGCCGGTCTCGGCGCCTCCGAAAACGTGGGTGCTCACGTCCGGAGCCTTTGTCGTGCCGAGCGGCTGCACCACTGCCGAGGTCTACCTGAACCAGCTGGACACCGCGCCGTCGATCCTGCCGAGCCTTTTCGCGGATGACGTGTACATCTATTGATGTCGCGCCGACGGCCGGCGTGGGCGTCCCATGCGCAGCCATCTCCCCGCGCTCCTCGCCGTCCTCGCCGGTGCGTGCAACCGAAGCCCCGCCGAGCCGCCCGCGGCCAGGCCTCCTCC
>JALYHV010000029.1 GCA_030776205.1 Myxococcota bacterium | reverse complement strand
CTGGCCTGGGCCGCGGCACCCGACGCCGAGCGCGGACCGAGCGCAATGTCCCCGAGCGCGAGACGACGCGCTATGGCGTTGCGGAGCTCGCGCACGTTGCCGGGCCAACGATACGCCTCCAATCGTTCCGCGAGCTCCGCGGGGAACACCTGGTCGGCTGTGTCGAGCTTGCGCCAAAAGTGACGCGCCAGAAGGCCGACGTCGCCGTGACGGTCGCGCAGCGGCGGCAACTCGATCCGGCCGACCGCAAGTCGGTAATAGAGGTCTTCTCGAAAGCGCCCGGCCTGGACCTCCGCATCGAGGTCGCGACGGGTCGCGGCCTCCACGCGCACGTCGACCTTGATCCATTTTTCACCTCCCACTCGCTGGACCTCGCCCCGTTCCAGGGCGCGCAGCAGCTTTGGCTGAAGGGCAGGCTCGAGCTCGCCGACCTCGTCGATGAGGAGGGTCCCCCCATCGGCAAGCTCGAAGACGCCCTTCCGCAGGGCGACCGCATTCGTGAACGCGCCGCGCTCGTGCCCGAAAAGCGTCGATTCGACGAGGGCTGGCGAGACCGCGGTGCAATCGAAGACGATGAAAGGGCCGTCCGCGCGGGGACCCTCCTCGTGGAATGCCTCCGCCAGGAGCTCCTTCCCGGTGCCCGTCTCTCCCTCGATGACCACGGGAACGGACGAGGCCGCGAGCCGCTCGCAGAGCGGATAGAGCTTGCGCATCGCGTCGCTCCCACCGAACACGCGGCCAAACCGCGTCGAGCCGGTGAGGGGAACCGTGCCGCGCGCCGGGGCGGCCTCAATCCGGAGGATGCTCTCGCCGATGACGATCTGCTCGCCGCCTCCGAAGTACGCGTCGACGACCGCCACGCTCGCGCTTTTCGTTCCGTTCGTGCTGCCGAGGTCGGTCACGCGCAGCCCGCGACCGGTCGCCTCGAGGGCCAAGTGACGGCGCGAGATTTGTCTATCCGTCAGATGAAGATCGCAGAGACGGCTCTGGCCGACGAGCACGCGCCCGGCCGACGAGCCGTCGAGCCGGACGCACTTCCCGCGGTCCGGTCCCGCCAGGACGGTCACGACGTAAGCCGCCACGTCCGGCTCCGGACGATTGCTCGCAGGGCTGCGGGTCGTCGGGACGTCGGAAAGCACCATGCCTCTGCTCTTTACGAGTCGTTTCGCGCAAACGGTAGCACATGCGCGCGCTCTCCCGTTCAGCGAACACCCGTCCGGTCGCGGTGTTTGCAACCCGGCCAGCAGCAGGGGCGGCGCTGGCCTTCTTCCAGCTCCTCCTGGGTCCTGCGAATCCGGCGCGCTCGCGTCGTCTCTTGCTTCGCCTCCTCCACCCAGCAGATGAACTCGTTGCGAGCCAAGGGGGTGATGTCCTGCCAGGAAGCGAGCGCCGTGGGGTTCGCGATCAGCGCCTTACGCAAGTCTGCGGGGAGCTCGTGCACCACCCCGCCGGGCACGCGCTTGCTGGTCATGGCGAGGAGTTGGAGCGCGAGCCGCGTGGCCCGGTCGAGGACAGAACCTCTCGCACCTTGCGCGTCAGCGAAGCCGGCGTGAGCGGCTTCTGCAGGTAGGCCACACCGGAGTCGAGCACGCCATGCTGGAGAATCGCGTCGTCCGTGTACCCGGACATGAAGAGCACTTTCATGTCTGACCTTACCGTTGCAAGGCGCTCAGCGAGCTGCCGTCCGCTCATCCGGGGCAACACCACATCGGTCAAAAGCAGGTGGATCTTCGATCCGTGCTGCTCGCAAATCAGGAGTGCCTCCCCGCAGTTCGACGCCACCAGCACGACATAGCCATTCCGTCGCAGGATTTTTTGCGCGACCGAGCGAACTTGGTCGTCGTCCTCGACGAGGAGGATCGTTTCGCTGCCGAGCGAAGCTTCGGGAGCGGGGGGTTGCGATGGGCGGACCTCTGCCGCGCCGCCGACCCTGGGGAAGTAGAGCTTGAAGGTCGTGCCCTTGCCGGGTTCGCTATAGACCCAGATGTGACCGCCGCTCTGCTTGACGATGCCGAAGACGGTCGCGAGACCGAGCCCGGTCCCTTTGCCCGTCTCCTTTGTCGTGAAGAAGGGCTCGAAGATCCGCGCGTGCGTCTCCTTGTCGATTCCCGTACCGGTGTCCGATACGGCCAGCATGACGTACGCACCGGGCCGAACATCGTGGTGTCCGCGCGCGTAGTCGTCGTCGAGCTCGACGTTCTTCGTCTCGATCGTCAACTTGCCGCCGTGAGGCATGGCGTCGCGTGCGTTCACCGAGAGGTTCATCACGATCTGCTCGATCTGGCTCGGATCACATCGGACGTTCCAAAGGCCGCTCGCTGAGAGAAAGGTCAGCTCCACGTCGGCGCCGAGCAGTCGGCGCAGCATCTTCTCCATGGAGGCGACGCTGTGGCCGAGGTCCAGCACCTTCGCTTCGAGCACTTGCTGCCGGCTGAATGCCAAGAGTTGCCTCGTGAGATCCGTCGCGCGCAAGGCGGCTGCCCGAATCTCCTCGAGGTCGGCACGCATCGGCTCGTTGGGTGCGAGGTCGCCGCCAACGAGCTCCGCGTAGCTCATGATCACGGAAAGGATGTTGTTGAAGTCATGCGCGACGCCGGCCGCAAGCCGACCGACTGCCTCCATCTTCTGGACTTGGCGGAGCTGTTCCTCCGTCTTTCGGAGAGCGGATTCCGCCCGCTCCCTTTCGGCAAGCTCCCGCAACGCGGATTGCAGGAGACGGGCATTCGTGATGGCGAGGGCCGCATGATCGGAGAGCGCCTGCGCCAGCTCTTGGTCACGCCTGTCGAACGGCGGGGAGGCGGGGTCCAGCCGGAACATCGCGAGTGTTCCGAGGGTCTCACCGCGAACACGCAAGGTCGTGACGAGAAGGCTGTGGACCCCGAGCGTCTCGTAGACCTTCGCGATCTCGGGCGTGAGCGTCGCAGGGTCGATGCGCTGTGCGAGATAAGCCTCGCCGGAGCCCATCATTTGCGCGCCCCAGGCGTAGTCGGTCACGTTTTGCGGAGCGGAGACGAACGCCCGCACGCGCGCAGCGCTCTCCGGTTCGCGAACGTGCGCCTCCACCGGGAGCTGAAACGCAACAGGTGTGAGCAGCCCGTCTGGCGAGAGAAGGCGCACGATGCAGCCATCGGCGACGACGTCGGCCACCGTTCCGGCGATGACGTCGAGCAAGCGGTCGTAGTCCGTCGTTGCTTCCGCGAACGCCCGCAAGGCTCCCGACAACACGTGGAGGCGATCCTCGGTACCCTCGGTTCGGGAACCGGTCTCGGCGGCTTCCTGGGTCACGATCCCATTGTGTCACCTTGCGTGCTCTCTCAGATAGTCGTGTATCGCGAGCCGATCCCCTTCCGGAAAAGGGGCGCCCTCGTTCATCACGTCGGCAAGCCCCGAAGGCGTCTGTCCCGGCGCGAGCTCGAGCAAGTCCCCGTCCGCGCCAGGGTAAGGGCCCGAAGAGCGTGGGAGACTCAACGCAACAGGAGGGGTGGGCGCGTTGCGTCGGGAGCCACCACAGGCGTGCACACCGCGAAGTACTCGTCGGCATTAGGAGAATGGCAACGCCCCACCCTCACCAATCATCGTTCGCTCCGTCTCCTCGACGGACCGACTGACACGCGGCCATTCTGTGTTCGTGTGGATCTTGCGGCCCAATCACGTGTCCGTACGGATGCCGTATTGGCGATACGCTCTGCGCCGCAGGGGACGCAAGGAACAGCTTCCGGATATGGCGGCGTGGCGTGCGTCAATTGCGGGGGGGCGGTCGTTTTCATCCTGATCATGTCGCTCGTGAAAGAGCCGGCTCGACGGCACGGCAATGCCATCTTCGTGGCCGGCGCGAGCGGCGTATACCTGAGCGGCGGCCTCGGGTTTTGGGAGCTCCTCTATACGGCGGTCGCCGGCGGTGTCGTCGCGTAACTCGGACTTCGCTGCTTTTCCTTGCTCAGGTCGCCACGTGCACGCTATCGGCCGCCGGTTTGGACCGCCGGCGAAGAACGCGGCGACTCGCCAACGATCACACGCTACCCGACGGCATCCGTGACATCAGATGGTTCATCACTCTCAGGAGAGTCCGGATGCACGTCTTCGTCACCGGCGGCACAGGCACAATCGGTTCCGCGGTCGTCGCCGAGCTGCTCCGTAGCCGCCACACGGTTCTCGCGTTGGCTCGTTCAGACAGTTCGGCGAAGGCGCTCGAAAGCACCGGCGCCGAGGTGCTCCGAGGCGGGCTCTCCGATCTCGGCATCTTACGGGCGGGCGCTGCCAAGTCCGGTGGCGTGATCAGTCTGGCGTTCGGACGCGACTACCGCAATCCGAACGCGCTGGCCGAGGCCATCGCCGAGGAAGGCGCCGCCCTTGCCGTTCTGGGGGACGAGCTCCGCGGAAGCGACCGCCCGATCGTCACTGTCTCGGGTACGCCTTGGGTTCCGGGTCGCCCCTCAACGGAATCTGATCCGGTACCGACCGAGGGACCGGTGGGTGGCCGAGGCCGTTCGGTGTTGGCGCTGTTGGCTCGCGCTCCGGACGTGCGAGCGATGGCTGTCCGCATGCCGCGCACCGTTCACAACGAGGGCAAGGAA
>JALYHV010000028.1 GCA_030776205.1 Myxococcota bacterium | reverse complement strand
GTCGGGCGCCGGTGCTCCCGGGCCAGCTGGAGTCGCAGCGCCGCTCGCGCTCGGCGCCGGGCCGGCGGCGGCTGCTGGGTTGCTAGGGCCACCCGCCTGCAAGAAGGTCACGGTGTCATCGATGTCTTGCATCCGCTCTTTCGCCTTCTTCACCGCGCCGTCGTACTCCGCCTTTCCCGACGCCTTTTCCATGAAGCTGACGAATACCTGCTTGGCTTGCCGATAGACTGCGACCGCCTTCTCCGTCGCCCCTGCGCCCTTCGCCTTGTATTCCTGCGTAAGAATGCCCTCGTTGAAGTACGAATCGGGTCTCGCCGGATCGAGCTTCTTGCAGGCGTCAATCTCACCCTGAACCGCGGTGACCTGCTTGTCGTAGTTGGAGTCGTCGATCTGGCCGCGGAGGGCGAGGGCGAGGCCCAGGTGCGCATCGTAGTCATTCGGATGCATTTCGAGCGCCTTGCGGTAGGCAGCCTCGGCCTTGTCAAAACCCCTGAAGCTCAGGTTAATGGCGGCAAGGTTCATCTGCGCCTCAAAGAAGTGGGGGTCGAGCTGCGCAGCGGCCTGAAACTCCTTCACGGCGGTATTCACCTGCCCAAGCTCATTCAAGATGAGCCCCGAGGTGTTGTGAATCGGCGCGTAGCCGGGATTCTTCCGGACGGCTTGCGAGCAGACCAGGGCGGCGAGCTCGAGCTGTTGCACGTCGCCCCTCTTGGCCAGCGCGGCGTTCGTAGCAATCGTCCGTCCGAACTTTTTCCCGGAGCCCGCCTTCTTCTTGGCGCTTCCAAAGTAGTAGAGCGCCAGCTGGTTGAAAGCGGGCATGTACCCGTCGTCGATGGCGAGGGCACGCTGCAAATTCAGTTTGGCGCAGTCGAAGTCCTGCAGCTCGACGTCCCTTCCCCCGGCTTTGGCGTGACAATTCGCGCCGACTGCCTCCGAATCCCGCTGCATCTGGAACATGGCGAGATCGACGAGCGCGGGCACGTTCTGAAAGTTCGCATCGCTCACCGCCTGCTCGAGCGCGCCGATCGCGCCTTCGGCGTTGTTGTCCTGCTTGAATTGATAAAGGGCGAGCTGGACACGCGCGTAATGAAACTTTGGCTCGTCGGCGAGCGCCTTTTGGAAGCGAGCCTTCGCCTCCTTGTCATTACCGCAACGTTGAAACGCGAGACCCGCGTCGTAAGTCGCCTCGGGAAACTTGCCGCTGCTCTGGGCGGACGCAGCAGCTTCGAATGACCGTGCGATTTCGGCGCACGTCTGATCGGTCCAGTCGTTCGCCTTGTCGTGCGCATTGAGCGCGTCGACCGCGGAGTTGAAACGGTCCAGCGCCTTCTGCTCGACGGGCGCAGCGGTCACGCCCGCGGGGTTCCCGTTGCTCGCTGTCGACGGGGTGTTCGCCGGCGCATTGTTGCCGCCGCCGCAGGCGAGTAGTCCGAGGCTGAGGGCCGTTACGAAGGTGCTCGCAGACAGTACGCGTCCCGTTCCGATCATCGGTTTACCCTCACTGGCATTGCGGGCCGAGCGGCTCATTTCTTCCTCTTGCCCGTGGCGGCCGTCTTTCCACCACTTGCCGGCCTCTTCTTCGGCTCGTCCGCGCCGCCGCCGCCGCCCGACGACTCCACGACTTCGGCCTTTTCGGTCGCTGGACCAGTCGCAGCCGGATGCCACAAGAGCCCGCCGGCTATGAGCGGCGGAGGACGGTCCTCGAGTCCGCTGTTGGACAAGGTAGGCGCGCCGCGAAGCTCGTCTACGACGTGGTATTCGGTCTTGTAGTTCTTCGCGAGCCACTTCTCGCAATCGCGGGAGTACTCGTCGAAGTATTGGTACTTCACGGAGTCGTCTAGGCACCGCTTCAACGCAGGTTTCGCCTTATTGACTTTGACAGGCTCGGACGCTTCGTCGAGATGCTGATAATACGTGCCCCGGATTTCAGCGTCCTTCGCCCATTCTTTGGGGATCGGGGCAGCGCGGAACGCGTCTACGAAGTTGCCCCACATGAGCCCAGCGCGGGAGGCCGCGGCAATGACCCATCGCGGCGGCGGCACCGGCTGTAGCTCGGTGATTTTCTGATAGTCCTTGTCGACGTCCTCGATGGCGGTTTGTTTCTTCACCACCCACGGCTTGAGCGTCTTCTCGTTGTATTTGAGGATGTCTTCCTTGCTAGAAGGCCCCTTGTAAGCGGGGAATGGGAGGGCGTCGACCTTCTCCTTCTTTCTCTCCTCGGCGGCGTAGAAGATGGCTTCTCCCACAGCGTCCAGTGCCTTGCCCAGCCGGTGGGCCATCTGATCTTCGCCCTCGGCCTTGTAGGATTCCTTTATCCGGAGCTGCGGGGCCGTACCGTCACCCCAGAGCGCACGGACCTTGGCGTACTCGGCTTTCGCCGGGTTCTCCGACTTCATGTGCAGAAGCGCGCGGGCTAGTGTCGCGTGAGCCTGGACCTGAATGTCCGGAGGCGCCTTGTCGAGCGTGCCCATTGCGCCCGAGAGAGCCTTCCGCGTGCTCTCCCAGTCCTCCTTGTCGGCGTAATGGGCGCCGATGGCGAAGGCGATCTGCGCCGTTTCGGTGGCGTTGGAATTGCCGTAATCCTTTTGATACTGCTTCACGTCGGCAACGGCCTGATCCTCTTGCCCAAGGCCGAGCCGCAGGACGATTGCGTCGGAAAGCGATTTGTCGGCGCTCTTGCGTCGCGGATTTTCCTTCGCGTACCGCTCGTACCACTCGGCCGCTTGGTCATAGACGGCGATGGCCTGCCAGTTGCCGCCGATCTTGAACATCGCGTCTTTGGCGAGATCCGTCTTTTCCATGCGGTAGGTCGGGTTCAACAAGACCATGCGGGCGCGGATCGCGCTCGCGACCAAGTGCCCAGCCTGGAACGCACGCGCTGCGTTCTCGACGATCTCGTCCAGCTTCTCGCATTGAGGCGGCTGGTTGTTGCGGAGCGGCGTCGCACCGTATTTCTCCCAAAGGTCGAAGTACGCCTTGCCGCCCTTTTCAAAGAGCTCGAGAGCGTTGCTGCCTCCCTTGTCGGCGTCCTCCACGATGCGCTGCGCGCGGAGACGTTGGATGTCGCACTGCACCTTGGTCAGGATGGTGCAGGTCTCCTCGTTTTTCTGCATCTTGTCGCCGCTGCAAAACATCTCGATGAACTTCGGCACATCCGAGATCATGTCATCGATGCACGAGTTTCGATTCGGTTGGCCGTGGAACATCAGAACGTTGATGCTCTCGAGGTAGAGCTGGGCGGCGTATACGGCCGAGTCGTTTTCGGTGTGGCTGTATGCGATCTCCCGAAAACACGCTCCCGCCTCTTCCCAGTGCTGGGCCTCGAAGTACAGCCGACAGCGCGCGTACTTGACCTCGACGAGCTGCTTCTGGCCGTCGGCGTCCGTCTTCTCGGGGTGGATGTAACAAACGTACCGATTGAACGACGAGACCATCGTCTTCTGGGCGTCGGACATCTCCTTCGCTCGGTACTTCTCGTCCGAATCCTGCTTGATGTCCTTGCCTACGCCCGGCAGATTGCCGCTCCCCTTCCGGTCGGCGCCCTTTTGGTGCTGCGCGAGGTAGATGTTCTGAAAGCAAAGGACCGCCGCGTACGCAGCCTCGGCAGCCTCGGGCGCCTTGGGGTTCTCCTGGACCACCGCGTCGAATGCCGGCCCGCACTCCGCCCACTTCTCGCGGAAGTAGAGCAGGTCCGCCATGTTGTATTTAATCTTGTAGATCGTCGGCCAGTCCTCTTTGACGAGACGCGGAAAGTCGAACTTGGAGAACTCGTCCGAGTTCCACGTTTCGGAGACCTTTTTGTAGAGCAGCGACGCCAGATCCATCGTCTTCGGGTCGCCCGTGCCGCGTTGGCCCTGAGAGCCGACCGCCTCGAGGTGCCACGCCATCGCGGTTTCGGTCGCGAGCGACGCGGTGCGGTTGGCGCACTTCTGCTTCGCCTCGGCGCTGCGGTTCTCCTGCTTATATTGCGCGAAACGCTTGAACTGATTGTTCAGCTCCGCGACGATTGCGGCCTTGTCGCCGGCCTTCATGGCCATCGTCGCCTCGGTGATGCGCGACTGGTACTCGCAACCGCGATCGCTGGCTGCGTCTCGGACGATCAGGTCCTTGTAGAGGGCGATGGCCTCCGGGTAGTGGCCGGTGTCCAGGTAATTCTGACCGAGCTCGTCCATCATCTTGAACGTCTTGTCGGTCACGCCCGGCTGATCGCCGCTGAGGTTCTTGAAAAAGTTGTACGACTCGCTCGGACTCCCGGCGAGCGCGTACACGGGAATCACGTCCTTGCGCGCGCTTTCCGCGAGCTTCGCCGCGTTCGGAAGCTGGGTGAATTGCGTGCCGAAGTCGATGGTTCGCTTGAATGCGTCGAGCGCGTGGGGCAGATCGCCCTGGTTCCAAAAAACGTAGGCGAGCTTATACCAAGCGTAGCCATAGACCTTGTTCTCCGGCGGCGGCTTCGTGATGACCTTCTGGTACGCCTGCTTCGCCGGATCCCACTTGGTCGGATCGCCCATTGCTTCGTTGAAAAAGAGCTCTCCGAACGCAAGGTAAGCGTTCGAAATGTACTTCGAGTTCGGCGTCTTGGTGATCAGATCGAGGTAGACGCGCCGCGCGTTCGCCGTGTCGCCAGACTGCTCGTATTCGTAGGCCAGGTAATAATAGACCTCGTCGAGCAAGGCATAGGCTGGCGGCGGGTTCTTCGGAAACGTGTCCGAAGGCGCGCCCGCGTAGTCGCCTACGAGGGTCGAGTAGTAGTTGATCGCGGCCTTTCGCGCGCGATCGATGGTCGTCTTGCGAGAATTCGCGATCGCCTGCTGCTTGCCCGCTTCGCGAGGGTTCGACTTCTTGAGCTCGTCGCGCTTGACCTCCGCCTCCGTCTTTTCGCGGAACGCGGCGTTCTCGAGCTCTACGTAATCTTCCGCGAGGCGACGAAGAAGCATCGGACGATCTTTCGATCGAGCCTCCGTCGAGTGGAGCAGCGACTCGAGCTGCTGGATCTCGGTGATGAGTAACGCCAGAACGCGTTGCTTGAGCGCCGTCTGGCGCTGGTTGCGGAAGCCAGCAATCATCGAGACATCGGCGTGGCCGACCTCGATTTTCTTGTCGCCCTTCTTGATGTCCTCCACCTTGGAGTGGAACGACATCGTGGGCTCCTTCCCGTGAGCCGAGACGTTGAACGAAGTCGGCCCGTTGTCCGGGCACGCCTGCAGGCTCTTCGTCGCTTGCTCGGAGACGCACGCCTTTCCGCCGGAGCTGCTGGAGGGCGAGCTTGACGATGTTTCGGCCGCGCGGACCGAGCGTGCTCCACCCAAAAGGACTGCTGCGACGATAACCCAGCGGCACAAAACACGATTCATCATTACCTCCCGCACTTCGACGTGATCGTCTGGCGGTAAAATCCGAGCTCGTCACGCCAGTACTCGCCGTTGAACGGCCAGATGACGTGCTCTTCGTCCGGTTTCACGATGTTGGCCTTCGACTCTTCGACCGTGACCTGCGCCCCCTGCATGGCCTGGTCTAGCTGGTTGCGTTGCGCCGAGGTGATGTCGATCAGGATCTTCTGACCGTTTCGCAGCTGCTCGTTGAGATCCGCGAGGTTTCGTTCGTACCGATTGCGTGCGAGGTCGCCGGCGTTCCTGATGGCGAGCTCGCGCGCGTCGTGCACCGAGTCCTTGACGAGATCCGCCAGCTTCGAGTTTTTGAAACTGTTCGGCGATTTCTTGAACCGCACCTCTTCTTCGTCGAGCAGACGAACGTACTCGAGGTTGCGAAGAAGCTGGCGGTCCGAGAGCGAGGTCTTGACGATCGGCGCAATCTTCGGACTGATCGTCGCCTTGTCGTCCCGGACGTCCTTGAGGAACTTGTAGAACTCGTCCTCCTGGTTCGCGCCCTTTTTGAACTTCTCGAGGGTCTTGGCCAACTCGTCACGAATCGGCTCGAACTTGCCGCGGAATCTCGCGACGATCGTGAGGGCGTCGTCGTACTGGCAGTTCGCGAAATAGATGACGGCTTTGAGGACGTCGGCCTCGGGATAATAGGAGTGCGGGAAGTAGGGCGACTCGATGGTGTGGATGTTGCCTAGCGCGTGGCTGTAGTCGCCGGCCATGAAGTACGCCCACGATTCCTCGAACAATGCGTCGAGCCAGTACTCGCTTGCGATATCGACCTTGTTCCAATATTTCACCGCCGCCGAAAGGCGGGTCTGATCGACCGTGGGAGCGTTCGTCGTCTCGTCCAGCTTGACGCTCGACGAATAAAACGTCCGCGCCATGGAGAGGTAAGCGAGGTCGCGCATGCGCGCGTCATCCTCGACCTCCACGTCTCCCTCTTCGAGCGCGCCGAGAATTCGCTGGAAAGCTTGAACGGCAGGCTTGCTCTGACGCATCTGCACGTTGGAGACGCCGCCGAAGAACTGCGCCTGGACGTAGTATTTGCTCCGGCGATTGACCTTCTCGAACAGTGCGAGCGACTCGGGATACTGCCCGTTCCTATAACGATACCGGCCAAGCAAATAATTCAGCTGCCAGTAAAGATCCTGCTGCTCCTTATTGTCGAAGCGGCCGACCTGGGTCTCGTTGTATTTCCCCACGCGCTCGATGATGTCAGCCGGTTCCGGGAGATCGGTCGCAAGCTTCGCGAGCCACAACAGTGTTTCGTTGTACTTAAGGTGGTTCGGACGGTCCGCGATCTCGCTGAAGATGGAGTAGGCGGCCTGGTAAAACTTCAGTTTGTAGAGGGCCTTCGCCAGGTTGAATTGGGCGATCTGCTTGTTGCCTTCGTCGTCGCCCGTTTCGCCGCTCGTCACCCGAAAGAGCGCCTTTGCGGCGTCCCACCACTTTTCGCCCTCGTACAACCGCTTGGCCTGCGCTGCCGCTTCGCTGGGCTGCCCGGCCTGCGCCGGAGGCGAGTTGTCGACTACGGGCTTGGACGGCTTCGCTGTCACCGCGGACGGAGGGGCGGCCGCGGACGGATTGTCGGCGTCGAGATCGACAGGAGCGGGGGCCTTGGTCGCCGCCGACGGCGATGGCGCGGCGGCGGGCCTTTTCTTTGGCCGCTGCGCGCTCGCGGGCGCCGCGGAAAACCCAACGGCAGCAACGAGCGCCGTCATCCAAACCCCGCGCGATAGCAGTCTACGCATCGTCGTGCTCCTCATTTGACTCGAGCGGCTGCAGCCCTCGCCGCGCCGTTACCGGACGATCGAATCGATTGCGATGCAGGCAAGCTCGAGGGATGCCTCGAGCGGGAACGCATCGGCCGCTCTCGTGAAATCGAAGGATTCATCAAGTCTCGCGCGTTGCGAGAAAGTCGCGGGCGACGGAACCGAAAACCTCAACGATGTTCGCAAGATACTTCGCCGAGCGCGCGAGATGGTACGGAGCGCGATTCGAAGTTGTCAAGAACGAAAGCTGGGCCCTCAGCATAGTCGGCCTGCTGACGCGTTGCTCCAGGATAGTCGCACTCACAAGGCTCCCAACGCAATCACCACGCAGACGGTAGCGCCGAACGTCGCGCCATCGCGACCGAACCGACACCTCGGGCGGAGGGCGAGCATAGCGCGCCGTCGAATTGCCGGCGACATAGGAGAGACGGCAGTTTCGAGGATGAGGGGCTTTCGGGGTGAGGATCGGGGCAGAGGATCTGCGACGAGCCGACGAGCCGGGGTGGTGAGTTACCTCTTCGTGTAGGATGGACGAGAAGCGTATCGCTATGAAGACGCGAAGAAGACGCGGCCAGCGACGCAGCCGTGCGGCGGCAACGCTCTCGAGAGGCACGCTGACGAGCGACGAGCACGAAAACCCAAGAATAGGAGGGGGAGGAGCGACCCGCCCGACGTTCGCTCATTCCCCTTCACGTGCACGCGAATAAGACCTCGCCGCGCGATCGAGTTCCGACGGAACCACCGAGCGGCTTCCATTATCCGGTGAAACGACCTTCGACGGTCGAGCCGCACTGACGCGGCACAGCGCGGCTACGTAGTCGCGTAAGCCGAGTGAAGAGTCGCACGACGAAGGAGTAACGGCTTGACGCGTTTCGCAGCGCTCGATTACGTTTCGACCCGACTTCCGCTAGCCCCAATCTTTGCCCCACCCATGGTGGCCTGCGGTGCCCTGTGCCTCCTGCTCCACCACTCTGAGGGAGAGCCGACACGATGACCCGTTCGATTCTGGCCGCAGTGGCCGCCGCCGTTGCCGTTGCCGTGCTGTCGGGAACGGGGTGCACGTCAACCGGCGTCGGCGACCCGTGCACTCCGGAGCAGGAGTACGACAAATCCTTCACGGGGTTCGATTTTCACGAGGTGAACGTCGAATCGAAGAGCTTCCAGTGCCAGACGCGCCTGTGCCTCGTGAACCATTTCCAGGGGCGCGTGTCGTGTCCTTACGGGCAGCAGGCGAGTGGCATGCCCACTCCTGGGACTGTGGCGTGCGCGCCAAATGCCGGTTGCTGCACTCCGGGGACTTTGGAGCCCGTCAATGGGCTCGGCCCAACCGGGCAGCCCATCAACGCCAAGACGCTGGCCACTGTCCCGCCGCAGTGCACCGACCGCAGGGCGGAGCAGACGGTGTACTGCTCCTGCCGCTGCCAGAACGCAGAAGGCAAGACCGACGACGGTGCAAACTATTGCAAGTGCCCCGACGGCTTTAGCTGTGCCCAGCTGGTGACCTCGATCGGAGCGGGCGATCAGGGGCTCACAGGCGGTTATTGCATCAAGAGCGGCACCGATTACCAGCCTTTGAGCACCTGCAGCGCTACGTGCGACCCAGCGGTGAATAAGTGCGGCAACGCGCAAGGCGTGAAGTAGCCGAGCGCCTTTCCCGGAGCGCGGCCGGCCAACGCGCCGAGTTGGCGGTAGCGGACTACCTCGTTGCGAACGGGTTCGACGTCCTCGGACGGAACGTGCGCTTCGGTCCGCTCGAGCTCGACCTCGTCGTCCAGAACGGCCCTCTCGTCGCGGTCGTCGAGGTGCGGACTCGCGGGCTGCGTGCGCTAGAGGGCCCGTTCGAGAGCGTTGGCGCAAGAAAGCGTGCGCGCATCGTACGGGCCGCCGAGCGGCTGTGGCGCGAGCGCCTGTATGCGGTTCCCGGCGTTTCTCGTGTGCGGATTGACGTCGCGGCGGTGACCTTCGACCGCGACGCCACGCGCGTCGAATACATCGAGGGGGCGATCACCGGCTGAGACCCTCGCTTTTGGAAGGGGGGGCCAAGGGGGAGCGTTTCAGCTTCCGACGGAGCGTCTCATGGCGTCGCGTAGCTGCACGAGGGCGCTCGCTGCGGCCTCGGACGAATGATGGTCGAGAGCGTCAATGGCGACCTCGAGCTGCTCGAGCTGCTGTCTTTCGAACTGCCGCAGCCCCGTCACCATGCGGCGAAAGGCTTCGAAGAAGTCCTGCAGCTCGTCACCCCGCCGCAGCCGCGCATCCACCGTCAGGTTTCCGCCGCCGAGTTGCTTCAGCAGGCGCTTCATATTGAAAACCGGACCCGCGACCTTGTGCGTGAAATAGATGCCGAAGAGCCCTATCGCGAGCACCATCAGCATCAGGCCGCCCACCAGGGAAACGAGCATCCCTCGCTGACGCCGCATGAGCGACGCCTGTTGGACGCCGACCACCCTCTGCTGCTCGGCGATCGCTCTGTCGTGTGCGTCGCACTCCCTCGTGAACGTGCTCACCAGCTCCGCGTTGTCGGGAGCAAGGTCGAGCACGTTCATCCGGCTCACCTCGGACACCTTCTTGCTCTCCTGCGCGATTTTCTGGCTCTCCTCGACGACCTTCGCGCTCTCGTCCACGACGGCGTTCGTCGTCATGTAGAGGACCGTGCCCATGACGCAACTGATGACCAGCGCCACGGCCACGAGGATGCCGGCATATTTGAGCTGGAAGCGGGAGTCGATGAGGTAGTTCCGGATGCGTCGCCGATAAGATGCCGACTCGACGGGGGACGCGGGGTGGCTGGTCGTCATGCGTGTCCTCACCTGAAGTTTTGTGCGAAGAGCTCCGTGGCTCGCCCGGCAACGACTGCCATCAGCTGGTCCTCCGCGGCTTTGTCGCCCGGCCGCGCGGCGGGCAGCGTCGCTCCGGCGGGGACTTCTCCACGAAGGTCCTTTCCGGGGTACGAAAATACGGCGACCTTCACGCGCACCCGGAGGCTTCCGGCGGAGTAGTCGAAGTCTTCGACGCTCACTCCAAGATGATAGCCCCGCATTTTCCGCTTTCCGAGGATGGCCTTGGCCGCGTCGTTGGACTCGCCGGGCGGCGCGAGCTGGTAATCGCCCAATTGGCCGAGCTTCGACGCGATCGCCGCGCGCACGATTCGCTCCACCTCACCGTTTGGACGCGACGTCTTGTTCACGATGGGTGAGACGGAGACGTAATACTTGGCTCCCGGTATGAACGAGGAGCCTTCGCTAGGAACCACGCGGCCGACGGCTGCCGTGATGACCTCGATCGCGCGCTCGATCGCGTGTTTTACGGAGGCGTTTCCTTCCGTGGAGACGCGGTGCCGCAAACACTCGAGCGCACTCGCTCGCCCGAGTCTTTGCAGGGCGACCGCCACCGCCTGGCGCACCACCTCGCTCGGGTCTGCGAGGCCGGCGCACAGCGGCGCAGCGGCCGCGTCGTCGTTCGTTGCACCCAGCGCGAGGGCCGCATTGGTGCGCACGCGAAAGTCGTCGACCTGTGGCGCCGCCGGCGGATACGTCAGTCGATCGGCAAGGAACTGCGTGCGGCTATCGGCGAGCGCGGCGGGCGCCATCAGCACCGCGAGCGAGATCAGCAGAACGCTCAGTCCGGGCACGGCGATCGTCCCTCGCGGTCGCGACGCACGCGGCATGTGAGCGGTCACGCTATCCTGTTCGACGGAGGCGTCGGCCGAACGGTGCACGCGCAATGGATCGGCTCGAGGTGGACGCGGGTCGCGCTTTGTACGTTCGCGGCGCTGGGCATTTTTTACAGGGATACAGAGGCCAACGGGGCGCCGCGGATTCACATTAAGGGGGCCGCACACCTCGACGCCAGGGTCGCTCACTCTGCGGGCAAGCTGTCGTTATCGGGAGCGTTGGTCGACGATGCGGGCCGGCCACTCGCCGATGCGGCAATCGCCTTCGGCCTCGATCGATCGCGAGCACCCGCCGCCGAGCCAGGAGCCGGTGACCTGCCGTACAGCGTGCACGCGCCCGACCCGCAGACGAGCGTCGCTTTTACGGCGACGATGCCGGCCGCGTGCGAGAACGGTGCCCGCCCGGTGCTCGAGCGCGGAGACCTCCTCGTGCTGCGGACCGACGAGAGCGGACGCTTTTGCGTTCGGCTGCGGCTCACGACCGACCGCTACGTGGCTCGTCTCGATGCGCGGCCTTCCGAGCACCTCGAAGGGGCGCACCTCGACGTCCCGATCGACCTCACGCGAGCGACCGTCGCGCTCCGCTTCGATCCCGCGACGCCGCTCCTGGCTCTCTCGCTCGACCAGGAGCGCACCACCATTGGGGTCGTCGCCTCGATGGCGGGCGACGCAGCCGACTCCCCTGCCTCAGACTTGCTACTTTCCCTGTCCAACGAGGCTGGCGTTGTCCTCGACACGGCGACCACCGATGCGTTGGGTCGCGCACGCTTTCAGGTCATCACGGCACGCCTCGGCGAACCTGGTCCCGGCATGCTTCGCGTCACGTTCGACGGCACCATGGAAGCCGGACCATGCAGCCGCACCGCGCGAATCGAACGACGAACGCAGATTGATTTGGCCGTGCGCGACGGACCAGGCGCAAAACAGGACCTGCGCCGATGGTTGGCTTTTCGCCTCCGGGACCAAGGGATTCCGGTCGACGTGTTCGCCAGACCTCGTTGCGCGCCGGCTTGCGTCGGCAGCCCCACGGGCAGCATCGAAGCGCGCGTCGCCGGGG
>JALYHV010000027.1 GCA_030776205.1 Myxococcota bacterium | reverse complement strand
CGCTCTGACGTCGCCTGCCTCGGCCGCGGCTCGACGGCTCGCGGCCAGCCTCAGCGCGGGCGCGGCCATCGATCCGATCCTCGCGGCGGCCGCAGCGCTCATCCAGCAGGCCGCGGGCTCGCCGCTGGATGCCTCCGCGCGCGGCGCTCTCCTCGCGCGCGATCCCGGAGATCCCGTCCTCGCATGGACGGCGCGCCGACTCGCGGACCAGGCCGGCGACCGGGATGGCGCACGGCGCGCAAGCGACGCGCTCCGGGCTTTTGGTGCAGGAGGCGACTTGAGCGACGACGAGGCGCGCTGACGCCCCCGGGGCGACCGAGATCAGTTCAAATACGGTCGCTTTGGCCCCCCGCCGTCGTCGGGCGCCGCCTGCTGCGGCGGCACATAGTCGAGGACGAGCTCCACGTTCTCGACGACATTGGGGCGTACGTCGACGTCCTTGACGTCCTCCTTGCCGATCGCCCGGAGGCGGGCGCCCACCTTGAGCTTGCCGACGGGAACGCCGCCAATCCGAAAGTGGCCTCGCAGATCACTTACCGCGTGGAGCGGGTGCCGCAGCACGTAGACGTCTCCCCGGACGAACGACTCCATCCGATCGCGCAGCGCAAAGTAGTCGGCCCGCGGCGGATAGATCTTCACCGGCTCGCCGCTCTGCATCGGCGGCGCGATCATGACCGCCGGCAGCAGCGTGCCTTCCAGGTAGGGCGCGAAGGGCAGCGACGAATCGTTCGCCACCTCGAGCCGCTGCCCGAACGTGAGCGCGATCGTCAGCGAAGGGTATCCACAGTCCGCGCCGATCGTCACCCGAACGATGGGGTTCTTCTCGGGGAGGAAGTAGCCCGAATAGCCAGTGACGACGACCACGGCGTCCGCGAGGGGACGCGCGCCGTCTGCCCGCGGCAGACCGCTTCGAAACAGCTTGCCGTACGTGTCGAGCGCCGCCGGGCAAGGCGACACCGAGAGACCGGGCATGATCGGCGCATCGGGCCCTCGAACGAGCACCGTTCCTTCGATGCTGCCCGTCGGCCCGTCGTACGCAGGCAGGTTCAGGGGGTTGACCACGGTCGCGACGCTGGCGGCCGGAATCGGAAGCCCGTTGGCCGGCTCCGTAGATGGCGCGCCGGACGCCGCATCGGACGTCGGCACTGTATCTGTCGCAACGATGTCCGCCTTGGGCGCGTCGCGCCGGCAGCCAACGAAAGGTGCCAACGCGCCAACCAAGGTGACGACGCCGACGAGTCCAGCGGCGGGGATACGCATCGACCCGTCGGCCTTACAAATTTCGTGCGCGCATCGGCGCCTTCAACTCGCCGCGCCAAAAGCCGCGGCGCGTACCGCCACGTCCAGGTAATGCGATGGCGTCAGCCCCAGAACGAGGACGAGCACGGCGCTCACGACGAGCGCCGCCGTCACGTAGCCGGATCGCATCGGTATGGCCACGGGCGCACCGGCTGCCGGCTCGCGCATGTACATATAAACGAGGACGCGCAGGTAGTAATACGCACCGATGACGCTGTTCACGAGGGCGAGGAGGGCGAGCCAGTAGAGCCCCCCCTCGATGGCCGCTTTGAAGAGGAACCACTTGGCGAAGAAGCCGGCGGTGGGCGGAATGCCGGCGAGCGACAGGAGGAAGAGCGAAAAGGCGAGAGCCGGCGCGGGGTGCCGCTTACCGAGGCCCGAGAGGTCCTCGTAGCTCACGGCTTCACGTCCGCGGCTCCCGCACAGGATGAGCGCGCCGAACGCGCCCGCCGTAGAGACGGTGTAGGCGAGCAAGTAAAAGAGGACGCTCGCTCCCGCTTCGGCCGGGAGGCGCATCATCGCCGTGACGCCTGCGAGCATGTAACCGGCGTGCGCGATGCTCGAATAGGCGAGCATGCGCTTCACCGATTCCTGCCGCCCCGCGATGAGGTTTGCCACCGTCATCGTCAATGCGGCGAGCGTTGCGACGACCGGCGGCCAACCGCTCGCCCAGGAGGTCCACGTGGCGTCCCCGAGTGAGAGCACGAGGACGCGCAGGAGCATCGCGAAGGCCGCCGCTTTGACGGCCACCGCCATGAACGCCGTGGCCGGCGTGGGCGCGCCCTCGTAGGCATCCGGCGTCCACGCGTGGAACGGCACCGCGCTCACCTTGAACACG
>JALYHV010000026.1 GCA_030776205.1 Myxococcota bacterium | reverse complement strand
GAAATGATGTGTGCACATCGCGATCGACCTCCTTGCCTCTTTGGCGGGAAAGCGCGCGGACTGCAAGCCCGAGCTGCGAGCCACACGGCAAACGCTCGCATCATCCGCAAGTAAGCGTGCCGTGACGCTCGGCACCCGAACCGATTCCCTCGGCAAAGTTGGCCCCGGCGAGCCCCGCGGCCGACGATTGCCCAATGCCCCGCCCCGAGGAGCGCCGCCGCCAGCGCAGCGAAGACCCACTCGTCGCGCTTGACTACCAGCTGGCTCGAACGCGCAGCGTGGGCGGCTTCGACGCGGTCGTAGTGGCCGATGAGGCGGGTCTGGTAGTCGCGGGCGCGGGGGGGGCGGGCCTTTGCGAGGAGCTCGCCGCCCATGCGCCGTTGATCGCGCGAGGATTTTCGAATCAGCGGCTGCTCGATCCACAATGGGGGAGTTCCGTGATCCGGCCCGAAATCAACGTGCACGTGGTCGAGGTGGAAAGACAGATCGTTCTGCTCTGCGCGCGCGGCGGGAACGCCGGGAGCTCGGCCCTGAGGCAGGCTGCCGTTGGCGTCGCACGAATCTTGACGCGAGCCGCATAGGCGTCACGGCCAGCCGGCCTGGGCGGCGCACTAGTGAGTGCCAGTCCAGCGCCGCTCCGCGTTTGACCGCTTTGCGTCCGCACGGTACGAAGCGCATTGGCGAGGCCCACTCGATGAGCGACAACGAGCGCCGCCGACGGCTCGACAGTGTGATCCCGGAGCTCCTCAAGCGCGCCGTGGAGATCGGCGTGGAAAAGGCGGTGGAGGCACCGGATAGCTTCAAGGAGTTGGTCGGCGGCATGAGGCTGCCGCGCGAGGTGGCGCACTATCTCCTGTCGCAGGTCGAGGAGACGAAAAACGGGCTCCTCCGCGTCGTCGCCAAGGAGGTCCGCGATTTTCTCGATCAGACGAACCTCTCCAATGAAATGCAGAAGATGCTGACCACCGTCCAGTTCGAGATCAACACGACCATTCGATTTACGCCAAATGAGGGGCGCGAGGACGAACGGGCCATCTCAGAGGCTGAAATGGACGGCGCCGGCGCCCAGAAGCTGCCGAAGCCCGAAATAAAATCGGAAGTGCATGTTAGACGCGACGACCGGCCGCGGGAGCGGCGTCGAACACGCGAGTAATGGGAGAACACGAGAGTCTTATGCCGAAGCCACTCCGAGTCGCGGGCGAGGTCGATAGCTGGTGCACCAAGTGCCGGCTTGTCCTCAATCACCGCATCGTCTCGATGAAGAACAACAAGGCGCATCAGGTCGAGTGCCTCACCTGCCGCGCAACTCACCTTTGGCGGCCGCAGCCGCCCGGCGAAAAGCCGGCGGTCGCAGCCGGCGGTGCCGCGCGTTCCAGCCCCGCCGCGCCCCGTTCCAGCGCTCGCGCACCTCGTGTGACTCCCGCCATGAAGCAGGAGCAGGTCTGGGAAAAGGCTATTGCCGGACGCGGGATGATGGAGTTCAAATCGTATGCTGTCACGGGCAATTTTCAAGAGGGTGACCTGCTGCGTCACAAAAAATTCGGCGACGGGGTCGTGACCCGCGTCATCGATGCGCACAAGGTCGAGGTGCTCTTCCGCGACGAGCCGAAGACATTGGCGCAGGGCATGACCTGACTCCCGCATTTTGACGGAGGGCGCCGCCGCGTGGAGCTCGACCTCTTGGCATCGCGAGAGTCGCGAAGACGAATGCGCACTGGACGACGAAGCGCGCCAGGACGTCCGCTGCCGAAGGAGATCCGCGCAATCTGCAAGTGTGTTCTTGCCATCGCGACATTTTCCGATGCGGCGGTCGCAGGCGCGTCGACGACGCGGACAACCGCCGTCGCCGGGGTGACGCCCCTTACTGCAGCCGGCGAGGAGACTCGAATGGCTCTAGCAGGGGACGGCCAGGTCGGCGCATGGCTACTGGCCGGCCCCTTTGAACGAACGAAGGTGTTCGACGAAGGGCATCTCTCGCCGCGGCTCGGCTCGCCTCTCGGGGAGTCGCATTGGCAGCTGGTGTCGACCAACGATGGTCTCGTCAATTTAGCGGCCGCGTTCGAAACACACGCGGGCGAGCGCATTGCATACGCGGGCGCCGTGCTGCACTTGCGGCAAGCCGGCCGGCACCTCCTCCTGCTCGGCGCAGACGACGGCGTCGCGGTTCTCCTCGATGGAAAGCGCGTATTCGCACGCGATGAGCGGCGAGCCCAGCGGGACGATGACGACCTGGTCCCCGTGGATCTCGAGGCTGGGGATCACTCGGTTGTTCTCGCATTTCACCATCGCGGCGGGGCTTGGCAGTTTCGTGCGCGCTGGCTCGACGCCGAACTGCAGCCTCCTCCTGGCGCCTGGTGGCGGCTTCCGGGCACCACCCAAGACGACGCGAACGCGCTCGCGTCGCGAGCGTCGCTCGTATACTTCGACCGTGGCGTCTGCGCGGATGGCTATCGCCCGACGTTGACTGTGCGATTTCGAGCCGGCGCTCCTCGCGGGGTGCGGCTCGATGTGCACGCGCGCCTGTCGCGAACGGCGGGCGGCGAGGCGCTGTTCGACGTCGATGCCGGCGATATCCCCGTGAGCGACCGCGGCATGGGCGAGCTGTCGGTGGCGCTACCGCGGATCGCCGCTGACGAGGTGGAGGACGAAGACTGGACGATGCACGTCGAGGTCGCCGGGCGCTCGCTCGATCTCCCGATGCATCCGCGTCGGGCCGTGCGTGAAGCGACCGCCCACGCGGCTCGGGCGCTCGCGGAGGCACGCGCCGCCCAGAGCGCCATCCCCCAACTGCCACCCGTGTCGCTTGAGTCCGTCGAGCACTTGCACGACAGGCTCGTCGCGCAGATAGCGCATGGCGACGACGATTTGGACGCGCAGTTGCAGGACGCGCGCGAGCTCGACGACGCCGCCGCGGCCATCCAATCTGGGCGAGATCCTTACGCCCACCGCCGGGGTCCAATGCGCCGCGCTTACCGCTCCCCGGTGGACGGCAAGCTCTCGGAGTTCGCGCTTTACGTACCTCGGGACTTCAAACCCACCCGCGCGAGCGCCAACACACGAACGGCGAAATATGCACTGATCGTCGCCCTGCACGGGATGAATGGGTACCCGATGCAGATGATGATGTGGCTCTTTGGCCACGACGATCCGGCACGCGACAGCGCCTGGGAGGACCGACATCCACGGAAAGATCTCGAGCCGCTGGAGGCCTTCGTCGTTGCACCCGGAGCCCACTACAACTCGATGTACCGCGACCTGGGGGAGGACGACGTGATGCGCGTCGTCGAGTGGGTGAAGCACGAATACCCCATCGACGAGGCCCGTGTCTCGGTGACCGGGCCGTCCATGGGCGGTATCGGCAGCGCGGCCTGTGCGCTTCATCATCCCGACCAGTTTGCAGCGGCCGAGCCGCTGTGCGGCTACCACAGCTATTTCGTGCGAGGTGATATCAACGTCCGCTGGATGCGACCCTGGGAACGCTTCGCCGCCGAGCAGCGGTCCAACGCGCTGTGGGCCGAGAATGGCATGTACCTCCCGCTTTATGTTGTTCACGGCACGAAAGACTTGCCGGAGGAGAACAGCGGGGTGCTCATCGACCGATACGAGGAGCTTCACTACGACGTGAAGCACGAGCACCCAGAGCTCGGCCATAACGTATGGCAATCGACCTACGAGGATCTGAAGGGCGCCAAGTGGCTGCTCGACCGAAGACGCCCGATATACCCGCGCGCGTTGCGTTTCAAAACGCCGAGCACAAGGTGGGCGAACAATGCGTGGGTCCACGTGAATGAGCTTTCCTCGAGCGATGGCTGGGGCGAAGTCAGCGTGCGGATCGAGGCCTCCAACACGATCCGCGCCTCTACGCGCGGATTGGAGGCATTGAGCCTTGATCGCGACGCTCACTGGATTGACCAGGGCGTGCCCGTCACAGTCGCGATCGATCACAGCAGGTTGGTCTTCCAGCCTGGGGAGCCGATCGACCTGCACCGCGAGGGTTCATTGTGGACCGCAGGCTCCGTACAGCGCACCGGCCCGTTCAAGCACCGAACCACCACCGGGCCGTTGCACGATGTCTTCCACGAACCGGTCCTCTTCGTCTGGGGCGCCAGCGATCCCCGGCAGTCCCGCGCGAACGAGGAGACCGCCCATTCGTGGGCCCATATCCACCCGGGCGTCCGCGTCGACTATCCGATGATGAGCGACACGGAGTTCTACGAGCGCGGCGAGTCCATCGCGAACGACCACGCCCTCTTTCTCGTGGGCAATGGACGGTCGAACCGGGTGGTGCGGGAGCTCGAGCCGAGCTTGCCCATTCGCCTGGAGGGCGAAGAAATCGTGCTCTCGATGCCGGACGGCAGCGCGACCCGCATCGCGGCGCGCGCGAACAGCTCCGCCGCCCCCGCGGATTGGTCCCAGCTGGGAGCGGCGTTCATCCAGCCGAATCCTCGCCGGGTCGATCGCTACGTCGTTATCGTGGAGGGGGTGGGCCCACTCGGTACGTGGCGGTCGACGTCGCTCCCGGACATGTTGCCGGATTACGTCGTGTACGACGAGGGCATCGCCCCCGCACGTGGTCAGCTGGTACTAGGCACCGCAACCGTCCGCGTTGCCGGTTATTTTGCGAACGATTGGTCATTGCCTCCGCGATGATGCACGCCGGTCCCGGGCTTCGCGAAACGGAGCTATACGGGACCGCGCTTCGGCCGGCTCGGAGCTTCGCGCGACCGCGGGCCTGATGCGGCGTCCAATGCCTGATTGGCCGCAGTCGGCCGTCGTGCGCGTCGGTCGTTTGGCTGGCGCAAGGGCAACTCTCCTTGGGAGCCGCGCGCTCGCCGCTCGCGGGACTCCCGCCGCCAGCGCCCTTCGGCCTGGGTCGACTTGCTGGTGGTCCCGACGTCCCGGTTGCGACGTGCGGCACCACGCACAGAATGCGGGGGAGGCGCAGTCTCCTCGGGGCGGGGCCCGAGAGGGGGCAGCCTTCGCGGCGCCTTACGGCCTTCCGGCGGCGGCGGCGGCGACACGATGCGCTTCGGCACGCCGTACTCGTTCTTGAGTGCCCTCTGCTCATCAGCGGTCAAGTACCGCCATTCACCGGGACGTAAACCCTCGGCATTGAGCCCGGCGAACTCGAGCCTGGCTAAGCGCATGACGCGAAATCCAGTTGCTTCGCCCATGCGTCGGACCTGCTGGTTACGGCCCTCTGTCAGGGTCAGCTCGAGCCACGTCTTCGTGCCCTCGTACCGGAGCAGCTTGGCCTTCGCCGGAAGCGTTTTTCCGTCTTCGAGCACCACCCCGCGCCGCCACACATCGAGGTCGGATGGCTTCATCGCGCCGTTCACCTTGACGACGTACTTCTTGGGTACCGAGCGACGGGGATGGATCAAGGCGTCTACGAAATCGCCGTCGTTCGTGGCCAACAGGACGCCGCTCGTATTGAAATCAAGCCGTCCTACGGGATAAACTCGCCCAGGCACGTCCGCTACTAGCTCGCGAATGCTGGGCCGACCTTCCGGATCGTGCATGGTCGAGACGACGCCGCGCGGCTTATGCAATAGGACGTAGACCGACGACTCCGCCACGGTGCGCTGCCCGTCGACCTCGACGCGCGCGCGGCGCGGGTCGACTTTTGTGCCGAGCTCGGTCACGATGTGACCATCGACACGGACGCGACCGGCGGCGATAAGCTGCTCGGCGGCGCGCCGTGACGCGATCCCCGCACGCGCCAATACCTTCTGCAACCGGATGGTAGCCATTGTGGACCTGGTATTGTAAGCGATGACGTGATGCGACGCGTAACCAAGCCGTGGGGATACGAGATCGTTTGGGCCGAGACGGAGCGCTACGTCGGCAAAATTTTGCACATTAACGCCGGTCAGAAGCTCTCGCGCCAGTACCACGTGAAGAAGGACGAAACGTTCCTCGTCCACGCGGGGGAAATGCAGTTGGAGATTGGTCAGGACGCGGAGCTCAAGACCCTAACCATGTGCGTTGGCGACACGTTCCATTGCCCCCCGCGGACGGTGCACCGAATGGTCGCCGTCACGGACGTTGACGTCGTCGAAGTGTCGACCCCCGAGCTCGATGACGTCGTCCGCATTGAGGACGCATATGGCCGCGCAGGCACGTCCCACGCGTGAATCGCGGCTGGCCGCGGGCCGCTACCTATTTGGACGCTTCTTCGGGCCCGCGTCGATGGAGCGTAGACCCCCCTCGAACACCTCGCCGTTCGGACCAAGGACCACCGGCGCTGAGCCGCCGCCTCCATCGACGATCTCGACCGACTGCTGCGCTTCTTCCTGGGCGAGTAGCTGCGCATCTCGGTCCCATCGATCGACATGCCCGTCGCACGTAGTGTCGTTCCCCACGCGTTCCAACCGATTTTTGTAATAAATCTCCCATGTGTCCGGTTTGCCGCTCGCGCAGTGCAAGTTGCGACGGATGCGCGACAGCTCCCCGTTGACGTAGAACTTCCAGAGGTTCGGGCGGCCCGCAGAAAGGGTGGTGTCCACGTCTTCCTCTTCGATGCGGCCGTCGGTGAAATTTACCCAATCGTCGATCTTCGCGTCATAGTTCGTGTCGGCTTCTTCGTGTAGCGGCTCGCCCTTTTCGTTGAAGGTACGCACGACGTCCTTGATGCCATCGAAGTTCGTGTCGATCTCACGACAGAGAAGGACCGTATGCCGATCGTCGTGAACACCAATGACCTTGTACACGCGCCGGATGTTCGGCTTGATGGCGTTCGGACCAAGCGTCTCGCTGATCTCCAAGCGCGGATCGCTTTTCCAGTGGACGAATGCCTCGCAAAGCGAGCGATCGTCAGCCTGGGCCTGGTGCGGATCGCTCGCGTTGCCTTGATTCGCCTTCGGTTGTGAGCCTCCGCACGCGGCGAAGACAGCTGCGACGCCGAACGCGCCCAAGACCGAAGCGACCGCCAGATGCGTCACGATCTTCCTCCGTCGCTCGTGGAAGCCATTGTGGCGGGCTCTGACCCACCTCCCTCGGTCGCAGTGGGGGGAGAGAGCGCGCCTGCGTCGAAGGCCGGGACGCTCGGCGCCGGGCCGGCGTCGTCCCCGCCAAGCACGACCGCCGAGCTGACGTCAGGCTTTCCGTCGTGGTTGTGGTCCGTCGCGATCGTCACCTTCTCTCCCTCCCAGGTCCACCACTGATCGATCGCTCCGTCGCCGGTCGTGTCTCGCTCGCGCCGACTCGGGTGCGCGGGGAGGCCCGACTTGGCATCGACTGGGAGCGACCCGTCGAACCAATCCCACGTATCGATTTTGTGGTGGCCCGTCGTGTCGTACTTGCGCTGGACCAGCTTACCGCCTTGATAAAGCTCGATGGCGTTCACCGCGGCGGTGTCGTCATAGCAAAACTCCCGACGCCGAACGCTCGCGTCGGCGTTAAAGTATTCGTAAAGGTCCATCTTTCCGTCATGGTTCAGGTCGACCGCCCGACACACCTCGTGGCCCGTAGAGGTGTCGAGCACGCGGCGGATATCGGGCCGCTGATCGTTGTTCGTGTCTAGCAGCTCGACGCGCCTTCCGCTCTCGCTGCACGCCTCGTGATCGAGCGTTTCGATACGGCTTACAGGAGCCTTGGCGTTGAGAGCGGCCGCTCCGCTACCCCCGCACGAAACACAAACCGAGACCGCCGGCCCCGCGACGCTCGCACCCATTGCCACTAGAAGGGCCCGTTGTGTTCCAAACCGTCGTCGCGGAGAGAGGGAGCACGGGTCGATCATGGGCTTTCTATGCAGAGCTGCAGGCGGTAGCAGGCGGGACAGGAACGTCAGACGCTTGCGGCACAATACGCGCCTGGGCTGGATGGCGGCAAGACAAGCGCGACGCAACCGTCCGGCTGGGCAGCCAGCGCAAAGGTGTTCCGGCAGTTGCCATGCGGTGCGCCGAAAGCTGTGCCGGAATGCGGTTCTGACCTGTCCCGCTTGAACGGCCACATATGTCCACGTAGTGTAAGTCCCCCTCGGGGGAACGTCGCTCCCGCTCAGCCAGGGCCTCAGCCGCAGGTGCGCATCTGCCGGTCATCGCGCAGGAAAATGCTTGCTCTGTAATAGTCGCCGGCCACCCAGTAAGACATCTCCGCCGAAGTCGCCATCCCTCGAAAAATGTCACGGAAGAAGATCTCGACCACTATTTACGTCACGCCCGAGCAGAGCGAGAGGCTCCGCCTGCTACACGAGCGCACGAAGGTCCCGGTCGCGGTCTACATTCGCGAGGGCATCGATCTAGTCCTCCGTCAGTACGGCCACTTGCTTCCCGGCCAGCTGGCGCTCTCGACCGAGGCCGAAACGTCGTCACCAACAGCGGGCGCCGAGTCGAAACCCGAGCGCGCCGTCAGCGGCGGCAAGGCCTGACGCTGGTTGCGCATTCCACGCAACTAGCCCCCGGAGCGCACCAGACCCGATGCCCAGCCCGCAGTCCGTCATTCGCAATTTCTCGATCATCGCCCACATCGATCACGGCAAGTCGACGTTGGCCGATCGCATCCTCGAGATCACTGGCGCGCTGACCGAGCGCGAGATGCGGTCCCAATTCCTCGACAAGATGGATATCGAACGGGAACGCGGCATCACGATCAAGGCGCAAACCGTGCGGTTGTCGTTTGCCGCAGCCGACGGGCAGACCTACGAGCTGAACCTCATCGACACGCCGGGTCACGTAGACTTCAATTACGAAGTCTCGCGGAGCCTTGCTGCGTGCGAGGGGGCGATCCTCGTCGTCGATTCGACGCAAGGTGTCGAGGCGCAAACGTTGGCAAACGTGTACTTGGCGGTCGAGCAAGGGCTCGAGATTTTACCCGTGCTGAACAAGGTTGACCTTCCGAGCGCGGACGTCGAGCGGACGCGCTCGCAGATCGAGCAGGTCGTCGGCCTCGATTGCTCAGACGCCATCGAGGCGAGCGGCAAGACGGGCGTCGGCGTGCGCGACATCATCGAGCAAATCGTGCGCAAGGTCCCGCCACCCCGGGGCAAGGACCACGCACAGTTGCGCGCGCTGATTTTCGACTCCTGGTACGACACTTATCGCGGTGCCGTCGTAATGATGCGGATCTTCGACGGCACATTGAAGAGGGGCGACAAGGTCCGCTTCTTCGCGGCCGGGACGGATCACGAGGTCACCGAGCTCGGCATCTTCAAGCCGTTCGCCGCGGCAGTCGACGAGCTCGGGCCGGGTGAGGTGGGCTTTCTCGCAGCCAATATCAAGAGCGTCCACGACGTGAAGCTCGGCGACACCGTCACGCACGCCGTCAACGCGCCCGGTCGAGGTCCCCACCACTTGGGTCCGACCACCGATCCGCTGCCCGGCTTCAAGGACGTGAAGCCAATGGTGTTCGCGGGCATCTATCCCACCGACAACGCAGATTACCCTCCCCTACGGGATGCCATCGAGAAGCTTCACCTGAACGACGCGGCGTTCTCGTTCGAACCGGATACGAGTGAGGCTCTCGGTTTTGGATTTCGCTGCGGTTTTCTCGGGTTACTCCACATGGAGATCATCCAGGAGCGGCTCGAGCGCGAATTCAACATGGATTTGATAACCACGGCGCCAAGCGTCGTCTACAACGTCTACAAGACGGACGGAGAGGCCGTGCGGGTTGAAAACCCGGCAAAGCTCCCATCACCGCAAACGATCGACCGTATCGAAGAACCGCTGGTTTCGATGAAGATCCACGTGCCGACGGATTTCGTCGGGCCGGTGCTGGCGTTGTGTCAGGAGAGGCGCGGCATCCAGAAAGGGATGCAATACGCTGCCGCGGACCGCGTCATCGTTACGTACGAGCTGCCGTTCGGCGAAGTGCTGTTCGACTTTCATGACCGGCTGAAGAGCATTTCGCGCGGCTATGCGTCGATGGACTACGAGCTTGTGGGCTATCGCCCCGACGACCTCGTCCGTGTCGACATTTTGGTCAACGGCGAGCCCCTCGACGCGTTGTCCATAATCGTTCACAAAGAGAAGAGCTACACGCGCGGGCGTGGCCTCGCCGAGAAGCTAAAAGAGTTCGTGCCGCGTCAGCAATACGATGTCGCAATCCAGGCGGCGATCGGCGGAAAGATCATCGCGCGGGAGACGGTCAAAGCGCTTCGCAAAGACGTGACGGCCAAGTGTTACGGCGGCGACATCAGCCGCAAGCGCAAGCTCCTCGAGAAACAAAAGGAGGGGAAGAAGCGCATGAAGCAGGTAGGGACCGTCGAGATCCCGCAGCAAGCGTTTCTCGCTATTCTGAAGGTGGAATGATGGACGGCGCGTGATCTACTTGATACGCAATGGGCCTCGAAATTACGCTTCGCCCTACCCAAGGAGATTCGACATGCGCACCGCGAAAGCAGCGTTCCCGTCCCTCGCCGGAATCGCTCTATGCCTCGTCGCTTGCGGAGGCACCATGCCGCCACCGAACGACGAATGGGCGGCGGCACAAGCGGACGTCGGCCGCGCCCAGGCGGGCGGCGCGCCGGCGGTGCCGGATGCCAAGTTGCATTTGCAGCTCGCCGAAGAAGATTTGCAGAAGTCCAAGGAGCTGATGGATCACGACAACCGCCGGGCGACCAGCCTCGTCGCGGTCGCACGGGTCGAGGCGCAGCTGGCGCTCAGCATCGCCAGAGCGCAGCTGGCGCAGGGCGAGGCGCGCAAGGCGCAAGAGGATGTTCAGAAGTCGAAAGGGGCCCAATGATGGTCATTCGAAGCAAGGTCATGCGTGGGGAACTCTTGAGCGGCTCGGTGCTGCTCGCTCTGACGACGGTGATCGGCTGCGCTGGGGCCCGAAACGCGCCGCCGCAGCTGGTCGACGCGCGGAGCGCATACGGCCGTGCAAAGGGCGGCCCAGCGATGCAGCTGGATCCCACGGACGTTCACGAGGCCGATCTCGCTCTGCAACGCGCGGAGCAGGCCTGGGCCGATCAACCCGACGAGCCGACCACTATCGATCTTGCGGTCATTGCTCAGCGAAAGGCGCAAATCGCAGAGCAAGAGGCCGCCGCGATGAAGGCCCAGCAAGACGCAGAGCAGGCTCGGCGAGAGCTCCAGACGACCGTATCGTCCCAGCTGCAGAGCGCGCGCGGCCAGCTCAACCAAGCTCAGACCGAGCTGCAGCGCAAGCAGGCCGAGACGGCTGCGCAGCAGCAAAAACTCGCCGAGCTCGAGTCCAAGCTCAAGGACGCGCGGGAAACGATTGCCAAGATTGCGTCAGTGAAGGACGACGACCGGGGCATGGTCATTACGCTTCAGGGCGAGGTCCTCTTCAAAACGGGGAAGTGGGACCTCAAACCTGGGGCCATGGCAAAGCTCGACGAAATCGCGGACGCGCTCCGCGGCAAGGAGCAGCCCATGATTGTTTTCGGCTTCACTGACAACGTCGGCACACACGACAACAACATGGAGCTGTCCGTGAAGCGGGCGACGGCAGTGCGGGATTACTTGGTGAGCAAGGGCATCCCGCAGGACCTCGTCACGGCGCAGGGAAAAGGGCCCGACAATCCCATATCGGACAACAGCTCCGTCGAGGGTCGCGCGGCCAACCGCCGTGTCGAGATCGTAGTGCAGCCCAAAAAATCGTGAACGGCCTACGCCGGAAGCGAGCACTGGCAATCGCTTGAATATACCCGCTCACGCGAGGCGCTTGCCCGCTGGCGACGTGCGGCGTGGTAGAACGTTTCACCGATGACAGCCGCAATACGCAAGCGGGAGCCCTCGCGGTCGCGTCAGGCCTGGGCCAACGAGATCAACCTGGGCGCCAGCGAGGGGGAGCGCCTCGCCTATGAAGGGGGTCACCCCTTCGGTGGCGAGACGGTGCACCGCTGGCGCTTTGGAAACGGCTTGACGGTCCTGCTTCTGGTCGATGCGAGCGCGCCCATCGCGAGCTACCACACGTGGTTCAAAGTCGGCTCGCGCCACGAACGACCCGGAAAGACGGGACTCGCGCACCTCTTCGAACATCTCATGTTCAACGAGACCGAGAATCTTCGGGCCGGCATGTTCGACCGAAAGCTCGAGGAGAATGGCGCGGAGAGCAACGCGGCCACTTGGGTCGACTGGACCTACTATTACGAGTCCCTGCCTGCCGCACGTATCAAGCTGGCCGTGAGACTCGAGGCCGAGCGGATGACGCGGCTCGTCCTACGCGAGCCGCAAGTGGCGAGCGAAAAGGAAGTCGTCGCCAATGAGCGACGCTTTCGAGTGGATGACGACGTCGAAGGTGCAGCGAGCGAGCTCCTCTACAAGACGGCGTTCGCGCAGCACCCCTATGGCTGGCCAACGATCGGCTGGATGGAAGATATCCAAGGATTTTCGCCCGACGACTGCGCGGCGTTCTACCGGACCTACTACGCGCCCAACAACGCGACCGTGATCGTCGTGGGAGACGTTCGCGAGCGAGACCTGCTCCTCGCCATCCGCGCGGAGTACGGTTCCATCTCGGCACAAGACATCCCTCCAGAAGACATCGTACCAGAGCCTCCGCAGCGAGAGGCGCGGGAAGTCGAGACGCGCAAGCCGACCGCAACGGAGAAGCTCCTGCTCGCGTACAGGGGCCCGGCTCTCGGCGACGCGGACCACGCGACGATGACCGTCCTCAGCGAAGTGCTCTTCGGGGGGCGCGCCTCACGTGTCTACCGCGCGCTCGTGATCGAGCACGAGATCGCGACGGACGTCCGAGGCTGGGTTTCGAGCTTCCGCGATCCGGGTCTCTTCGAGTGCATGGCCACGGCACGCCCTGGGCAGACGACCGGCGCGATTCAGGCCCTTATGGAGCAGAATTTCGCGCGTGTACGCGCCGAGGTAGTCGACGAGGAGGAGCTCGCGCGCGCGAAGGCTCGCCTTGAGCTCGGCCTATTTCAGCAGCTGGAGACCATTCCGGGAAAGGCCGAGCAGATCGGCTTCTTCGAGACGGTAATCGGTGACCCCTCCTATGCGTTCCGCCGCGTTGAAGAGTTTCGGCGCACGACGGCGAGCGATGTTCGCCGCGCGGCGCGCCGATACCTAGCCGACGAGTCGCGCACGATCGTCCGTGTGTTGCCGGAGCTCGGCGGGGCCTCGGCTGGGGCCACTCAGTGACGGCCGCGCAGATCTCATCCGTGGCGAACGGCACGACCCCGACGGGCCCGCTGAGATTCGAGCTCGACGGCGGAGCGCTTGCCTTGCTCGAGGCATCGCACGCGATTCCGTTGGTCTCGTTAGTGGTGGCGTTGCGAACGGGCGCAGCCTCCGATTTACCGGGCAAGGACGGTTTGGCTCGCATCACGATGCGTATGCTGCGGCGTGGCTGCGAGGGCATGAGCTCGGAGCAGATCGATCGTCGGATCGACGTGCTCGGCGCCGAGATGGCAGTGGACACGTCGTCCTCTACCGTGGCCATTCACGCGCAGGTCATTGCCCGGAACCTCCCCGCTTTCGTCGATCTTCTCGCTCGAATGCTGGCGACACCGATCTTTCCTGACGAGGAGCTGCAGCGACTGAAACGTGAGTCCATCGCCGAAATCATCGACTCGCGCGACAGCGACCGCGTCGTCGCACAAAAGGCCATGCAGCGCACCCTCTTCGAGGGTCATCCTTATGGCCGCAACGCCGGCGGAACGACCGCCAGCGTCGACGCCATCAACCGGGCCGACGTCGTCGCGTTTTACGAGCGGTTCGTGGTGCGAGCGAACATCGTCTTCGGAATGTCTGGTGACATTGCGGCAGACGACGCGACCCGAATGGCCCGCCAGCTGATCGCCGGGCTCGCCGACGGCGTCCGTGCAGGGGACCACGTGCCGGAGCCGGTGATGCGCCCCGGACGGCGCCTCCTCCTCGTCGACAAACCCGAACGAACGCAGACGCAGCTGGTGGTCGCAACGCTCGGGACCTCGGCGCACGATAGAGATCACGTTCCTCTGTACGTCGGCAACGCCGTCTTCGGCGGGACCTTCACCTCGCGTCTGATGAAAGAGGTCCGCTCGAAGCGAGGGTGGTCTTATGGCGCGAGCGCGCGAACAGCCGTGGATCGCCACCGCCAGTCCTGGGTAATGTGGACGTTCCCAGCAGCGGAGGACGCTGGCCCATGTCTCGAGCTGATGATCACGCTCATGGAGCAGTGGGTGAAGAAAGGCGTGACGCCTCGCGAGATCGCATTCATCAAGAGCTACCTCGTTCGGTCGCACGCGTTCGAGATAGACACGGCTGCTAAGCGGCTGCACCAGGCACTCGACGTAGAAATCCTTGCGCTACCTAGCGACTACTTCACGAGGTGGCTCGACCGCGTCCGCGAAGTCAGCGCGGAGGAGGCGAGCGAGGCGGTGCGGGAACGAATCCGCCCCGATGACCTGCTTGTTACCGTCGTCGCGACGGCGGCGAAGATGCTCGAGCCGATGAAGGCTGCCGTCCCGATGCTTGCCGAGACCGTCGTGGTCCCGTTCGACGTCGAATGAGGCGGGGGGAGTAGACACGGCCTCATCGACTAGACGGCGCGATGTGATCGCCTCAGAGGGTCTCCTCCGGTGCGAGCCGACACAAGTCAGGTGCTTCTTCCGGGTCGACCTGCAGCGTCGCGTGCTCGATTCCAAAGCGTTGATGAAGCTCGCGGCAAGTGCTCGTCAAGAAAGACGGCTCACGTGGGCTGCTCGGCATGACCAGGTGCACGGTAAGAGCCGTCTCGGTCGTGCTCATCGCCCACACATGTAGATCATGAACCTCACGCACGTGCGGCAGCTGTCCGAGGAAAGCACGGACGGCATCGATATCGATCCCGTCAGGTACCGCGTCGAGCACCAGATCGAGTGAACGTCGGAGGAGCGCCCAGGTGCTCGCCAGAATGAGCAACGACACTATCAGGCCGGTGGCCGGGTCCACCCATGTCCAGCCGGTCCACCGGATTACGAGACTAGCGCCGACCACGCCCAGCGCGATTGCAGCGTCGCCGGCGAGGTGAACGAACGCCACACGCGTGTTGAGATCTTCACGACGACCGGCGAAGAAGAGCGACGCGGAGATGGCGTTGACGATCGCCGCCAGAAGCGCGACGGCGAGCACCGTCTGCACGTCCACGATCTCGGCCGATCGCAGCCGGCGGACGGACTCCCAGACCACGCCGCCCGTCGCAACCAGCAGCAAGATGGCATTGGCCAGGGCCGCGAGGACCGTGAGCCGACGGTAGCCATACGTCCGTAATTTGGTCGGCTTTCTTCTGGCGAGGACCGCCGCTCCGCCCGCGAGCATGAGGCCCATGACGTCGCCGAGGTTGTGCCCCGCGTCCGCGAGGAGGGCCATCGAATGGGCGGCCAAGCCGTAAACCACCTCGACGACGACCAGTCCGAGGTTGAGAGCGATGCCGCTGGCGAACGCCCTGCGCTGGCTGACTTGATCTCGCCCGTAGGCCCGATGTTCTCCGTGGTTGTGCGCGTGAAGGTGACCCATGGCCGTTACCGGTTGTAGCCCGCTTCCCTCCGGCCATCACGTCATCTGCGCGACGCGTGCCTCCGCGAACCGCGTATCGTACCGACCATCACGGAACTCGGGGCTCGCGAGCAGGTCGCGCAAAAACGCAATGTTCGTGGTGCAGGGCGCGATGGTCGTCCCGGCAAGTGCGCGGTCGAGATCGTCGATGGCTCCGGCGCGTGTTTCGTTCCACACGACGATCTTCGCCAGCATGGAATCATAAAAGGGGGTGACCTGGCTGCCCGCACGAACGCCCGACTCGACCCGCAGGCGCGAGCTCTGCGGCTCTCCCGGCGCGCCCGCCCAAACGAGGGTGTCGATCGAGCCCGGCCTCGGAAGAAAACCCTTGCTGGGATCTTCTGCGCAGACGCGAGCCTCTATGGAATGCCCCCGCGGGACCACCTTGCTCAGATCCGGCAGGGCCTCGCCGGCGGCGACGCGCAGCTGCAACTCGACAAGGTCCAGCCCCGTCACCATCTCGGTGACGGGATGCTCGACTTGCAAGCGTGCATTCACCTCGAGAAAATACATGTTCCCGCGCGCGTCGGCGATAAACTCGCACGTGCCTGCGCCGACGTAGCCAACGCGCCTCACGACGCGCAGTGCCGCTTCGAGCAGAGCACGCCGGGCCTCCCCGCCGCTTTTTCCCGCCAGAAACGAGGCAGGTGACGGGGTCTCCTCGATGATCTTCTGATGGCGCCGCTGGAGGCTGCATTCGCGCTCGCCGAGCGCGTAGGCAGCGCCTCTGCCGTCGCAGAAGATCTGCACCTCGATGTGGCGCGCCTCGTCGACGTACCGCTCGAGGTAGACGCGCGGATCGGAGAAGGCGGCTTTGCCTCGACCGGAGCAGGTCCTCAAGGCGCCATCGAGGCCCCCCGCCTCGGCTACGACCTGCATACCGATGCCGCCGCCGCCCCCCACTGCCTTCAGGATCACGGGGTAACCGATCCTCTCGGCCTCACGATGAGCATCGATCCGGTCGCGCGCAGTCTCGACCGCCACCGGCCCGTCGGTGCCGGGCACCGGCATCGTCGACGCCGCTGTTGCCACCTCGCGCGCCTTCACCTTGTCCCCGAACGCGTCGAGCACCTCGGGCGGCGGTCCGACGAAAACAGCACCGGCGTTGCGCACGTCACGCGCAAAGGAGGCGCGCTCGCTGAGGAAGCCGTAGCCCGGATGAACGGCCTGCGCGCCTGTCGCGCGGATCGCGGCCACGATCGCGTCGGCATTCAGGTACGAGTCCCTCGCGGAAGGCGGGCCGATGCGGACCGCTTCGTCAGCCTCCGAGACGTGAGGGCTTTCCTTGTCTGCATCGGAGAAGACCGCGACCGTAGCGACTCCGAGTCGCTTGCACGTGCGCATGACGCGCCGGGCGATCTCGCCCCTGTTCGCGACTAGGATCTTATCGAATGGCTTATCCATTGCTCCGGCTGGTACCGGCACGATGCGCGTGCGTCAATTGAACGCGAAGCTCAGCATGGGCAGGGAAAGGCGGACCGCAGCCGCGACGCATGCCTAGGCGTCGGCAAGCTCCCCTTGCGGCGGCGACGCGCCCCCACCGAACCGGCCGGGGCGGCGCTCGCTCCAGCGATGGGCCACAACGATGAGCGGCGGCTGAATGAAACGCGCCACCAGCGCGAGCATCATGGCCCCCCCGATGACGACGATTGCCAGCGGCTTTTGGGTTTGCGCGCCGATGCCGTTGGAAATCGCGGCGGGGAAAAGCCCTATCATAGCCACGAGGGTCGTCATCAGGCAGGGACGAAGACGTTTCTCCGCCGCCTCGCGCGCGGCTTGTTCAATCGAGTGCCCCTCGGTCTCCCGCAGACGCTGGAAATAAGTGACGACGAGAATCGCGTCCTGGATGGCAATACCGAAGATAGAAATGAATCCCATAGCCGCTGAAACGGAGAAATTAACGCCGGTGAGCAGCAGCGCGAGAACGCCCCCCGTGCAGGCCACGGGGATGTTGGTCAGCACAATTACCGTATCCATCCAGTTCTTGACGGCACTGTAAGTGAGAAATGTGATGAGCAGGATGGTCAACGGGATGATGACCTTCAACCGTCCCTCCGCCTCGTTCAGCTCGTTTATCTCGCCCGCCCAATCCAGGCGCATGTCGTACGGGCGGCACAGTCGCGAACCGGGCGCCTTATCGCACTGCGGAATCTCGCGCTCGATTGTGGCTTGCGCATCGGTGATTGTGCTCGCCAAGTCACGCCCCCTGACGCTGAACTTCACGGGCGAATAGCGCACGCTGTCCTCGCGGTAAATGATCGCCGGACCCTCGACGACCTGGATATCGGCGAGCTGGCCAAGTGGCACCTGGGCGCCGTCCGGCGTTGCGACCGTGATTTCACGGATCGCCTCGAGACTCATGCGGTACTCGGGCTTCCAGCGAACCGTCAGGTCGAAGTGCTTCTCTCCTTCGTACACCTGTGTCACTGCCTGACCGCCGATTGCGGCCTGAATCACCGCGTCGACATCGCCCGTATTCAACCCGTAGCGCGCAGCGACCTCGCGCTTGGGGATAATCTTGATGCTGGGTTGTCCCATCGACTGAAAGTGACCAAGGTCCTTCACGCCATTGACGGTGCCCATAACGCCCACGATCGCGTCGGCAACCTTCTCGTTCATGTCGAGATCATTTCCAAAGACTTTGACGGAGTTTTCCCCTTTGACCCCGGACACCGCCTCTTCGACGTTGTCGCTTATCATCTGCGAAAAATTGAAGACGACGCCTGGAAAGGCCGTGGTCAGCTCCTTGTTCAGCTCGTCTGTCAGCTTGTCCTTCGTCACGCCGCGAGGCCACTCGTCGAATGGAACGAGGGGAGCGAAGAGCTCGATGTTCGAGAAGCCCGAGGGGTCCGTGCCATCGTCGGGCCTGCCCAGCTGCGACACGACCGCCCGGATCTCGGGGTGACGACGGTGTGCCGGATCGCATCGCGCGTCCGGGCCGAGCGGACAACCACGCAAGATGGTGCGCATTCTGCCCACGTACTTTGCCGATTGATCGAGCGAAATGGACATCGGCAGAGTCGCGCGAATCCAAAAATTGCCCTCTTCGAGCTTAGGCATGAACTCGCGACCCAGCAGCGGAAAGAGCAGCACCGTGGCGATGATGGGGAGCAACGCAAGCGGCGCGGCGAACCGTGCCTGCCGGACCACCAGGTCGAACATCGGATTGTAGAACCGACTGAGCTGGTGCATCACGAAGCTGTCCTTTTCCTCGCTCTGTGCAGGGATTAGCTTAGAGGCGAGCACGGGAGTCAGCGTGAGGGCGAGGCAGATGGCACCGCCGATGGCGAATGCATAAGTACGCGCCATCGGTGCGAAGATAACGCCCGAAACACCAGTCATCGTGAAGAGCGGTAGAAATGCGACCCCGATGATGAGCGTTGAGAACGTCATCGGCGTGGCCACTTCGCGCGAGCTCTGTTCGATTCGCTCCAGCATCGTCCCCTTTCCGTGCGGGCCGAGGTGACGGAAAATGTTCTCCATCATGATGACGGTCGAGTCGACGACGATTCCGAAGTCGACAGCGCCGAGAGAGATGAGGTTCGCCGAAGTGTGCGTCGCCACGAGGCCGCAGAACGCGATGAGCAGCGCCAAGGGGATGTTGATCGCCGTGATGATCGCGGCACGCACGTGTCCGAGGAAGACGAGCAGGATGGCGGTGACGAGCCCCATCCCGACCAAGAGGTTCTCCATCACGGTATGCGTCGTCACCGTCACGAGCGCGCCGCGATCGTAATAGGGGACGATGTCCATCCCCGGCGGGAGAATATGGTTCTGCCGAATGTAGTCGACTCGGGCGTGGATTCCCTCGAGCGTGGGCGGCGTCTCGCCGCCGTATCGCATGAGTACGATGCCCTGGACGACGTCAGGCTCATCGTCGAATCCGACGATGCCCAAGCGAGGGGCGTTGCCGATGTCCACGTCGGCGACGTCCTTGACGCGGACCGGCGTGCCCTTCTGCTCCGCCACGACGACGTTTTCGATGTCCCGCAACGTGGAGACCTTCGGGCTTCGTGAACCGAGCAGCCCGATCCCGCGCACGTCGTACGACTGCTCGCCCATGGAGAGCCTCTGCCCGCCAACGTTTTGGTTCGCGTTGGTCACCGACGAGGTGACCTGCGCGAGCGCGACGTTGTGACCGCGCAAGCGGTAAGGATCGACCTGGACGTGGTACTGCTTGGTCTCGCCGCCGAAGCTGGTGACGTCGATGACCCCTTGCACCTGCTTGAACTGTCGCTCCAGAATCCAGTCCTCGGCGGTCTTGAGATCCTTCAACGAGTAGCCTTTGCCGATTACCCGATAACGGAACAGCTCGCCTATCGCGTTCCAGGGCGAGAGGCCGGCTTGCATCCCTTGCGGCAATGAGACGAACTGAACTCGATTGATGACTTCCTGCCGCGCGTCCTTGTAGTCGGTCCCCCAGGTGAAGTAACACTTCACGTCGCTGAGGCCGAAGAGCGACTGCGACCGGATATGATCCAGCCCCGGCATACCAGAGAGACCAATCTCGAGCGGGATGGTGACGTATCGTTCGGTCTCCTCGGCGCTCCAGCCGTCTGGCTGTGTGATGACCTCCACCATCGGCGGCACCGGATTAGGGTAGGCCTCGATGTCGAGTTGTTCGTAGGCCGCAAAGCCGAGCACGATGAGGAGGGCAGCAGCCGCGAAGACGATGAGCGGCATGCGCAATGCGCCTGCGACGATTCGCTGGATCATGCTCTTAAAGTCTTTGTGATAGGAGAATGGCCCCGCTGACTACGATCTTCTGGCCCGCTTCGAGGCCGTGTTTCACCTCGAGCCAGGGGCTTGACTCGCCCTCGTCCACGTCGACCGGAACCCGCGCGAACTTCACCCGTCCCCGGGCTTCGCCGGCCTGCACGAAGACGACCTTGTACTCGCCCAAGCGAAGCAGCGCCGCGCGCGGGATGGCGAGCGCCTTTTTCTTGTCGACGGAGATCTGCACGGTCGCGTACATCTCCGGACGCAAAAGCCTCTCGGGGTTATCGAAGGTGCAGCGAACCTTTGCCGTGCGTGTGGTGGGATCGAGCATGCCGCTCACCCAGTCCACCCGCCCTGTGAAGCTCTTGTCTTTGTAAGCGACCACGGTGACCGTGGCGGGCGTCCCTACCTGGACCCGGGCGATGTCCATTTCGTAGAGGTCCGCGAGGACCCACACGCGGTCGATCTCCCCGACGGTGAAGAGCTCGGGCGCCGTACCACCGCTGTATTGACCCTGCACCTCGATTCCGGGGCTGATGTTGCGCAACAACACCTCCCCGTCGATCGGCGAGCTGAGGGTGTACGTCTGCGTCACCGAATCGACGCTGCCCGTGCGAAAGAGGTACGCCTTCTGGCGTGCGCGCTCGATTTCGGCCTTGGCGCGCCTCCAGTTGTCCTCCGCCACCTCCATGTCAGCCGCGGAGCCGGCTTTCTGCTCGAAGAGGTCCTTTTTGCGTTTGTAATCGTGCTCCGTGGCGATGACGTCAGCCTCTGCCTTGTGTACGTCACTCACCGCATTACCGACGTCGGGCGATTCGATGACAGCGAGAGCGTCGCCCTTCTTCACGCGTTGTCCGAGCTGAGCCGTGATTTTCACGACACGCCCGGTTACTGGCGAGAAGACGTGACCCGATAGCAGGTCCTCTAGTGCTACGCGCCCGCTCGTAAGAATCGTGTCGTCGACCTCCTGCTCGGCGACGGTTTGGACTTCGATTTTGCCGTCACGTACCTGCTCGGGCGTAAGCCACACTTCCCCCGGAGGCGGCCGCTCAGCGGCGGGCTCGGCCGCCGCCTCCGACTTGTGACAGGCGACTGCGAACGCGACTGCCAGCGCTATTGCGGACGACGAAGCCCAGCGGGGACGCGCGCAGATGCCGTTCATCGTTGCAGCTCCATGCCGATTGCTTCCTCGAGCTGGTAGACCGCGGTCCAGTAGTTCGTCAGGTCCTGCAAGTATTCTATGTTGATGGCGGTGTAGGTTCGCTGCGCGTCCAAGAAGTCCATCAACGTCGAGGCTCCCTTGTCGTATTGCAGGTGCGTGATCTGAAATGCCCGCTCGGCCGCCGGTCGCAGCGCAGTCTCCATGCGCTCGACGAGGGTTCGCGAGGTCTCGAAGGCGGCCACCGCTCCAGAGACGTCGTTGACCACCTGCGCGGTCGTCTTAGCCTGCTGGAGGGACTGTGTCGCATAGCTCGCCTCGGCGCGACGTATTTCCCCCTGCTGCTGATAGAAGAGCGGGACGGGCAGCGACACGGCGAAGCTCACCGTCGGGGGCTGAATCGAGTTCTGCGAGACGCCAATCTGGGTGTACTGCGCCGATAGCGTGATGTCTGGAAAGCGTTGCCGTTTCGCCAGCGCGATGGCTGCCTCCGCGCTGACTCGCTCGTAACCAAGAGCAACGAGATCAGGCCGGTGTTCGAAGGCCGACCGCAATAGGCGCTCGAGGTCTGCGGTGGAGAGCGCTGCCGGCACGGTGAAGTCGAGCACGTGGTCGTCGACCGTGAACTCGGGCACCGGTCCTCGTGTCCCGAGCAGGAAAGCCAGCCCATAGCGAGCCACACGAAGCGTCTGCGCAGCCAGATCGGCGGCTTGGTCCGCTTCGAGCTTCTGCGTCTCGATCCTCGCCACCTCCCCTTCGTTGATGGCGCCGCTCCGCAGGCGCGTCCGAAAGAGCTCCAGCGTGCGTACGTTGGCGCCTTGGTTCTGCTTGGCGAACGCCACTCCGCGCTGGGCCTGCGCCGCCTGCAAATAGGCGGTCTTGACCTGAAATTGGAGAACGCGAAGCGCGTCGGCGCGTGACATCTTGGCCGCCGCCAGCGCCGCCTGCGCGACGTCCAGGCGCAAGCCGCGCTTGCCCGAGACCGAGTCGAGGAGCGCGGCCTGATCGGAAAGCCCTACCGTGTATTGCTCGCTGGAGCACCCCCCTACACCGGGCCCTTGATCTGGGCACCTCGCCACCTCGTAGCCGGGGCCTGGGGCCAACGACGGCGGCAGTACCCGCCCATAGCCGAGGCTCACGGCCGGATTCGGTACCGCCCCCGCGACGCCGACGTCTCCTTCCGCGCTGGTGACTTGCGCCTCCGCAAGGAGCACGTCGAGCCCGTGCGCGCGCAGGATCTGAATGCATTCATCGAGCGACAGCTTGTCCGGCAGGGCGACGGGCGGAGGTATGGCTTGCGCGTACGCCCTCGTGAGGCCCAAAAAGCAAGCCGCAAGGGTCGCAAAAACGAACCCCGTTCGGGTGACATTCATTTCTGCGGCCGCGCATAGCAAGGGACGCACCATGTAACCAGGACCGAGTGCTCGGGCATGAAATCAGTCGTAAGTGGGCAGCTCAATAGGGCAACGCGCCCACCGCAACGTACTTCAGCGGGGCGTATTGGCTCGCGACGTTCGTCCTGACGATTCGTCAATTTATGCATTGTTTACGAGATGCCACGTCCGGAAAGCGCCACCGAATCGGCCGCACCACCCCGCGTTGCGCAGCGTCCCCCACCCTGACCGCGCAATCGGTGCTACGTCGACGCACCCGCTCGCGCCTGCGGACTTTCGCAGAAGCATGCTCTAGCACGACAGTTGCGAGATTAGCGAAAGCTGCCGAGGCGGATTCGCGATCCGCTGCGCCAACTGTCGGTCGAATGGCGTCCCAAGGCGCGGAACCACCCGAGGAGCCCTTTTTTCGTTCTGATGAAAACGAACCCAACGCTTCGTAGTGCACGGCTCTTGCTCGCACTTGCCGTCGGGGTCGCAGCGTGCGCCGGCAGTCAACTCGGTCCACCACGGTCTCCCCCCATCGACTGGCGCGCGTTCGAGGTGCGTCCGAAGGGCGACGCGGGCGCTCCGGGTCCAACGGCAAACGAACGCGCCGCTGCCGCATCGTACGTGGGCGCGTTGACCTCGGGCGACTTCACGCAACTCGCCACGGTGCTCGCCGCGGACGCGCACTTCCTATGTCCAGGGGTGACCGAAGCGCGAGGGATCGCGGCGGTGCTCGCGGCACACGTGACCCTTTTCGGAGCGTTCGGGCCAAGAAGCATATCCGTTACACGCATGTGGCGGGCAGCCGGCGTCCACGTGATCGAGTGGACGATGTCGGGGATGCAGACGCGCGAGTGGATGGGCGTCAAGCCAGCGGGGGGCGCCGTTGCCGTCAGCGGCCTGCTTCTCATCTGGACGCAGGCTGACGGGACCCTCTCTGAGGTTCACGTTTATCTGGATGTTCCCGCGGCAAAGGCGCAGCTCGGCGCGGGTCCCAAAGAGCTCAGCCCAGGCGCGACAGTTCCTGCCCTGCCTGCCGGCCCGATGCAGATCTTCGAGCAGACCGGCTCCGCTGACGAGCAAGCGGGCGTATCACTCGCGCGCGATGCGCTTGACGCCCTGGAGCGGGAAAACGAGGCTACGTACCTCTCTGCAATGGCCGATGACGTCACGCTCAGCACGCCCGAGCGCCCGCGAGCTCTGCACGGTAAAGAGGAATTGCGGGGTTACTTCCGCGCCCTTCACAAGAGCATCGGCCAGTTGGACACGACCGTGGACAACGCGTGGGGAATCTCGGACTTCGTAGTGATCGAATATTCGATCTCGGGCGAGCAACGCGGTCCCATCGGCTGGGTCCCGCGGCAGCGCGACGCCGTCCTGCGACTTCACGTCGTCGACCTCATCGTGGCGCGCGGCGGCAAACTGGCGAACATAGTGCGCCGCGAAAACCTCGACGAACTCGTCAGCCGGCCCTGACCGATGAGAGCGTTGTCGGTGCGAGTGGGCCTTGCCGATCACGGCCAGGCACGTTAATCAAACGATGATGCCCTGCGTCCTCGTCCAGGACCCGTGCCATCCGTACGCCACGCGGCTGATGGACGTGCTGGAGCGCCGATACGGCTACCGGTCGGTGTGCTTCTTCACCGACCACCGCGTGCGGGCCCAAGCGGAGAGCCAGAACTCGGGCCTCTGGGCTCGCACCGTGGAAGCGGCCTACGACGTGCCGCTTCGCGAGCTGCCGCGGTTTGCGGATACCGTGCGCCAGCGGCACGCCATCGCGGGGATCATCCCCTTCAACGAGCCCACGGTTCTGCCGGCATCACAGCTAGCCGAATGGTTGGGGCTAGGGTGGAACAAGCTGGAGACGATGCGCCGCTTTCGGGACAAGCACGCGCTGAAGCAATTTCTTCGTGAGAGCTGCCCGGAGCTACGCGTGAACCGCTCGCGGCTGGTGGCACGCGTGGACGACGTGTTCCCCGGCGGAGCGCACCCGTACCCGCGGTACGTGCTGAAACCAAACGATGGCTGGGGCAACCAAAACGTCGGCTTCTTCGACGAATCGACGCCGCGCGAAGTCGTCGCATCGTTCGTCGCGAATTCGGGCGGGCTGCTCGTCGCCGAGGAATACATCGCGGGCACGGAGTACTTCGTCAACGGCCAGCTGGGGGCGCGCGGGGAGGTCGAGACCGTGGCTATATTCCGGTATGGTCGGGTACCGGCAAACGGGCGGCCGAACATCGATTACGATACGCGGCGCGTGCAACACGCGGCGCCCACATTCTCGATCCTGGAGGCGTATGCGCGCGACGTGATGCGCGCGCTGGGGCTCGTCCGCTCGCCGTTTCACATGGAGATCAAGGTCGATGAACGAGGCCCTTGTCTCATCGAAGTGGCCGCCCGGCTCGCGGGCAACGGCAACGCCTTCGCATGCAACTCGCTCCACGGGGGCGGACTGGACGTCTTCGCTGCGGCGGCTCATGGATACGTAAGCGCCACGGACTTTGGTCCCATGGGGCAAGACTGGGACCATTACGACTCGACGCAGATGGTCTACGTGCATGGAATTGCCACGCGCGCCGAGCGGATTCACACGCTCGAAGGGGTGCCCGAAGTGGAGCGCCTCGCGACCTTTGCGGGTTGGGTGAAGGAGCCCCGTCTCGATGATGTCGTAGTGCCGACGGTCAGCTCGCTGACGGCGCCATGGTGTGTCCTCCTGTCCTCCGCGGCAGGCGAGGTCTCTGGCGCGACGGACGAAGCCGCCCTCGCCGAGCAGGTAGCCGCGGTGCGCTCGCTGGTTCGCATCAATCCACGCCGCGCTCCGATCCGCCGGCTACGCCTCGCCGCCCGCAGGTTGCGCGGACGGGCTGCAAGAGTTTTAGGCATTGTCACCCAATCGAACACCCGCTCCGCCGGAGGGGAAAGGCACGAGAAAGCGAAGCCGGAAATGACGACAACTCCCTCCCATGCCACTGAGCTCATCGCGAAGGCCAAAGAAGCCGTCGTGCGACGACTGCAGCGAATCGGACATTTGCGTCGCTACCAGCCGGATCGTCTCCCAGATTTCATCACGCCTTCTCGATTCGAGCAGACGAACGAGGTGATGCGCTGGGCCAGCGAGTACCTCGCCGCCCCCCACCCGGACCTCGGCCGATCCGGCGCCATTTGCCCATTCGTGCGCAAGACCATGCAGGTCGATCGGCTCTTCGTGGTGTTTCACGAAGAGATCGACGGGACGAGCCATGCGGCCCTTCGGGATCTCCTTTACGCGGAGACCGAGCGCTTCAAGGCGCGCTTCCCGTTGGAAGAGCCGAACGGCAACTTCACCGCCGTCGTCATCGTGTTTCCCAACATTCCCGACGAACGCCTCGTCGCCCTGGACCAGGTCCATACCGAGCTAAAGTCCGGCTTTATGAGGCAGGACATCATGTCCACGGCTTTCCACAAGCAAAGCAACAAACCGGCCCTTTACAATCCGGGCTTCCCGGTTTTTCGCGCGCCCTTTCCGTGTTTCGTGCTCCGTCACATGGACGTTCGCGATATCCCATTCGTGTGCAACAACCTGTTCGCCTTCGAACACTACCGCGATAAGTACGAAGACCGTTACACGAAGGGGCTCGTTTCGAACGAGTACGGTTACGTGGACCGGTTCCGTGAGGCGAACGAGCGCTTTCCCAGAAAGAAGTGACGGACCGGATCCTGTGCGGTTCGCGCGGGCCGGTCACTGCAGGTAGTCACGGTCCCGTAACTTCTTCGGGATGTACTGCTCGGTGATGAAGGAGATGCTCTTCGTCAAGAGAGCGTCGACCTCCATCTTGAAACCGTTGTCCAGAGTGGCCTGGATCTCGCGCTGCCACTTTTTGTCCTTGAACCATGGATAGGCCTTCATTTGTTCGGCCCGCGCGATGTCCTCCTTCGTGAGCTTGATTTCGGCCGCGCGGGGCATCGTGAACTTCTTGTAGTCGAACGCGCTCATGCCGAGAAAACGCACGTTGGGAACGGCCATCCGCATCGATTCGTACGCGAGGTTGATGCTCCCCTGCTTGAGGACGGAATAGATGTAGAGTCCCCACGGATCGTTGTCGACCAGCACGTAGACCGGGAGCCCGAGCTCCGTCGCCATGCGCTGCAGGAGCCTGCGCGCGCCCCGCGCTGCCTGACCCTCGCTCGTCATCAGGATGCAATTGTGCTTCTCCCAGAAGCGGTCTTCGTTGAGTCGATGCCAGACCGCCTGCTTCTCGACGCACAGGATGAACTCCGCCGAGTTACCGACGAACTTCAGGTGATCGGGCTCGCAGATGCTCGGTATGCCCCATCCGCCCCGTCCCATCCGCGACAGATCGATGCTGTCACCGGCGTCGTTGACGACCAGCTTGCCAACAACCAGACCCCGCCGATTCGCAAATAGGTGCAGCTCCTCGCGGAGCGCGTCTATCCCGACTTCGAGATCTTCGATGATGGGATCGCTCTCGCCCTGATCTTCGAAAGTGTTCTCGCTCGATCCCTCGATGGTGTGCTTCGTCATGTAGAACATCTGACGGATACTTATCGTCTTGTTCTCGTCGAGCAGCACCTTGCAGCCGCTCGCGACGAGGAGCGTCTGCATGAACTTGCGTGCCATCGCGGTGTTGAAGAACTCGCGTGACTGGGTCTTGTCGCCCAGCTCGATGATTTTGCGCTTCTCGTTGAAAGCGACGTTGGAGAGCGTGCGCGTGCGGATCTCGACGGCGGGGTTGGTCCCCCGAGTGACCTGACCGAAGACCTGCCGCGCCAGCTTCTCGATCTTCGAGCGCGTGAGCGCGTCGCGATCCGTCGCGTCGACCTGCCGCGTACCCGGCGACCGCGCCTTTCCGGTCTTGCTCGTCCTGATTGATTTGGCCGCCATCGAGCTACTCCGTCACCATGGGCTGCGCGGGCTCCCTTTTTTTCGTCTTCGCCTTCTTTGCAGCGGGCGCCTTCGGCGGCGCCGCGGAGGACGCCTGCGCGTCGGCGTTCGGCTCGGGATCGTCGGCGAAGCGAACGAAGCTCGGCAGCGCTTGCAGGAAAGGCTTCTCGGTAGCCTCCTTCGGTATGCCCAGGATATCCGACAGCGCCTGGGCGACCTCCGGAATGTACTTTTCGAAGAGGCTCCGTCGGTTTTGCTCCCGCTGCGCGTGAGCTCTCGCCCGGAGGTGCGCTCCAAGCTTGCGTCCGCACTCCTGGATCGCGAGCCGCATTTCGCGCAGCAGTTCGTCGTAATGAGCGACGGCCTCTTTGGCCTCGCTGGTGAAGGGCACCCAGACGCTCGCCAGGTGAACGACGATCACCATCGGAGCGACCGGAAGGCCACCCTTTGGTTGCTGCAGCTCGTAACCGCGCCAGTTCGTCTGGTAGACCGCCTCGCTGATTGCGCACGACTTCGGCTGGTATTGAAGCGGAACACGATTGGCCAGGCGCATTATCTCGGCGGTCTCGTCGAGAGGCAATTCTCCCCCGTAAGCGAGAGCGGCCTCCACGACGAATGGATTGCCCCTGTAGACCGCCGGTGGTCGCGTCGTCGAAACGTAGAAGTCTGCTCGCGAGAACCGGCGCTTCAGCCCCTCGATGAGGAGCTCCTCGCCGATGGGAACCACCGCGGTCGCCGGTGGCGCCATGACCTTGACGTGCCCGAGCGCGCGGTGGATTCGCTCCAGCGGCTCGCCGTGGATGCGACCCGCGGGCGTCCGCGGGTTGACATGGGCGAGCTCGCATACCTGCTCGGCCACGGCGGGTGAGACGCGCGAGAAGTCGTCCACGAGCACTTGCTTGACGCTCTTGCCTTCCGAGTACTGGAGCATCGTGTGCAACATCCCGAGCTCCACGCCGTGTGGGTGGGGCTTGATCTCCTGCGCTTCGCGCGGCAGATCCTTGGCCACGCGCGGAAACTCGAGGCGCTCCCCCTTGGGGGAGACGAAAGTCAGCGCGAGGTGTGGGTTGGCGACGACGGTCTGCTCCAGGTATTCCTGCACGCCAGTGCGGCCGCCCCGGTACGCTGCGACGAGCTCGATCTCGACGCGGGTGCCATGGTCTTTCTCGACCGACACATCGCGGCCGAGCCCCCAATCGACTGTCTCGTCCTTGACCACGTCCGGCTGGTTTCGTTTGGTGTCGATGCGCAGCTCGATCCGAAAAGCGGGCCGCCCCTTGCCGGTCTTGCTGGTGATGACCACCGGTTTGCCCGTGGTCAACTGGCCGTACAGGCCCGCCGCACTGATGCCGATGCCCTGCTGTCCGCGCGACTGTTTGAGGCGGTGAAACTTGGACCCGTAGAGGAGCTTCGCGAAGATCTTCGGTATCTGCGGCTTGACTATTCCCGGTCCGTTGTCCTCGACAATGACTCGAAAGCGGGACGGCGGCGCAGGCCCCGCGACGATCGAAGATGGCTCGCCCGACCTCGGGCCTTTCGGCGCGGCGGCCTCCCGGATTTCGACCAGGATCTCCGGCAGAATGCCCGCTTCTTCGCAGGCATCGAGCGAGTTGTCGACGGCTTCCTTGACCGTGGTCAGGAGGGCCTTGGCGGGGTTGTCGAACCCCAGGAGGTGGCGGTTCTTCGTGAAGAACTCGCTCACGGAGATGTCGCGCTGGCGCGTGGCCATCGATTCGGCGGTGGCGCGTCTCTTCGGCGGCGCCTCGTCGGCGGCTTCGGTGTTCTTGGGCATCGGCAGCGCGAAACGGCTAGCGGACCGGGTGAACGGGTGTCAAGCAGCGCAGAGTCGAGACCGGGCCGTTACCGGGCTGGTATGTTCGCCCCAGTGCCTCCGGAAGAAGCTGGCCGCGACGCGCGGCGTGGGCGCGGAACGATCGGCAGCCCGCGGGCGGTCCTCGCCTTGCTGACCGCTCTGAACCTCCTCAATTACCTCGACCGCTACGTGCTCTCCGCTGTCCTTCCGAGGCTCCAAGAAGACCTGCATCTGTCTCACTTCTTCGGCGGCTCGCTCGCGACCGTTTTTCTCATCGGCTACTTCGCAACAAGCCCAGTTTTCGGCAACCTCGCTGACCGCGTAGGCGACGGCGGGCGCAAGCGGCTCATCGCCGTGGGCGTGGCAGTGTGGAGCATCGCCACGGTGGCCTCAGGGCTCGTCCGGAGCGCGGCGTCGCTGGTCGTCGCCCGCGCTCTCGTGGGCGTCGGTGAAGCCAGCTATGCGACCATCGCGCCGACCCTCATCGACGACGTCACCGAGGCAAAACGAAAGGGTCGCGCGATGGCCGTTTTCTCGGCCGCCCTGCCGGTCGGATCCGCCATGGGATACGTCGTCGGCGGGGCCGTCGAGCACAGCCACGGCTGGCGCGCGGCCTTCTTCGTCGCCGGCGGCCCTGGCCTCTTGCTCGCGCTGCTGTGCCTGCTCATCGCGGAGCCCTTTCGGCGCTCTTCGGCAGTCCCGGACGCTCTCGGTGCGGCTCGGACGTTGTGGCGCGTCGTCGGCTATCGGCGCGCGGTCCTCGGTTATTCCGCGTACACATTCGCCATCGGCGGATTCGCCTACTGGGCGCCGACGTATCTCCACGTCCGCTATGGCCTCGAACCCGGCGTCGCGAGCGTACGCTTCGGTCTCGTCACGGTGGCCGGAGGGCTCATCGGTACGCTCATCGGCGGTTGGCTCGGCGACGCGCTCGGCACGGCACGTGGAAAGCGGCTCCCTGGTCAAGGCGGCGATGCGACTGGAACGGACGCCGCGATCGCCCGGGGCAATCTCGTCGTGTGTGCGCTCGCGGCAGGTCTGGGCGCGCCCCTCGCGCTTGCGGCCATTGCCGCCCCGAGTGCCGGGGCGTTCTTCACGCTTCTCTTCCCGTGCGAGATCGCTCTCTTCCTGCTGAGCGGTCCGGTCAACGTCGTGCTGCTGCGGAGTGTACCCGGCGCGCTTCGCGCCAGCGCGATGGCGCTCGCCATCTTCGCTATCCACCTGCTCGGTGACCTCTGGTCGCCGCCGCTGCTGGGCTTCGTGGCGGACCACGCGCCGATCGCGCTCGCGATGTCCATGGCTCCCCTAGCCTTCGCCGTCGCCGCAATCGTGTGGTGGCGTGCTTCCGCCAGGTTGACCTGAGCCATCGCGGTGCGCTAGGCAGCGGGGCTCTTGCGCGCCGCGAGAGGTACTGGCGCCGCGCGCCGCGCACCACCGATGCGAACCGCTCGTTTGCTTGCCGTACTGGCCGCATTGCTCGTTGGGCTGCTTTGCGTTCGGGTGGCACGGGCGGCAACGGGCGACGGCGGTCTGACACCATCACGCGCGACCGGCCCCTCCGCCAGCGACGCAGGAGCCGAACCGCCGCCACCCGCCGAAGGGGGGACGTTGCAATCGGCCGCCGCCGCGCCGAACGAGCCGACCGCCCCGCCGGCGATCGCGTTGCCCCCGACGGCCGCCGAGCAAGCCGAAGGGCTTTCGATCGCCTCGATCGATGTCGTCGGTAACCGGAGGGTCGCCCGCGAGGACGTATTTTCGTATCTGCGGGAGAAGCCCGGCCAGCCATTTCGCTCGGACAACCTGACGTCAGACGTGCGCGCCCTGTGGGACTCCGGCTTCTTCGAGGACGTCCAGGTGGACCTGACCACGACCGACCGCGGCGTCGCCTTGCGAGTCATCGTAAGGGAGCGGCCGAACATCAAGGAAATCGGCTACCAGGGCAACGACGAGATCGAGAACGACAAGCTGAACGAGGCGATCGAGGCCAAGCCCAACACGATCCTCAGCGTCCCGTCCGTGCGACGGAGTGTTCAGAAAATAAAGGACGCATACGCAGAGAAGGGCTTCTTTCTCGCTGACGTCGACTACGAAATCACGCCGCAACGCGAGAACGAGGTGACCCTCAAGTTCAAGATCACCGAGCACCAGCCCGTCACCGTGCGGCGGGTCACCTTCATCGGCAACGAGCACGTGTCCGACTCCGAGCTACGCGACCAAATGCAAACGGGCAGCGGCGGAATCCTGTCCTTCGGCTCGGGAGGGCCCTACCGGCAAGACGTGTTCGAGCGCGACGTTCTCATGCTCAGCGCGCTCTATTACGACAAGGGCTACCTGAGCGTCCAGATCGGCACCCCGCGTGTCATGCTCACGCCCGACCGCGAAGGCATCGACATCGCCGTCGTCATCCACGAAGGACCTCGGTACAAGATCCGACAGCTTCGCATTTACGAGCGAGACAATGAGGGCCACGAGATGGAGCCCCTCGGCGGCCGGCGAGCCCTCCGGCAGCTCCTGCGCGCACAATCCGGCGACTACTTCAACCGCGCGCTGCTGATCAAGGACCTACAAGCGGTCCGGACGCTTTACCGCGACGCCGGCTTCGCCAACGTGGAGGCCGAGCCCGAGACCGAGCTCGATCCCGTGCACGAGCAAGTCGACATCGTCGTCCCCATCCGCCGAGGGCCACCGGTCCGCATCGAGCGTATCGAGGTGAAGGGGAACACCAAGACGCGCGACAAGGTCGTTCGGCGCGAAATGGAGATTCAAGAGGGACAGCTCTTCAGCGAGACCGGCGTCGAGAACAGCAAGCGACGCATCACGGCGCTCGGCTACTTCGACCGGGTGGATCTCTCCACGGAGCAGGGATCGGCACCCGACAAGATCGTCGTCAACATCGAGGTCGCCGAGAAGGCGACGGGCACCTTCCAGGTAGGCGCGGGCTTCAGTTCGATAGAGAGCTTCATCGCGACGGCGCAGGTTCAACAGGCGAACCTCTTCGGCAACGGCCAAGCCCTCGCCCTGCAGGCGCAAGTCTCGGCGCTGCGCCAGCTCGTCACGCTGCGCTTCTTCGAGCCCTACTTCCTCGACTCGGATTGGAACTCGAGCATCGAGCTCTACGACACGCTGTACGTGTTTCCGGACTTCTCCCGACGAAGCGTCGGGGGATCGCTGACCTTCGGCTATGCGCTGGTCCAGCCGTGGCTGCGCCTGAGCCTGACGGGCACGCTCGAATGGGACTCGGTCGATACCTCCCCCAGCAACACGTTCTTCGGTGCGGCGCCGGGCTTCGCGAGCGTCTTCCAGCAGCTCCCTCTCGCCAACCTCTTCAACTCTGGCCGGGTGGCGTCCCTCCGCCCGAGCATCACCCTCGACACCCGCGACAACCGCCTTTTCCCGACGGCCGGCGTCTTCCTTCAGGCGTCCACGGAGCTCGCCAGTGAAGTGGTCGGGAGCGAGTTCAACTACCTTCGCCACCGATTTACGGGCCGCTTTTACTACCCGCTGGGAGGCAGCAACGGGATGCCCGGTTCGGGCTTCGTGATCAAGCTGAATACCGAGTTCGGCCTCATCACGAGCCCCGATCCGCAGGGCGTTCCCATCTTTCAGCGCTATTTTTTGGGAGGGATCCTGGACGTCCGCGGCTTCACCCTCAGAAGCATCGGCCCTCGCTTGCCCTTGACGCAGGGGCTGGACCCCAACTCACTGCCCATCGCCAACGGCGCGAACGTCGGCGGCAACCTGCAGGCCTACGAAAACCTCGAACTGGAGTTCCCGATCCTGGACAAGGTGGGTATCCGCGGCGTGGTTTTCTTCGACGCTGGCAACGCATGGAACACCGAGGATCAGTTCTGCCGCACCACCCCGGCGCCGCAATTCCCGCACGTCGTCAGCCCCTGTTTTTCGTTTCCGGGCAGCTTGGGGTACCTCCGAACTTCGGTGGGCGCCGGGGTGCGCTGGTTCTCGCCTCTCGGACCGCTGCGATTCGAATGGGGCGTTCCCCTCATGCCGCTCTCGTACGAGAACCACACCGACTTCGAGTTCACCATCGGGAACTTCTTTTGAAAGCGTCGTGAACGCGAGCGTGCGCGCGCCGCGCTTTCTCGGACTGGTGAGCCCTCGACCACGCGCCGACGAACGACTAGACATCCGGGCGCATGGCCGAGATTCCGCCCCCTCCGACCCCGACCGCGCCCCAGCAGAAGGTGCCCATCTCGATCCAGGACGAGATGCGGACCTCGTACCTCGACTACGCGATGAGCGTCATCATCGGGCGGGCGATTCCCGACGTTCGGGACGGGCTGAAACCGGTCCACCGGCGCATCCTCTTCAGCGCGTACGAGCTTGGCCTGCTGCCTACGGCCGGATACCGAAAGAGCGCCACGATCGTGGGGGACGTGCTGGGCAAATACCACCCCCACGGCGACAGCGCCGTTTACGACGCGATGGTCCGCCTCGCGCAAAGCTTCTCGATGCGCTACCCGCTCATCGACGGGCAAGGCAACTACGGGTCGATCGACGGTGACCCCGCGGCAGCGTACCGGTACACCGAAGCCCGCCTGACCAAGCTCGCGGTCGAGCTGCTCGGCGATCTCGACAAGGAGTGTGTCGACTTCGCCTCCAACTTCGACGACAGGCTCAAAGAGCCGACGGTCCTTCCAGCGAAGGTGCCGAACCTTCTCATCAATGGCTCGAGCGGCATCGCCGTGGGGATGGCGACGAACATCCCCCCCCATAACCTGGGCGAAATCGTGGACGCGACGATTCGTCTCGTGCGCGAGCCTGAAACGACGATCGACGATCTCATCCGCCTCGTCCCCGGCCCAGATTTTCCCACGGCTGCGCTGGTGTTCGGCCGGGCGGGGATCGAGGCTGCGTACCGCACAGGCCGGGGCTCCATCGTCATGCGCGCGCGAATGGCGGTGGAAAAGTCCCCGGGTCGCGGCGAGAAGGAGCAGATCGTCGTCAGCGAGATTCCGTACCAGGTCAACAAAGCACGCGTCGCCGCGCGAATCGCGGAGCTCGTGCGCGACAAGAAGCTCGAAGGCGTCGGCGAGGTGCGCGACGAGAGCGACCGCGACGGAATTCGACTGGTGGTGGAGCTGAAACGCGACGTCATCCCCCAGGTGGTCATCAACCAGCTCTATCGCCAGACCGACCTCCAAACGTCGTTCGGGGTCATCAATCTCGCCATCGTCCAAGGACGCCCCGCCGTCCTGAACCTGAAAGAGACGCTGGAGGCCTTCGTCGCGCACCGCCGCGAGGTCGTCACGCGGCGCACGCGCTTCGAGCTGCGGCAGGCGGAGGCCCAGCGCGAGATCGTCGAGGGCCTCGGCGTGGCTGTCTCGGACGTAGATCGGGTCGTAAAGACGATACGTGAGTCGGCTGACCCCGAAGCCGCCAGGAGAGCGCTGACCGCCCTGCCATTGGCAGGTTTGGAGGCGTTCGTTCGGCGAGCAGGACGGCCGGAGGCCGAGATCGAAGAGGCCAAAAGGAGGCAGCCCTATCGCCTCACCGAGCGGCAGGCAAAAGCCATTCTGGAAATGCGCCTCTCGCGCCTGACGGGCCTCGAGCAGGAGAAGCTCGCGACCGAGTACGGCGAGCTTTGCGGCTCAATCGCGCACTATCGATCCATCCTTGCCAGTCCCAGGCTCCTCGACGACGTCATCGTCATGGAGCTCGAGGACATGAAGGGGAAGTACGCTGACAAGCGGCGGACCGAGATCGTCGAGAACGACGCCGACATCCTCGAGGAAGATCTCATTCAAGAAGAGGATATGGTCGTGACCATCTCGCACGCCGGGTACATCAAGCGTACGAGCCCGAAGGACTACCGCGCCCAGAAGCGTGGCGGAAAGGGGCGCATCGGGATGGACGCGCGGGAGGAGGACTGGGTCACTCAGCTCTTCGTCGCGTCGACGCACGCTTTCGTCTTCTTCTTCAGCGACAAGGGGAAGGTCTACGTCAAGAAGGTCTACGAGATTCCTCAGGCGCCGCGCACGAGCAAGGGACGCGCGATCGTGAACTTCATCGGGATGGAATCGGGTGAGAAGGTAGCCGCGATAGCGTTCGTCCCCAGGATCGAGAAGGGAAAATTCGTCGTCACGCTGACGAAGCAAGGCCAGATCAAAAAAACCGAGCTCGACGAGTACGAGAATTTCCGCGAGAAGGGCATCATCGGCGTCAAGGTCGACGACGGCGACCAGCTGCTCTACGCGGCGGTGACAGACGGCTCCCGCGACGTCCTCGTTGCGACGAAGAGTGGCCAATCGATCCGTTTCCCCGAGGACCAAGTGCGGCCGATGGGCCGCGCCACCCATGGGGTGAAGGGGATAGACATCGCAGAGGGCGACGAGGTCGTTGGCCTCGAGGTAAGCGACCCGCAGCGTCCGAACGTCCTCGCCGTCTGCTCGAATGGCTACGGCAAGAGGACGAACATCGAAGAATTCCGTACGCAAAATCGGGGCGGCAAGGGCATCATCCTCATCGACGCCAGCGAGCGCAACGGACCAGTCGTCGGGGTGAAGCTCGTGAAAGACGACGACGAAGTCATGCTCATCACGGACCGCGGTCAGACCATTCGCATGCGGGTCGACGAGATACGCGAGACCGGTCGCAACGCCCAGGGCGTCAGGCTCATGACGCTGACCGAAGGGGAGCGGATCGTGGCGTTCGAGCGTCTCGCCGAGAACGCAGATCCCGACGACGGCGTGGGTGGTGAGAGCGTCCCGCCCGCGTCGAACGGAGGCAGTATGCCGCCGCCCACGGAGCTCAACTGAGCCATATCCGGCGACGATCGTGCCTCCCACGCCGTCTCCGCCCCCGCCGTGCAGGCTCCCCTCGAGGGAGCGTCGAGCGCGCCTCGTGCGTGCGCCGGCGCTCGCGCCCGAGACGCTGGGGCGCCTCGCGCAGCAGCATCCGACCGCTCACTGCGAGCTCGATCACCGATCGCCATTCGAGCTCCTCGTCGCCGTGGTGCTCAGCGCGCAGACGACCGACGCAGCCGTAAACAAGGCCATCCCGGCGCTGTTCGAGAGATTTCCCGGCGCGCGCGCGATGGCGGCCGCCGAACCGTCCGAGGTGGAGCCGCTGATCGCGAGCCTGGGATTCTTCCGGATGAAAGCGAAGGCACTGGTGGGTCTGGCCCGCCGTCTTGTCGATGCGCACGACGGCGAAGTGCCGCGTTCTCTCCCAGCGCTCGTCGATCTGCCGGGGGTGGGCCGCAAGACTGCCAACGTCGTCCTCGGGGTGCTCTGGAACGCGCCGGAAGGTGTGGTCGTCGACACCCACGTGATGCGCGTGGGCCAGCGCCTGGGGTGGACCAAGAACCGAGACCCCGCGCGTATCGAGGTCGATCTGTGCGCCATTCTGCCCAGGAGGCAGTGGGCCCACGCCAGCCACGTCCTCATTTTCCACGGGCGCCGCTGCTGCTTGGCGCGCAAGCCGGCGTGCGCGGACTGCCACGTCAACGACGTTTGCCCGGCAGCGTTCGACGCAGAGAACGTGGGCCGAAAGCCTGCTCGAACCGCTCGAAACCTCCCCCCCGATCCGGCCCCAAAAGCCACGCTGCCGAAGGCCACCCCGAAACGGACCGGCAAAGGCAGGCCTCGGACGCGATAGTCTCGGTCCCATGTCCAGCCCGCTCCCCCGCGAGCCCATTTCGGGCGATGCCGTCGCCCTCGTCAACGAGCTCGTTCGCCTCGCCGTCTCGCAGCGCGCAAGCGACATCCACCTCGAACCAAAGCACGACGTGATGAACGTTCGATTTCGCGTCGACGGCGCGCTCGTCGACGTGCAACCAATCGCGGTCGCCGTCGGCACGCAGGTCGTCTCGCGCGTCAAGGTGCTGGCCAAGATGGACATCGCCGAGAGGCGGCTTCCGCAGGATGGCCAGATAACGGTCGACTTGGAGGGCGGAAAGCGCGTTCACCTTCGCGCATCGACCTTCCCGGCCTCTCAGGGCGAGAAGGTCGTGCTCCGCGTTCTCTCGAGCCAAAAGCTCATCGCGTTCGAAGACCTCGGTCTCGATTCCAATGCACGCACGACGCTGCGCGAAGTGCTCGCTCGGCCGCAGGGCTTCGTCGTCACCGGAGGGCCGACCGGAGCCGGCAAGACGTCCACCCTCTACGCGCTGATGCAGCTCATCGATACGCGCGAGCTCAACGTCGTGACGCTCGAGGACCCGATCGAGGTGGAGCTCGACGGATTGACGCAGGGACAAGTCAACCTGCGGACGGGGTTCACCTTCGCCGCCGGGCTCCGATCCATCTTGCGCCAGGATCCGGACGTCATCCTCGTGGGCGAGATGCGCGACGCCGAGACGGCGCGAATAGCGATGCAGGCGGCGCTGACCGGTCACCTCGTGCTCTCGACACTGCACACCTCGGATACCGTCGAGACGATCGTCCGCCTCGTCGACCTCGGTGTCGAGCCGTGGATCGTCGCGAACGCGCTGTCCGCGGTGCTCGCGCAGCGCCTCGTGCGCGTCGCCTGCCCCCATTGCAGGCGACCGGCGAAGCTCGAGCGGGATTTCTGGGATGGCGACGACGTGCTCCTTCCCGCCGGGAGCGACATCACGCGCACGAAGGGCTGCGACAAATGCATGCGCACCGGCTATCGCGGACGCACCGGCATCTTCGAGGTCGTCGAGCTCGACGACGAGCTCCGCGAGCTGATCAAGGCGAAGGCCCCCGCACGCGAGTACCGGGAAATCTATTCGCGCCGCAGAATTCCCAGCCTGAGGCATGCTGGGCTGCTCAAGATTCAGGCCGGTGTGACGACTGTCGACGAGGTCCTGAGGGTCACGTGACGACGCTTCACAAGGCGGATGAGGGGCCTTCGTTGGTCGCTGCGGACGGGCGCTCGAGCAGGAGTCGCCGGCATTGACGGTGAGGGGACGCGCGCGCTACGACGCAGGTGTAAAGTGCGCGTCAGAGCTTTGCTCTTCGGTGCCGTATGGCTGGCCAGCTGTGCTTCCAAGGAGCCGCCGCCCCCCGTGGCGCCGGCCGGCGTGCCCGCGACGGCGGCGCCGAAAACCGAGGACGGAGCCCGCCCCCTCACGGCGGGCGAATGCCAGTCGCTCGCACAGTGGATCGTGGGCGCGTGCCAGGACCGGGGCAATGATCGCTCGTCGCAGGTAGACGGCTGGTGCAGCGACCTCGTAAGTCGCGCAGCTGGCGGCGATGACGCGTGGGTAAAAGACGATTGCGTGCCGCACGTCAACTACATGGATGCGGCCTGCTTCCGCGGCACGACGAGCGTTCGCGCGATGATGGACTGCGATCGAAACGTCGACCGGTCGCGCTGACACTCGACGCGCGTAGAAAGCCCCGCCTCCCGCCTCGCGATCCCGTTCTTAGCGGCGCGACCGGAAGGTCGCGACAAGCTTCTCGGTAGCGGTATAGGGATCGATGAGACGCGCCTCGACCTCGGCGAGCGCCTCATCGAGAGCGTCCTTCAGGTCGTGTACGGCCGCTTCGATAAGCGCTTCGCGGAGCGCCTCTTTCACCTCTCGTGCGAGGCGCTCACGCCTCTGCTGCCCGCCCGCTACCGTGCCGTTTACCCACGCGCGGTGTCGCTCGACGGCCGCGAGCAGCTCCGTGATCCCCTCCCCTCGCGTGGCCACGCACTTGACGACGACGGGCGTCCACGCCGGCCCCGGTTCGAGACTGCCGCGCGCCGAGCTGCCGACTCCTCCGAGCGAGATCATGAGCTCGAGATCGCGCACCGCGCCGTCGGCCCCTTCGCGGTCGGCCTTGTTGACCGCGAAGATGTCCGCACACTCCAGAATGCCGGCCTTCATCGCTTGAACGCCATCGCCCATTCCGGGCGCGACTACGAGGATGGTCGACAGTGCCGTGCGCGTGATCTCCAGCTCGTCCTGGCCTACCCCCACGGTCTCGACGAGGACGACGTCGTAACTGGCCGCGTCGAGGACGCGGACCATGTCGCGCGCGCTCCTCGAGAGACCTCCCAGGTG
>JALYHV010000025.1 GCA_030776205.1 Myxococcota bacterium | reverse complement strand
CCGCCGCCGCCTCCGCCTCCGCCACCGCGTCCGCCACCGCCGCCTCCGCCTCCTCCGCCTCGCCGCCCGGGCGCGCAGAAGCTGACGCCAAAGCGTGTCTGGCAAACCTCATTGCGAGGACAGCCTTGGTTGTTGGAGCACAGCTGGACTCCGCCCGTCGGGCCCGCGCCGCACGAGGCCGCACACGTTGCGCCTGGGCCGCCCGCTCCTGCAATGCTGAGACAGCACACTTGGCCTGCCGCGCAGCTCGCGCCGCTCGAGCACGTCAGCGGCAACCCGTTCGTGCATTGCCCAACCGCCGTGCAGCTGCGCGTCGTTCCGCCGCCACCTCCGTTGAATCGGACGCAGCACTCTTGCGAACCGGCGGAACAGGTGGCCGCACCGCAGGCGATCGGCGCGACCGGCGGGGTGCCCGACCCGGCGTCAGCTCCCGAGCCCGCCGCTCCACCGGAACCCGCCACTCCACCGGAACCCGCCACGCCACCCGAGCCAGCTACTCCGCCCGAGCTTCCTCTGCCGCTGGACGCAACGGAGCCGGCGGAGCCTCCAGAGCTCCCGGATGTTTCGCTGCTGGAAGAGCCGCTCGAACCGGAGCCGCCGTTGTCGGCAAGCGGCGCGACGTTCTCGTCGAGAACGGTCCGCGCGCCGCAACCGACCATGAACAGGATCGCAGTGGTTGACAATGCCGTGGCGTAGTGCATGGCAAAACCCTCACCCTCGGTCTTCACAATGGGAACGGCCGATTCCGTTGAAGCTAGATATGCGAGATCGCAACGGATTCAGCCCAAGCTTGTTGAGCTAAGTAGCGCCGAACTACCTTTCTGTTCGTCCCAATACCGCCTCTGAACCATCCTTTTTTGAAGGGCTCAGATTTACGCGCCATGGACCGCAATGACTGTCAGGGCTTTGCTTTTGCGCGAGCAGCGGTGGCTGCCTCCAAAAGAGCCGAGCTCGATGCGGCCGGCGCGCCTATTCTTGGGCGATGGTCACGAGCGAACACGACGGGTACGCATCGGTGCGCTGGAATGCAGACGGTTTGTTCTGCCAGTGACGGTCTTTTGCGTGTGTGGCCATGCGAGACCAGCTGGCGATCGAGACTCAAAGGGGGAATGCCGTGGACGCAGCCGTGCCGCCCCGAATCGTATTCGACAGCCCCGCAGCCTGTACGGATCGGGACCGCGCAGAGGCGCTCCTTCGCCTTACGGTAGGCGCCGCCCGAACGCCGCCCGGCTCGTGGATCGTCTCGATGCGAATAGACCCCGCCGCAAGTGGCGGGCTGCGCGCGCAAGGCACGATCGCCAACGCCGAGGGAACACTCCTCGCGCACCGTGAGCTCGCGGAGTCAGGCGCCGAGTGCCGCGGGCTCGCACGAGCGGTCGGCGTCTGGGCATCGCTCGTGCTCGACGCGGCGCGCGATCGCGAGCCATCGTCTGCAGCAGGCACGAGCCCCCCCCCGCAGGAGACGGCTTCCGTGTCGAACGTTGGCGTCCAAGCGACAGCAGATGCGCCCGACCTCGCCGCGAACGGAGGGCTGCCGGCGAGCAACGGCGTCCCGGCGCTCCCACCGTGGCCCGGCGAGCCCCCCGCGGCCGAAAAGACCAGCGAACCGGAACGCCCCGGACCACGCTTCGAAGAACATACGGGATTCGAGCTTGGCGTCGGCGCCTTCCTCATGAGCGGCACCGGGGGCGGACCGGTTGCAGGCGCGACCCCCTTCGCCTTTTTTGAGATCGCCCCCGGCGTTCACCTGCGACCCTCGATTGGCATAGGCCAAAACCTTGGCTGGTTGCGCGTCGATACGTGCATGCGGGTGCAGGGGCGCTACTCGAACCGGCACGGTCTCCAGCTCGACGTGTGTGGCGGCGCGGATCTGGTCGTCTACTACGCGTGGGCGGCACGACCTGACACGATCGGGCCGAGCGTGGACTTGCGCGGCGAGCTCGGCAGCGATCTCGCGATCGCCCTCCGCGCCATTTTCGGATTGAATGCCGCATCGCGCCAGGGCCTCAGCGACTCGAACATCGACTCATCCCTCTGGTCGGGTCGCGCGGAGCTCGCACTTTCTTGGGGCGTCCGATGACGGACGCGCAAGCCGGCAGCCATTCGCAGTCGGTGAGCAGCGCCGCCCTCCAGGTCCCGGCACCGCCCGTTCCCACGCTCTCGCCCATCGAGCTGCCGGGGCTCGGAAAGGCAGCAGCACGAGCGCGCAGCTTCCGTGCGCTCTACGAGGCACACGTTGCATTCGTCTGGCGAAACCTGCGTCGCCTCGGAGTGCACGAATCGGACATCGACGACCGCACGCAGGAGGTGTTCGTCGTCGCGCATCGTCGGTTCGAGGACTTCGAGGATCGCGGTCACGGACCGAGAGCGTGGCTCTTTCAGATCGTGCTCCGCATCGCAAGCGACGCCCGGCGTCATCGGCGCCGTCACCCCGAGGACCCCGACGGAGGCGACATCGCATCGCGCGCCGTCATCGACGCATCCCAGCCCGATGCCCTCGCCCGCCGCGAGGCCATCTCCAAGCTGGATGCCGCGCTCGAGACAATTGACGTGGGCCGGCGGGCGGTGCTCGTCCTCCACGAAATCGAGGAAATGACCGCGCCAGAAATCGCCGAGGTGCTCGGCATCCCGATGAACACGGTGTATTCGCGCCTTCGCGTCGCCCGCGTCGAACTCGAGGAAGCGCTCGCGCTTCAGCGGGGCGACGAATGAGCCAGCTGCGACTCACTCCGGCCACGAAGGCTCTGCTGGCTGCCGCCAAGGCCGACGCGCCGAGCGCAAGCTCTCGCGCCACCATTTGGGGCGGAGTGGCGCGCACAGCCGGTGCCATCGCGGGAGCAACCAGTGTGGCTTCGGTCGCGGGCGGCACGAGCGCAAAGGCCGTGCTCTTCGGGACGCTATTCGGTGGAACGGCCACGGTCGGACTGGCTTTGGCCCTGCTCCGCTTCGTTTCCGCGCCTGCTCTTCCGCACGAGGAGATACCGCTCGCCATCGCGCCCGCGGCGCCGCGAGCCACCTCCGTCTCGGCGCCGGCCCTCCTTCCCGATATCGGCGCAAGCGAGCACGGGGCGGCGAGCGACGGTGCGTTTGCGCTTTCCGCCTTCGTAACGCGCCCATCCAAAGAGGCCTCTGAACGCGTAGTCGGTCCGCCGCCGACCGCCGGCCTTCCTCCGAACCGTCACAGCCTCCGCAAGACCTCACAGCCCGTCGGAGGCATCGGAGGAGAGGATGCATTGGCGCATGAAGCGTCACTCATCGGCCAAGCACGGAGTGCCCTCGCACGCGGCGACGCCCAGTCTGCCCTGCGGGCCATCCGCGCGGCGGGCGCTCTGCCTTCGCGGCAGCTCGTCCCGGAGGAGCTCGCGGTAGAGGCGCGCGCGCTTCGTTCGCTCGGTCGAAGTACCGAAGCAAGAGACGTTGGCGAGATGCTGAAGGCGCAATATCCCGAGTCCGCGCTCGCCCGCTGACCTTCTCTCGCTCTCGACAATCGTCGAGATGCCCGAAATGAAATCGGCGAGAAACAACGTCGAAAGGAGACCATCGTTACGTTTGGAACGATGAAATTGGGTCTGCGCTGGTTCAGCGGCGGTGTCCGGCTCCGAAACACTCCTCGATCGTGTCCGGTCCGCCCAGCGCAAACGCTCCCCCGTCGACAGCGAGCGCTCCTCGCTTTCAGCGCGACCTATTTCGCGCCCCGCTTAGGGCGTCTTCGATCATCATTTTCTGCTCGCGTGGGTCGCTCCAGCGGCGCTGTTGATGCGTGGCCAGCTGGTGCGTGGGATCGAAGTACAGAAAGAGCTGCCCGGGCTTGACGCTCGGCGCCGCGAAGACGCTGACGCCCGTGTCCCGATCGTAATACTCGTAGGAGTGCACGTCCCGTTTGCCGCCCCCGCCGGGTGCGTCGACGACGAACGTGGGCGTGTTGAATCCAGCGGTGATGCCGCGCACGTTTTTTTCGATGTGAATCGCCGTATCTACGCTGGTCCGGAGGTCCTCGACGCCCTTCACCATGTCGTGGACGTACACGTAATAAGGGTGGACGTTGACGTGGCCAAGGCGCTTGACGAGCAGCGTCATCGCGTCGACGTTATCGTTGACCCCGCGAATCAGTACGCTCTGGTTACGTACTACAATGCCCCGTTCGAACAGGCGATTCATCGCATCGGCCGTGATGCCGGTGATCTCGTTCGCGCTGTTGAAGTGAGTGTGGAGCACGACGTCTTTGTGTCGCTTGCGGCCTTTCTCGACCACGCGCGTCAAGGCGTCGACCCACGCGTGGTCGGTCAATATCTTCATCGGCATGACGGCCGGGCCCTTGGTCGCAAATCGCATGCGCCGCACGTTGGGTATCGCGATCAGCGCGTCACCGATTTCCTCGAGGTGCTGGGCGCGCAATTGGTAGGCGTCACCGCCGCTGATGACGATGTCTTCGAGCTCGGGTCTCGAGGCGATGTACTGGTACGCCCGGCGCCAGCGCTCTTCGTTGGGCCGGAGATGGACTTTTTCGACTTCGTCGGTATCGAGCCCAATGGCGTACGATCGCGTGCAGAATCGGCAGTACACCGGGCAGGTGTCGAGCGGGAGAAAGAGCGCCTTGTCCGCGTAGCGGTGTGTGAGGCCGGCAACCGGCGCGTCGAGCTGCTCGTGCAGGGAGTCCAGCCCGAGCTTAGGGTGATCGGGAAGAAGCTGCGAGGCAAGCGGGAGGAACTGGGTGCGCAGCGGGTCCTCGTACGGATGCTCCCAGTCGATGAGCGCCACGATGTACGGGCTGACCCGAACGCTCATCGGCGCGCGCTTCATGCCTCCCTCGAGGTCCTCGACGAACCGGGCCGGCACCATGTCCCGAATGGTCTCCACCAGCCGAGACACTTTGGTGATCGAATGCTTGGCCTGCCACGCGTGGTCGAGAAACGTCAGCTCGTCGATCGCTTCGTAGGCCGGGATCTTCTGCCACCACAGCCCGCGACGCAGCGCCGCATGCCCGAGCGACGACATCTCGACCGGAGGTCTCTTGGCCGCGAGCGACGCGCCGTCATGCAGTACCGGGAGAGGCGGAGTGGACATGTCCTACGGGGAGATTACCCCCGTGCGGCTAGGAGTGCCCTAAGCGCGGCAGCTCAGGTCGTATAACGCTCTGCCGCACGCCGGAGCTCACGCGCGAGATCCTCCGCGAGCTCCTGCGGCTCGAGCAAGCGGGCCGCTGCACCGAAGCCGAGCACCCAGCTTCGTACCTGCGCCAGCACCTCCGGAGCCTCGGGGAGCACGAGCGACGCCCGGACGCGGCCATCCGCGGCGACGGCCAGCTTCTGCGAAGGATGCACTCGGCGGGCGCGCACGACCTCGGCCACGCGCGGGTCGAACTCGATGAGCAGCTTGAAGGAATGCGCCGCCTTCGCCACGCCGAAATCACCCTGAAGCCAATCCGCGATCGAGAACTCCGGAGGCATCTCGAACTTCTCCTCGCTGGTCGCGTCGAGCTCGTTCATGCGGTCGAAGAGGAACGCTCGCGTCGAGCTGCGTTCGATGTCTCGCGCGAGGCAGATGATGGATCCGCCGTGGAGAACGAGGGCGTAGGGGTGCGACGTGACGCGCGACGACTTGCCGTCTTTGCCGTCCTTGCCGTCCTTGCTCATTTTGCCGTCGATCGTCTCCTCGCGGTACCGGAACCGAAGCACACGAAAGTCAGCGACAGCCTGAAACGCCGCGTCGATGTCGTCGCTTCGATGGGCGTAACCGCGCGCGGTCCACGGAATGTACGCGAAACGATCTTCCAGCCGAGCATCCCCCGAGGCCTCACCGCGAACGGCGGCGCGGACGACAGGGCGATGCGCCACCTGCGCCACCTGCCGAAGGGCGAGATCGATCTCGTCGAAGAGCGCCGACCCCTTGAGGACCTCGAAGACCCGGCGCGCAGCGAGTAGACCGTAGGCTTACGTGCGTCGCAACGCGACGGTTCGACCTCGCTCGCTCGGCTTGATCCGCCACAAGTGCATTCCGCCCGGCCGCACCTCGATGGACTCCAGCTCGGTAAGGAGCCCGAGCTCGCGCAAGTACCGCCGCACCGAGCGCGGCGTCACGCGAAGCATCGCGGCGAGCTGTTCGAGAGTGAGCCCTGCGGAGTGCCCCTCCAGCTTCTCGCGGAGAAACTCGAGGCGGCGATGCTGCGTGAACTTACCGGTCGGCCGGCCGACGCGAGGCGCACGAGGACGAGGGATGGGGCGGAGGGCCATGTCGACTGCGTCGCTTCTCAGGCTCGTGCGGACCGCTCAGACGGGTCGGTCACGCATCTCCCTTTTGTACCGGGCCTTGTACTG